>NZ_JBEYHH010000006.1:248140-278779 GCF_040635175.1 Streptomyces sp. NPDC006997
GTGCGACGGACGGTTGTCCGTCGCACCACCAAAAGGGGTGAACGGTCGTAACTTTCCCGCGCGGGGCGCGTTTCGTCGCGCTACGAGATCACTCACACGGAGACGGCTACCGCGCGTGAGGGGGCGTCAGCCCTTCGGGTAGGGCCAGGCGTTGGGGCGGCAGCGGATCCCGTTGTACTCCAGGAACTTGGTCTGCTGCTGCATGACCGGCGCGAGGTCGCCCTCCTTGTCGCAGGTCACGTGCGAGTAGCCGAGGCGGTGGCCCACCTCGTGATTGATCAGCATCTCGCGGTAGGCGTAGATCTGGTCGCCGTAGGTCTTGGCGCCACGGGCCCACCGGTAGGCGTTGATCACCACGCGTTCCGTGGCGGCGGAGTCACACGAGACGTTGTCGACCGTGGTGTCCAGGCCGGACTTCGCACACCAGTCCGCGGTGGTGCCGGGGCTGGCCAGGGTGATCACGAAGTCGGGGTCGCCGGAGTGGATGCGTTCGAAGGTCCGGCCGCCGTTGTGGGACCAGCTCCGGTTGTCGTTGAGGGTCCTCTGCACGGCCTCGGCGAAGAGTTCGCCGTCGAGCCCGAGGCCGTTCTCCACGTCCACCCGATAGGTGTACTTCTGGCCCTTCCCCGGCGCCTTGTCGATCCCCGGGACCGCCGCGAAGGTGCCCGGCCCGTCCAGCTTCGGGCTGACGGCGTACATCTTGCCCATCTTCTGGTCGTACGTCAGCGGGGCCGGGCTCGGGGACTCGGAGGGCGCGGGACGTCCGTCCGCCCGGGCCGGGGTCTCGCGCGTGTCCCGGGTCTGGGCCTGTGTGCCGACGGCGCCGCCCTCGTCCCGGTCGGTGACCTGTCCGGCCACGACCACGGCCAGCACGGTGGTCACCGCGGCGGCGGCGACACCGGTGAACGTCCGCCCCTTGCCGCCGCCCCTGACCGGCGCGGGCTCGCCCGTGGGCGGGGCGTCGTCGAGGTCCGTGTCCGTCTCCCAGCGGGTGGCCTTGGCGTACGGGTCCGTGGTGGCGACGCCGGTGGAGGCCAGCGCGGACCCGTGGGCCGCGCGGGGCTCGGACAGGTCGTCGTCCGGGCCGCCGTCGAAGGCGTCCACGTACTCCTTGCGGGGTCCGTTCGGCGGCGTCTGCCGCGGTCGCGGTATGCCCGGACCACCGGCTGGCCTGGACGCTCCGGGTGACCCGGGCGGTCCGGACGGTCCCGCCGGGCCGCCGTAGCCGACCGCCGGGCCCCGCAGCTCGCCCCAGGCCCCGCCCTGTTCACGCTGCTCCGGATGCCCGCCCCGCACCTGCGGACCACCGGGAACCCGGGGAGTGCCGCGCGCCGTGGTGCCGTCGGGAAACCGCGGGAAACCGTGCGCGGGAGTGCCGTCGGGCAGCCGGGGGACGCCCTGTGCCGGAGTGCCGTCGGGCAGCCGGGGCACCCCGTGCGCCGGGGTCCCGTCCGGCAGCCTCGGGAAACCGTGCGCGGGCGTCCCGTCCGGCAGCCGTGGGAACCCGTGTGCGGGCGTCCCCTGCGCCGGTCCGAACGCCTGCCCGTACGCCGGTCCCCGCGTCGGTCCCTGCACGGGCCCCTGCGTCGGCGCGTGCCCCGCCCCGCCGCCCTCCGGCGGTGCCTGTCGGCCGCGGCCCTGAGTCGGGGCCGCGGGTGCGGCCGGCGGGGATCCCGGCGCCTTGCGCCGGTCCTTCGCCCCCGCGGTGTCGCCCTTGGGGGCTGGCCCCCGACGGCTGTGGCGTCCCACGTCGCGCCTCAGCTCCCCGAGTTGGCGGATTCGATCTGATCGCCCGAGCGTACTGCACGCGGCGCGGCCCGCCCGGACACCGCCGCCCCCGTCGCCTCCGCCGTCTCCCCCGCTTCCGCGAGGAGTTCACGGAACGCCGTGGCGACCGTCCGCGGGTACTCCATCATCGCCACGTGCCCGGCCTCCGGCAGGGTGACCAGCCGGGAGTCGCGGAAGGCGCGCGCGGCCTTCTGGGCCATGCGGAAGGCGACGAGCTGGTCACGCCCGCCGTACACCAGCAGCGTCGGCGCGAGCACCCGCTCGGCCTGCCGCCACAGGGCGTGCTGGCCGCCCAGCGTGTACGCGTTGACGATGCCCCGCGCGGAGCGGGCCATCGCGTCCCAGAAGTACGGCAGGCCCAGCCGCCGTTCCATCTCCTCGACGGCGTGCCGGAACCCCTCGGGCGTCACCCGCGCGGGGTCGCCGTAGCACAGCCCCAGGACGCCGCGGACGCGCTGCTCGACCGTCCACTCCCGGGTGAGCCGGGTGAACAGTCCGGCGACGCCGGGCAGCGCGAGCAGCGCCGTCGGTACGGCGGTGCGCTGGACGCGGATCTCGGGCAGGGCGGGTGACACGAGGGTCAGCGTACGGACGAGGTCGGGCCGTGCGGCGGCGACACGGGTGGTGATGGCACCGCCGAGGGAGTTGCCGAAGAGATGAACGGGTCCGCGGCCGGCGGCGTCGAGGTAGCGGATGACCGCACGCGCGTGTGCGGTGACGGAGTAGTCGCCGTCGTCAGGCGGCGGGGAGTCGCCGAAGCCGGGCAGGTCGACGGCCTCGCTCTGCACGACGTCGTCCAGCAGCGGCATCAGCGCCGACCAGTTCTGCGAGGAACCGCCGAGGCCGTGGACGTACAGCGCGGGGGGCAGGCCCTCACGCGCGGGTGGTCTCGAACGGACCGTCAGCGTGATGCCGGGCAGCCCCACCGACCTCAGCCGCTCGCCGTCCGCGACCCTGACGGGCGCCACCTTCGGCAGGACGTTTGCGGGCGGCACGGACGGCAGCTCGGTCGAAGACATGCGGCAATGTTACGAGACGATCACGTACTGGTTCGTGTGTTCGGCCTCACAAGTGCCACGGACCGTCGCGGGGCGTCACACGGCGCACGCGGGTGGCCGCCCCCTCGGATGCGCACCGTGTGACGTCCCGTGCGCGGATCGCATAGCGTCCGGAACGGGTGTCTCCTAGGCTCGTACAGAGGGCACCCGCATGTGGCCCCCGCATCCTTCGGAGACGTCAGGTAGGACGGGGACGTCAGACAAGCAGGAAGGGAGCCCCACCATGGCCATCGACCCCAGCGATCCCGAGACGTTCGAGGACGACGACGCACAGGAGCAGCCGGACTTCGACGTCGAGGCGCCCGAGCCGGACGCGGCCGAGCAGCAGAAGAACGTCGCCCCCGACCGGGACGACCCCCTGACCGGCGTCGACCCCGCGCGGGCCAACGAGGCCGATCTCGCGGAGCAGGCCCGGGTCGTCCCGCTGGACGAGGACGACTACCGCTGACCCGGGAATCCGAACAGGAACCGAACACGGACGAGGAGCGCTTTTGCCCGCTTCGCACCTGTTCACAGCCCTTGGTACGACCCTCGCTGTCGTCCGGTCCGTGAAATTCTGCCTGCGCACCGCGCACAGCACGGTTACCGAAAAGTACGATGGCGGCGCGGCGCACACCGCATGTGGACGATCTTGGGAGGCGGCGTGACAGCCATCGAGCAGACAGAGGCGGCACGCCCGCGAGGTACGCGCCTGCCGCGCCGTGCCCGCCGGAACCAGCTGCTGGGCGCCGCCCAGGAGGTCTTCGTGGCGCAGGGCTACCACGCGGCCGCGATGGACGACATCGCCGAGCGCGCGGGCGTCAGCAAGCCGGTGCTCTACCAGCACTTCCCCGGCAAGCTCGACCTGTACCTCGCCCTGCTGGACCAGCACTGCGAGTCACTGATCCAGTCGGTACGGCACGCGCTGGCGTCGACGACCGACAACAAGCAGCGCGTCCGGGCGACCATGGACGCCTATTTCGCGTACGTCGAGGACGACGGCGGCGCCTTCCGTCTGGTCTTCGAGTCCGACCTGACGAACGAGCCCGCCGTGCGCGAGCGCGTCGACAAGGTCACCACCGAGTGCGCGGAGGCCATCTGCGACGTCATCGCCGAGGACACCGGCCTGTCGCGCGCCGAGTCGATGCTGCTGGCCTCCGGTCTCGGCGGTCTCGCCCAGGTGGTGGCCCGTTCCTGGCTGCACAGCGACCGCAGCGTCCCGCGCGACGAGGCGGTCCAGTTGCTGGCCTCGCTCGCGTGGCGGGGCATCGCGGGCTTCCCGCTGCACGGCACGGACCAGCCGCAGCCCTGAGCCCCCGGGGGCGCCTGGGAGAAGGGCGCGGCTTTGTTCCCGCGCGCTGTTCACTCGTAGCGTTCTCGCGCGGAGCGTACGCGTCCCCTCACCGGGCTAATGTGTGCAACGTACGGCGCGGAGGTCCGCGCACTTCACTGACCGTCGGAGGGACATAGCCGTGGAGGTCAAGATCGGCGTGCAGCACGCGCCCCGCGAGATCGTTCTGGAGAGCGGTCAGAGCGCCGAGGAGGTCGAGCAGGTCGTGGCCGAGGCGCTCGCCGGGAAGGCGCAGCTGCTGAGCCTCGTGGACGAGCACGGCCGCAAGCTCCTTGTCCCGGCCGACCGGCTCGCCTACGTGGAGATCGGCGAGCCGGCCCCCCGCAAGGTGGGCTTCGGCGCGCTCTAGGCGCACTGCTCGGTGAAGGGCGGGGTCCGGCGGCCAGCACAGGCCGCCGGACCCCGCCCTTCGTCGCGCACAGGCGCGCTCACGGACCCGGGGACCCGCCCGCCCGCGGTCACAGGCCGTGCACAGGTCCTCCACAGAAGATGATTGCGTTCCGCAGGTCAGGGGTAAGACGGGCTACGACCGTTAAGGCAGGACGGCCGCGTGGGAGGACCCCGACATGCTCTTGGTAGCGATCAGCTCCGCGATCCTCGGCCTGGCACTCGCGTGGGCCGCAGCCCACCGTCTGCCGCACCGGCTGCCCGCCCGTCCCCTGGTCCTGTCCACCGGTGTCGCCGGGGCCCTGATCGGCGCGTTCGTGACGCACGGCGCCGTCGACGCCGGGGGCTTCCTGACGGTGCTCGTCGGCGCGGCGGTCCTGTCCGCCGCGTCCCTGTCCCTGCTGCTGCGCCCCGCGGGCAGACTGCGCCGCCGCTCGGCGACCGCCTGAACCACCGCCGGGCGCGGCGCGGACGGCACCGGCGGCGGAACCCCGGCCGCTGACCAGGGGGCCCGAAGGACCTCAGGCAGCCAGTCCCAGCGCCGCCATCCGCTTGGTGTGGGCCTCCGTGATCCGGGAGAACATCCTGCCGACCTCCGCGAGGTCGAAGCCGTCCGCGACCCCGCCCACCAGCATCGTCGACAGCGCGTCCCGGTCGGCCACCACCCGCTGCGACTGCGACAGCGCCTCGCCCATCAGCCGCCGCGCCCACAGCGCGAGCCGCCCGCCCACGCGCGGGTCGGCGTCGATCGCCGCGCGCACCTTCTCCACGGCGAAGGTGGCGTGCCCGGTGTCGTCGAGGACGGCGAGCACCAGGCCCCGGGTGTCGGAGTCGAGGCGGGCCGCGACCTCCCGGTAGAAGTCGCTGGCGATCGAGTCGCCGACGTACGCCTTGACGAGCCCCTCCAGCCAGTCCGAGGGCGCCGTCTGCTTGTGGAAGCCGTCGAGCGCGGCCACGAAGGGCTCCATCGCGCCGGTCGGCTCCTCCCCGATCTCGGTGAGCCGGTCCCGCAACCGCTCGAAGTGGTGGAACTCCGCCGACGCCATCTTCGCCAGCTCCGCCTTGTCCGCGAGGGTAGGCGCCAGCTTGGCGTCCTCCGCCAGCCGCTCGAACGCCGCCAGTTCGCCGTACGCGAGCGCCCCGAGCAGATCCACGACCGCGGCCCGGTACTGCGGATCGGCGGCGGCGGCGGCCCAGTCCTGGGCGGCGACGCCGGTGTGCTCGGACCGTGCGTCGGGGGCGGGGGACGTACCGGTGGCCGTCGTGTTCTCAGCGGTCTCGGCGGCCTTGTCAGGCTTGTCAGAGCTGGTCATGAAGCGCACAATAGTCCGCTCGCGGCGGCCCGGAAGGCCCTGGTCAGTCACTGTGACAACGACGACCCGGGCCGATGTGACGACCACTACATGACCGAATCGGCCATCGCATATGCGCGATTCCGGGGTATGGTGGTAATGCGCCTGCTGAGTACGCCGCCGTATCTCGACGTACCTCGACAGGCGGTACGTATGAGGATGCCCGGTCGGTGGCCCGATCGGCTCCGACCCGACAGCCCTCCCTGACCGTACGCCACTGTGCGTACGACGATCGGAGGGAACCCTCAGCGGTACGAGTGCTAGAGCGTCGGCAGAGGTCCCGTGCTCTACGGCTGCCGTAAGGCGGCCGACGTCCCCCGGCACGGTCTGACACGACCCCCGCGCTCGCCTCGCACCGCGCACACAGAAGAGGCAGCACCCTGACTACGACGTTTCGACAGCTCGGAATCCTCCCCGAGACCGCCGAGGCCCTTGACGCCGTCGGCATCACCACCCCCTTCCCCATCCAGGAGATGACGCTCCCCGTGGCCCTCTCGGGCACGGACGTCATCGGCCAGGCCAAGACCGGCACCGGCAAGACGCTCGGCTTCGGCCTCCCGCTCCTCGAACGCGTCACCGTCCCCGCCGACGTGGAGGCGGGCCGCGCCCGCCCCGAGGACCTCACCGACGCCCCCCAGGCGCTCGTCGTCGTGCCCACCCGCGAGCTGTGCACCCAGGTCACCAACGACCTGCTCACCGCGGGCAAGGTGCGCAACGTCCGGGTCCTCGCGATCTACGGCGGCCGGGCCTACGAGCCCCAGGTCGAGGCCCTCAAGCAGGGCGTCGACGTCGTCGTGGGCACCCCGGGCCGACTGCTCGACCTGGCCGGGCAGCGGAAGCTCGACCTCAAGCACGTGCGGTGCCTGGTCCTCGACGAGGCCGACGAGATGCTCGACCTGGGCTTCCTGCCCGACGTCGAGAAGATCATCAACATGCTCCCGGCCAAGCGCCAGACCATGCTGTTCTCGGCGACCATGCCGGGCGCGGTCATCGGCCTGGCCCGCCGCTACATGTCGCAGCCGACCCACATCCGCGCCACCGCGCCGGACGACGAGGGTGCCACGGTCGCCAACATCAAGCAGCACATCTACCGCGCGCACTCCATGGACAAGCCGGAGATGGTCGCCCGCATCCTGCAGGCCGAGAGCCGCGGACTGGCGATGATCTTCTGCCGCACCAAGCGGACCGCCGCCGACATCGCCGACCAGCTCCAGCGCCGCGGTTTCGCCGCCGGCGCGGTCCACGGCGACCTCGGCCAGGGCGCCCGCGAGCAGGCGCTGCGCGCCTTCCGCAACGGCAAGGTCGACGTGCTGGTCTGCACCGACGTCGCCGCCCGCGGCATCGACGTCGAAGGCGTCACCCACGTCATCAACTACCAGACGCCGGAAGAGGAGAAGACGTACCTGCACCGTGTCGGCCGCACCGGGCGCGCGGGCAACAAGGGTACGGCGATCACCCTGGTCGACTGGGACGACATCCCCCGCTGGCAGCTGATCAACAAGGCCCTGGGCCTGGACTTCAACGACCCGCCGGAGACGTACTCCACCTCCGCGCACCTCTTCGACGAGCTGGGCATCCCGCAGGGCACGAAGGGCGTCCTGCCGCGCGCCGAGCGCACCCGTGCCGGGCTGGCGGCGGAGGAGCTGGAGGACCTGGGCGAGCCGGGCGCACGCAACGCGCGCCGGGGTGGCCACCGTGGCGACTCCCGCCCCGCCGACGGCCGCTCCGGCAGGCGTGAGCGCTCCGGTGACGCCGCCCCGGCCGCGGGCGACGGCGACCGGTCCTCCCGTACGCCGCGGCGCCGCCGCCGGATGCGCGGCGGAGCCCCCGTCGACGCCACCGCCACCGCGACGCCGGCGGCCGCGCAGTCCCCGGACGCCGTCGACGCCCCCGAGGCGGAGACCGTCCCGGCGCCGCGCACCCCGCGCCGCCGTCGCCGTACCCGCGGCGGGGCGCTCTCGGAGGCCGTCCCGGCGGCCACCGCTGCCGAGACCGCCGTGTCGCGGGCGGAGGGCCCGGCCGTCCTGGAGGTCCAGCCCGAGACCCCGGTCGCGACCGTGCCGGACGACGTGGAGGAGACCGCCGCCAAGCCGCGCCGCCGCCGTACCCGCAAGACCGCGGAGGCCGTCGAGCCCGCCGCCCCGGCCACCGTCGAGATCCCGGCGCAGGCCACGGTCACGGCGGAGCCCGAGGCCGTCGAGGCCAAGCCGAAGCGCACCCGCAAGGCCGCCGCGACCGCCGCGACCGCCGAAGCCGCCGTCGACACCGCCGAAGGCACCGACGCCAAGCCGCGCCGCACCCGCAAGAAGGCCACCGCCGCCGCGGCCCCGGAGGCGACGGAGGCCGCGGACGTCGCGGACGTCGCGGAGGAGCCCAAGCCCCGCCGCCGCACCCGCAAGACCGCGGTGGCCCCCGAGGCGGCGACGGCGACCGGGACCGCCGAAGCCGCCGAGACGGTCGCCGAGGCCAAGCCGAAGCGCACCCGCAAGGCCGCCGCGGCCACCGCGACCGCCGAAGCCGCCGCCGACACCGCCGAAGGCACCGACGCCAAGCCGCGCCGCACCCGCAAGAAGGCCGCCGCCGCCGCGGCCCCGGAGGCGACCGAGGCGACGGAGGAGCCCAAGCCCCGCCGCACCCGCAAGACCGCCGCCCAGAAGGCCACGGCGTCCGCCGACATCCCGGCCCAGGCCGCCGGGGAGGAGACGGAAGCCGCCGAGGCCAAGCCGAAGCGGACCCGCACCCGCAAGACGGCCGAGGCCGCCGCACCGGAGGCGGAAGCCGAGGCCAAGCCGAGGGCCCGCCGCACCCGCAAGGCCGCGGTCGCCGTGGAGTCCACGGACGCCTGACCGGCGTACGCGCGCGTCCGATGGCCCGGCCCCAGCTCGTCTGGGGACCGGGCCATCGGCGTACCCTCACCCCGTGACCGCTCCCTCCCCCTCGCCTTCCTCCCCCTTCGCCCCGCCGCCCGCCGCCCGCGCCCACGCGCTCGCCACCGACCGCGGCGAGTTCGCCGTCGTGGACCACCCGGCGGCGCCCGACGCCGAACCCCGCGGGGTCGCGCTGCTGCTGCCCGGGTTCACCGGCAGCAAGGAGGACTTCCACCTCGTGCACGAGCCGCTCGCGGCGCGCGGCTACCGGACGGTGGCCGTGGACGGCCGGGGCCAGTTCGAGTCGGACGGTCCCGCGGACGACGAGACGGCGTACCTGCGGCGCGAGCTGGCCCGGGACGTGCTCGCCCAGGCGGCGGCCCTGGCACCGGCCCTCGACGGCGCCCCGCTGCACCTGCTCGGGCATTCCCTCGGCGGTCAGATCGCCCGGGCGGCGGTCCTGCTCGACCACGCGCCGTTCCGTTCGCTGACGCTGGTGTCCTCCGGTCCGGCGCGGATCTCCGAGTCCCAGCGGCAGCGGGTGAGGCTGCTGCACGACGCGCTCGCCGGGCTGTCGATGGCACAGGTGTGGGAGGCCATCCAGGCCATGGGCCCGCCCGAGGAGGTCGGCGGTCCCGCCCGCGGCCTCGGCGGCACCGACCATCTGCGCCGCCGCTGGCTGGGCCACAAGCCCGCCCAACTCCTCGCGACCGGGCGCCAGTTGTGCACCGAGCCGGACCTCGTCGACGACCTGGCGGCGGTGCCGCTGCCGTTCCACGTCCTGTCGGGCGAGCGGGACGACACCTGGCCGCTGCCGCTCCTGGACGACATGGCGGTACGGCTGCGCGCCCGCCGCACGGTCGTCCCGGGCGCCGAGCACTCCCCGAACGTGGACCAGCCGTTGCCGACCGCCGCGGCCGTCGCCGACTTCTGGGACGCCGTCACCGGCTAGGGAACCGCGTACCCGGGACCGGTCAGTACTGCGTCTGGAGGTGCTCCCAGAACCCGTCCCGCAGCGCCCGCCGGAGGTCCGCCTGGCCGCGCAGCGAGTACTGGAGCATTCCCTCCGCCTCCACCAGGAGGTCCTGGTCGACGGGCCCGGGGAGGTAGGGGTGGCCCGGCAGCAGCTCCACCAGCGCCTCGCGGCCCCGGTCGGCCAGCCACTTGGCGGCGATCTGGGCGCCCACGAAGCGGACGTCCTCCCGGGCGGGCCGGGCGGCACCGGCCTCGTAGGCCTGGACGGTGCGCCGGGAGACGTACGGCTTGAAGAAGTCGAGGTCGAGGGTGCGCTGGCTGTCGACCTCCCACAGCAGCGGCTCCGCCTGGTTTCGGCCCTCCGGCGCCTCGATGCCCCACAGGTGGACCCGGGCGCCGTACCCCTGCGCCGCCTCGACCGCGGACACCAGGTCCTCGTCGCCGCCGAGCAGGGCCGCGTCGCTGATGGCGCGGTGCCGGGCGAGGGACTCCAGGTCGGTGCGGATGAGGGAGTCGACGCCCTTCTGCTGGTTGTTGGCGTTGAGGTTGCCGAGGCGGACCTTCACGTCGGGCAGTTCGGCGATGGTCTGCTGCTCGGCGGTGTGGATGCGGCGCCGGGCGCCGTCGTACCAGTAGACGCGGAGCAGCCTGCTGTCGGCGAAGATCGTGCGGGCCCGGTCGATCAGGGCGTCGATCAGGCCCTCGGCGTCCAGGTCGAAGGCGCGGCGGTCCTCCGTCCCGGCGACGAGACGGCCCGCGGCCGCGTAGAGGTACCCGGCGTCGACGAAGATCGCATGGGTGGACGGGGTCTTCGCCACCTCGGCGAGCATCCGTCCCAGTAGCTCGTTGGTGCGGTCGATACGGGCGTTCAGGGCCGCGAGGTCATCGTTCATCACCTCTATTGTCCCGGCGGTCACGCTATGAACACAACCGGTCCCGATCGGTCCTCAATCGATCATGCGTACAGACACTTACCGGTCAGTAATTAGCCGTTCGAAAAATTTCTTTAGCGTAGGGAATGTTTGTAACAACCGAAGAGTTACCTACGTAAGTGAGCAACACAGACCGGACGAAGGGAGAAGTCATGCGCTTCGAGATCATGCGACTGGACGACGTCGACGGCACACCCGTGGACACCACCGTCGTGGACGCCGCCTCCGTCAACCGGATCGTTCAGCAGGCCGCCGCGATAGGCCAGCGGCTGTGGATCCGCCCCGCCGACCCCACGGCGTCGTAGGACACCTCAGGCCCCCTGGACCACCTGGGTGACCCCGTTGATGATCTGCTGCACGGCGATCGCCGACAGCATCATCCCCGCCAGCCGGGTCACCAGCACCACCCCGCCGTCCTTGATGACCCGGATGACCAGCAGCGAGTAACGCATCACCAGCCACAGCACGACGTGGATGGCGAGGATCGCGGCCCACACGGACACCTGCGACCCGGCACTGTCCGCCTTCTGCACGGCCAGGATGACCGACACGATCGCCCCCGGCCCCGCCAGCAGCGGCATCCCCAGCGGTACGAGCGCCACGTTGACGTCCTTGGTCGCCTTCGGCTCGTCGTTCTTGCCGGTGAGCAGGTCAAGGGCGATCAGCAGGAGCAGCAGCCCGCCCGCGATCATCAGGGCGTCCACGCTGACGTGCAGGTAGTCGAGGATCTGATGGCCGACCAGGCCGAAGACGGCGATCACACCGGCGGCGACGCAGACGGCCTGGAAGGCCATCCGCTTCTGGACCTTGGCGGGCCGCCCCGCGGTCAGACCGAGGAAGATCGGGGTGATCCCAGGGGGATCCATGATGACGAAAAGGGTCAGGAACAGGGAGCCGAACACGGCGACGTCGAACATGGGGTGAGCACTGGCCTTGCGGTGGAAGAGGGCGAGGAGATCAGGAGGACAGAACGGGAGCTACGGGGCTCAGGCCGCCCCGCCGGTCCCGGGCACCGGGAACGCCCCCGTCGCCCGCCGGGTGATCTCGCCGTAGACCTCGGGGTCCGTGGTGTACTCGCCGAGCACACAGGTCTTGCGGCTGCCGTGGTAGTCGCTGGAGCCGGTGACGAGCAGTCCCAGCTCCTTCGCCAGCCCGCGCAGCCGCGCCCTGGTGTCGAGGTCGTGGTCCATGTGGTCGACCTCGATGCCGTCGAGGCCCGCGGCGGCCAGCTCGGCGATCGTGGACTCCGGGACGGTCCGCCCGCGCTTGGCGGCGCCCGGGTGCGCGAAGACGGTCACGCCGCCCGCGCCCCTGACCAGCCGGATCGCCTCGAACGGGTCCGTCTCGTGCTTCTCCACGTAGGCCCGGCCGCCGTCGGCCAGCCACTGCTCGGTGAAGGCGTCGCCGACCGTCGGTACGACACCCAGCTCGACCAGCGCGGACGCCACGTGCGGCCGTCCGACCGAGCCGTCGCCCGCGATCCGCGCGACCTGCTCCCAGGTGACCGGCACGCCCAGCGCGTTCAGCTTGGCGATCATGCCCTTGGCCCGTGGGGTGCGGTCGTCGCGCACCAGCTCGCGCTCGGCGAGCAGCGCGGGTTCCTCGGCGTCGAAGAGGTAGGCGAGCAGGTGCATACCGACGCCGCCGACCCGGCAGGACAGCTCGGCCCCGGTGACGAGGGTGAGCCCCTCGGGCAGCGCGGCGACCGCCTCGGCGTACCCCCGGGTGGTGTCGTGGTCGGTCAGCGCGACGACGTCGAGCCCGGCCGCGGCGGCGCCCCGCACCAGCTCGGCGGGGCTGTCCGTACCGTCGGATGCGTTGGAGTGGGTGTGCAGGTCGATGCGCACGACGCGGACTCCAAGCGGTGACGGAACAGACGAGGACATCTGATACTAACGGTTCCCCAACCCCCCTTGTCACACCCGAACCCGACGTTCACCCCCTACCGACGCCGAGATGACGACGGACGGGGACGCGGGGAACCGCGCGCCCCGCCACGACGGGTCCCGCGCCCGCGCAGCCACACGGGCCACCCCACCGCGTAGGCGCCCTACGGCTCGAGCAAGCGCGGCGACAACGCCCCGCAGGGCACCAGCTCGACCTCCGCGCCCGCGTCCCGCAGGTCCGTCAGCACCAGTTCGTCGTACATCAGCAGCCCGGACTGCTCGGGCCAGACGACCGCCCACAGCCACATCCCGAGCGCCTCGCCCGCGAACACGGCACGGTCGCCGGGGGTGCCGGAGACCAGCCAGAGCGGGGTGGGGCGGCCGGCGGCGAGGACCTTGGCCTGGGCGGGTTTCCCGACGTCCATGTACGGCCCCGGGTCCGGGCCGTCCAGGCCCGCGTAGCGGGCGCCGAGGCCGACGCCGAGTTCCTCGGCGACCAGGATCAGCTCACCCACGCCGCCCAGCGGTCCGGGTCCGGTGCAGGCCACCGCCGAGGCACGTCCCCCGCTGCGGTCGTCGCCCGCGCTGGCCACGCCGGTGTGCAGCCAGCCGACCGGCAGCGGCCACGGCATCCACACGGGTACCCGCGTGCGGTGCACGACGACGCCGAGGGCCTCGACGCTGGGCGGGATCACGGGCTGCACCGGATACACCGTGCCATGGGCATCGCAGTGCCAGGAATCGGCGAAGAGGCCGGGAGCCCTGACCCGGCCACCACACTTCGGGCAACTGGGTTCGCCCCTCATAGGGCCCCACGGTCCTACCCGCGCCCCGCCACGTCAAGGACGATCACCCGTCCGGAGGGAACGTCTCCGCTGCGTGTCCGCGAAGGACATGCGTGCCTGTTGCATTAATTAGCCGAGCCAACTTAGTAGGTGCACGCACCACCGGTCTGGACGGGAGCACACATGGACCCCGTCGACGCGGGAGCGGGCGGCGTCCTGCGGCAGCCGAAGGCCGTCTGGGCGGCGGCGGGCGCGTCCGTCGTCGCCTTCACGGGCACCGGACTCGTCGACCCGATCCTGCCGTCCATCGCCACCGGCCTCGCCGTCACCGCCAGCCGGGTCTCCCCACACGGAACCGGCGCTCGGCGTGCCGGACGCGCCGCGCCCGGTGGCGAGCGCGGGCTACAGCTTCGTGCGCTGGTTCGCCGCGGCCGCGGCGCCCTGCTTCGCGCCGGAGATCGAGGAGTGGACCGACGCGCGCGTCCCGTTCCTGGGCGCCGTCACCGCCGTGCTCGGCGCGCTCGTCGTCGTACGCCGGCGGGCGCTCGGCACGGAGGCGGAGCGGCTCCGGACGCGGCACGCGGCCGAGGACGGGGTCGGCGTCTTCGCCAACTGACCGCCGCCGCACGCCCGTCCGTGAGACGGGTCACTCCAGCGGTACGGACCCGCGGGCGGGGTCGCGCAGGTCCGTGCCGTGGGTCAGCCAGCGCTCCTGGAGGGCCGCCGCGCCGTGCACCCGCTTCCAGGCGGCCTCGTTGGGCGTCATCGGCAGCAACGGCAGGAAGCGCACGGGGTCCAGCGGCTCGTCCAGCTCCAGGTCCTCGACCAGGCCGCCCGGCTCGGCGACCAGCACCGAGGTGAACGGGGCGCCGGGCCACAGCGGTTCACCCACGTCCAGGGAGGCACCAGGGGCCACCACGACCCCCTCGACCTGCGGGGACGCGGCCAGTACGGCGAGCGGGCGGAGCACCTTGTCGGTGTCGGCGCGCCCACCGCGCACCGACAGCAGCAGCTCGGCGCGCGGCCCCCGGACCGGGTCGGCGAGCACCGCCGTGGGGTCGGCCATGGGCTGCGCGGACATGCCGAGCGTGGCGTAGCGGACGACGTCCCCCTCCTGGAACCGCAGGACCTCGACACGGTCCGTACCGAGGAAGGTGACCGCGGCGCGGGCGTCCGGTTCGCCGAGCGCGGTGCGCAACCGGGCCTCGACGAGGGGAAGAACATCAGTCATGCGGCGAGCATAGATCTCGTCAGCACCGGGCAAAGCAGCGTCTTGACACTTCTGTCGGCTGATACTCTTGGCCGGTGGTCGGGCAGCACGCGGCAGCGTCGCGCATCAGCCCGACGCCGAAGGAACTCCCTTACGAGGGACCGGCCGGAGGAGGTGGGGCTGTCATGGATCGAAGTCGACCTGGTAGTACCACTCGTTCTTCCGGCTGCTGAACCCAGCTGCTCTCGCTGCCCCGGCCTTCCCGCCTCTCGCGGCTCTCCGCTCGCCTTCGCTCCGGAAGAGCACTTCGTCTCGCCTTGCTTGAGTCTTGAGTCTTGCCTGATCTGCCTGATCTCAGTCAGCAGCGAAGCTCGCCACCGTGACGGTGCGGTGCTCCCCGCTTTGTGGACGTGCCAAACATCCCGAAGTCAGGACGTCCCCATTCCGGGCAGTTCCACCCGTCGAGGCGACCTTGCGTTGCTCGCCCGCGAAGGAGCCCGCCATGTCGATGATCCGCGACCTGCGTGCCGTGGTCCGTCCCTCCCGTCCCGCGCCGCGCCAGGACACGGGCGAGTACGACTCCACCCGCGACCCCGCGAGCCCCTCGGCCGTCGTGGACTGCGCCGTCTACCGCGACGGGGCCCGGCTGGAGTCCGCCAGGCCGCTGACGCCGCAGGAGGCGATGCGTCAGGTGCGCCGCGACGGGGGGTTCGCCTGGATCGGGCTGCACGAGCCGACCGAGGCCGAATTCGCCGACATCGCCAGCGAGTTCGGGCTGCACCCGCTGGCCGTGGAGGACGCCGTCCAGGCGCACCAGCGGCCCAAGCTGGAGCGGTACGACGACTCCCTGTTCACCGTCTTCAAGACCGTCCACTACGTCGAGCACGACGAGTTGACCGCCAGCAGCGAGGTCGTCGCCACCGGCGAGGTCATGTGCTTCACCGGGCGGGACTTCTTCATCACCGTCCGGCACGGCGGGCAGGGCTCGCTGCGCGCGCTGCGGCACCGGCTCCAGGACGACCCGGAGCTGCTGGAGAAGGGCCCCTCGGCGGTGCTGCACGCCATCGCCGACCATGTCACCGACGGGTACATCGCGGTCGCCGACGCCCTCCAGGACGACATCGACGAGGTCGAGACGGAGGTCTTCTCGCCGGGCCGCAAGGGCACCCCGCGCGGCTCCGACGCCGGGCAGATCTACCAGCTCAAGCGTGAGGTGCTGGAGTTCAAGCGGGCGGTGGCGCCGCTGCTGCGGCCCATGCAGCTGCTGAGCGAGCGGCCGATGCGGCTGGTCGACCCCGACATCCAGAAGTACTTCCGGGACGTCGCCGACCACCTCGCCCGGGTGCAGGAGCAGGTCACCGCCTTCGACGAGCTGCTCAACTCCATCCTCCAGGCCAACCTCGCCCAGGCGTCCGTCGCCCAGAACGAGGACATGCGGAAGATCACCTCATGGGCGGCCATCATCGCCGTACCCACGATGGTCTGCGGGGTGTACGGCATGAACTTCGAGCACATGCCCGAACTGGGCTGGCGGTACGGCTATCCGCTGGTCCTCGGGGTCACGGCGGTGATCTGCGTCGGCATCCACCGCACCCTGAAGCGCAACGGCTGGCTGTAGGGGTTCTAGGCTGGGCTCATGACTGGACAGCTGCTGGAGCGGGCGCTCGTGGAGGAGGCCACCAAGAAGTCCGGCCTGGTCTGGGTGCGGGGCGCCGGCGCGCCCGCCGCCCGGGGGCTGTGGCACGTGTGGCACGAGGGCGCGGCCTGTGTGGTCGGCGACGGACCGGGCGAGCAGCCGCTGCCGGGGCTGACCGACGGCGCCGACGCCGAGGTGACCGTCCGCAGCAAGGACAAGGGCGGACGGCTCGTCAGCTGGACGGCGCGGGTCGTGGAGCTGGCGCCGGGTTCGGAGGCGTGGACCGCGGCGGTCGCCGACCTGAAGGGCAAGCGCCTCAACGCCCCGGACGGCGAGGCGATGCCCGACCGCTGGCGGCGTGAGTGCCGGGTGCTGCGGCTGGAGCCGACCGGCGGCACCGCGCCCCTGCCGGACGGTTCGCTGGCCGAGGCGCCGCTGCCGAGCCCGGCGACGACCCGGCGGCCGGTTCCGGCCGGGCTGCCGCGGCTGCTGCTGAAGCGCCGCGGGAAGCAGTCCTAGGCCGCGCTCCGGGCCGCGCTCTCAGGACGTCGGGAGCTGTTGGCCGTAGTCGACCGTCTCGTCCTTCGTGGGCTCCTTGAGGGCGAAGTCCTTGCCCCACTCGGAGAAGCTCAGGGTGCCCGCGTCGCCGCCGCGGACCAGGCGCAGCGGGTACGGCCTGCCCTCCAGGGAGACGTCGAGGGTGCCGCCGGAGCCCTGGTCGCCCGTGATGCGGATGGTGCGGACACCGGACTGCTCGTGGTGACCGTCGGTCGCCAGGGCGCCGTGCAGGGTCAGCAGGCTGTCCAGGAGCACGTCCTTGTCGGTGAACGTGCTGAACCGCTGGTACGACGGGTCCTTCTCGGGCACCTTCACGTACTTGCCGTCGAGCTTCTCCCCCGTGGCGGCGTCGTCCGCGTCGCCCTTGCCGTCGCCGCCCTTGCCCTTCTCGCCGTTCTCGCCGTTCTCGCTGTTCCAGAAGTCCGCGTCGGCCATCAGGAACAGCTGGTCACCCACCCGCAGCAGCCGGAAGGTGGCCCCCTGCGCGGTGACCGAGCCGGTGCCGCCGTCCGGCTTCAGGCGCATGTCCAGCTCGTACGTGCGCCCGCTGGCCACGACCGTCCCGGCCAGGTGCACGGCGTCCACGGAACCGGCGGCGGCGAGGGTCTTGGCCTGGATCTTCTCGGGGGGCAGCTTGCCCACCCCGTTCGTGCCCGCGTCCGGGTCCTTGTCACCGCACCCCGTCAGCAGCGTGCCCGCGACGGCCAGTGCGCACATCCCGCCGGTCAGGGCGGTACGGCTGCGGTGACGGACCTGGGGCATCGCGGTCACAGGTGAGGCTGCCTTTCCGACGTCTCGTTCAGCGGCGTACGCAGCGTACCGGTGCCCCGCGCGGAAGCCGGAGCCAGTCCGTCCGGACCGCTCACCGAGGCGGGGCCGATCGGGACGGGCTAGCCTGAAGCCCACGCGAGCGGGACAAAGAGGAAAAAGGGGAGTAGGCGGAAGGCACGCCAGGAACACGTCAGCGATTCGCCAGGAGAAGGAGGCGCGGCACATGGCAGCGGGCGCCCCTCGGATCTTCGTCTCCCACCTCGCCGCGATCCCCGTCTTCGATCCCAACGGCGACCAGGTGGGCCGGGTCCGCGACCTCGTCGTCATGCTGCGCGTCGGACGGCGTCCGCCGCGGGTGCTCGGACTGGTCGTCGAACTCGCCACCCGGCGCCGGATCTTCCTGCCCATGACGCGGGTGACCGGCATCGAGTCCGGCCAGGTCATCACCACCGGCGTGCTCAACGTCCGGCGCTTCGAGCAGCGCCCCACCGAGCGCCTCGTCTTCGGGGAGCTGCTGGACCGGCGGGTGCGGCTCGTCGAGACCGACGAGGAGGTCACCGTCCTCGACCTGTCGGTGCAGCAGCTGCCCGCGCGCCGGGACTGGGAGATCGACCGCGTCTTCGTCCGCAAGGGCAGGAAGGGCGGCGCCTTCCGCCGCGCCAGGGGCGAGACGCTCACCGTCGAGTGGTCGGCGGTCAGCGGCTTCTCGCTGGAGGAGCACGGGCAGGGCGCCGAGAGCCTGCTCGCCACCTTCGAACAGCTCCGCCCCGCCGACCTCGCGAACGTCCTGCACCACCTCTCCCCCAAACGCCGCGCCGAGGTCGCCGCCGCCCTCGACGACGACCGTCTGGCCGACGTGCTCGAAGAGCTGCCGGAGGACGACCAGATCGAGATCCTCGGCAAGCTGAAGGAGGAGCGCGCCGCGGACGTCCTGGAGGCCATGGACCCCGACGACGCGGCCGACCTGCTCGCCGAGCTTCCCACCGACGACCAGGAGCGGCTGCTGAGCCTGATGCAGCCCGCCGACGCGGCCGACATGCGGCGGCTGATGGCGTACGAGGAGCACACCGCGGGCGGGCTGATGACGACCGAGCCGATCGTGCTGCGGCCGGACGCCACCATCGCCGACGCCCTCGCCCGGGTCCGCAACCGCGACCTCTCCCCCGCCCTCGCCGCCCAGGTGTACGTCTGCCGCCCGCCCGACGAGACCCCGACCGGCAAGTACCTCGGCACCGTGCACTTCCAGCGGCTGCTGCGCGACCCGCCGTACACCCTGGTCAGCTCGGTCATCGACGACGACCTCCAGCCGCTCGCCCCGGACGCGGAGCTGCCGCTCGTCGCCGGGTTCTTCGCGGCGTACGACATGGTCGCGGCGCCCGTCGTGGACGAGTCGGGGTCGCTGCTCGGCGTGGTGACCGTGGACGACGTACTGGACCACATGCTGCCCGAGGACTGGCGGGAGACGGAGTTCCACCTGGACGAGGGGGTGGGCGCCGGTGGCTCCTGAGCGCGACCCCGGCCGCGAGCGCGCCCCGGCCGGGGCCACCGCGACCGCCCGCGGGCGGCCCCGCCTCGACCAGCCGCGCCCGCCGCGCCGGCGGCTGCTCCCCGAGTGGGACCCGGAGGCGTTCGGGCGGCTGTCGGAGCGCATCGCCCGGTTCATCGGCACCGGGCGGTTCCTGGTCGGGATGACGGTCGTCATCATCGCCTGGGTGCTGTACAACATCGTCGCCCCGCCCGGCGCGCGCTTCGACGAGTACCCGTTCATCTTCCTGACCCTGGCGCTGTCCCTCCAGGCGTCCTACGCGGCCCCGCTGATCCTGCTGGCGCAGAACCGGCAGGACGACCGCGACCGGGTCAACCTGGAACAGGACCGCAAGCAGAACGAGCGGTCCATCGCCGACACCGAGTACCTGACCCGGGAGATCGCCGCGCTGCGCATCGGGCTGGGCGAGGTCGCCACCCGGGACTGGATCCGCTCCGAGTTGCAGGACGTGATGAAGGAGCTGGAGGAACGCGCCAACGGCCACGACGGGCACCACGGACATACCGGGCAACGCGTATTCCCGGCGGAACGGTCACCGGGGCGTGACGTACGCGACCGCTGACGGGACTCTCGGGGCACGCGCGGGGCGCCGTACCATCGTCCCTATGGCTACGGAAGACGCGGTGCGCGAGGCACTGGCGACGGTGAACGACCCCGAGATCAACCGACCCATCACCGAACTCGGGATGGTCAAATCGGTGGAGATCGGCGCGGACGGAGCGGTCGCGGTCACCGTGTACCTGACGGTCTCCGGCTGCCCCATGCGGGACACCATCACCCAGCGCGTGACCGACGCGGTCTCGCGGCTCGACGGGGTCACGCGGGTCGACGTCACCCTGGACGTGATGAGCGACGAGCAGCGCAAGGAGCTGGCGAACGCCCTGCGCGGCGGCCAGACCGAGCGCGAGGTCCCGTTCGCCAAGCCGGGCTCGCTGACCCGTGTGTACGCGGTGGCGTCCGGCAAGGGCGGCGTCGGCAAGTCCTCGGTGACGGTGAACCTGGCGGCGGCGCTGGCGGCGGACGGCCTGAAGGTCGGTGTCGTCGACGCCGACATCTACGGCCACTCCGTGCCGCGCATGTTGGGCGCCGACGGCCTGCCGACCCAGGTCGAGAACATGATCATGCCGCCGTCCGCGAACGGCGTGAAGGTCATCTCCATCGGGATGTTCACGCCGGGCAACACGCCGGTGGTGTGGCGCGGTCCGATGCTGCACCGGGCGCTCCAGCAGTTCCTGGCGGACGTGTACTGGGGCGACCTGGACGTCCTGCTGCTCGACCTGCCGCCGGGCACCGGTGACATCGCCATCTCCGTGGCCCAGCTGGTCCCGAACGCCGAGATCCTGGTCGTGACGACCCCGCAGCAGGCCGCCGCCGAGGTGGCGGAGCGGGCGGGTTCCATCGCTGTCCAGACCCACCAGAAGATCGTCGGCGTGGTCGAGAACATGTCGGGGCTGCCGTGCCCGCACTGCGGCGAGATGGTCGACGTCTTCGGCACCGGCGGCGGCCAGGCGGTCGCCGAGGGCCTCACCCGCACCACCGGCGCCAACGTGCCCGTCCTCGGCTCCATCCCGATCGACGTCCGCCTCCGCGAGGGCGGCGACGAGGGCAAGCCGGTCGTCCTCACCGACCCCGACTCCCCCGCGGGCTCGGCCCTGCGCGACATCGCGGGCAAGCTGGGCGGACGGCAGCGGGGCCTGGCGGGGCTGTCGCTGGGGATCACGCCGCGGAACAAGTTCTGACGCTCTGACGCGGGCGCGCCGTAGGCCCCGAGGGGCGCAGCCCGCACCGTTGAAGGGGCGCCGACCATCGAACCGGCGCCCCGAGCGGAGCTACGCGTACTGCTCGATGTCCTTGACCACGGCGAAGCCGATCCCGTAGGCGCTCATCCCCCTGCCGTACGCCCCCACGTGCACCCCCTGCTCCGTGGACCCGGCCAGCACCCAGCCGAACTCCGACTCCCGGTAGTGGAACGGTGTGGGCACGCCGTCCACCGGCAGGGACAGCGTGGACCACTCCGGCCCGTCGAGGTCGTCGGCGAGCGCCCACGCCGTCTCGGTCTGCTGGTCCAGCCAGTCGTCGCGCAGGGTGTGGTCCATCTGGCCGGGCCAGGTGAAGGACAGCAGCCCCACCCCGGCGAGCCAGGCCGCCGAGGAGACCGAGGTGGCCTCCAGCAGCCCCGTACCGTCCGCGCTGCGCCGTACGGGGTGGGCGGCGACCGTCACCACGACCGCGAACCGCTCGCGCTCCTCCGCCGTCACCTCGGCGCGTACCACGGGCTCGTCACCGTGCCCGATCGAACCGTGTGCCACGGTTCCGTCGGCCGCCGTGCCGACCTGCATCAGCCAGCGCGGCCCCGTGAACGCCTCATCGAGGCCGTACCACGGGAAGGACGCGCGCAGGTAGCCGTCGACCGTGCGCCGCGCGGCGGCGGCCTGCTGGCCGCCCTCCGCGGTCGGCGCCTGCTCGACCGCCTGACTCGTCGTCTCCATCTGCCCGGACGCCTCCTCGCTCTCGTCGGACCGGGCGGCCCGCCCCCCTTCGGGCGGCGTCGCTCCTCGGAGTACGGTCCGCACAACAACTCGGCAGCATATCCACACCGCTGACGGCAGCCGGGAAACCGCCCGGCGCGTGGGGCGTTCGGGCGGCGGGTTCAGGCCGGACGCGCGCCGGGGCGGGGGTGTCGGCTCAGGTGGCGTCCGCGTCGAAGGGCGGGCGCTCGTCGGGCTTCTTGGTCATGTCGACCGTGCCACCGGAAGACGGGGACGACGAGGACGACGGCGACGACTTGGGCGAGGTCGACGAGGACGACGACGTGTCGCCGTCGCGGCCGTGCACCGCGTCCGTGACCTCGGCCATCTCCTTCTTCAGGTCGAAGCCGTTGCGGAGTTCCTTGAGCCCCAGTTCGTCGTTGTCCAGCTGCTTGCGGATGAAGGTCTTGGGGTTGAGGTCCTCGAACTCGAAGTCCTTGAACTCCGGACCCAGCTCCTGCCGGATGTCCTGTTTGGCGCTCTCGGAGAACTCACGGATCTTCCGGACGGTGCGCATCACGTCCTGGATGACCTTGGGGAGCTTGTCCGGACCGAAGACGAGCACGGCGAGGACGACGAGCGTCACCAGCTCTAGCGGTCCTATGTCATTGAACACCTGAAGCTCCTTGCCATGTCCCGGGCGGGCTCCACGGTACCCGGCGATCCCGTCCGACCGGTACCGTCCCGTGACCTCCGAAGGCGTGTATGTGAGCGGTTTTCCGGATGTTTGCCTGGCCGGAAGGGGCTCGGAGGCGGATCGGGCGGCCCGGCCGTGAGGTTCGCGTCAGGTCGCCCGGCCGCCGCCGGAGGCCGTCAGTCACCGTCCGAGGAACCCAGCACCAGGGAGATCGTCCGCTCCGCGCCGTCGCGTTCCACGGTGAGTTCAAGCTGGTCACCGGGGCGGTGCGCGCGGGTCTTGACGATCAGTTCCTCGCCGGAGTGGACGCGCTGGCCGTCGATCTCGGTGATCACGTCGCCCGGCTTGATACCGGCCCGGTCGCCGGGGCCGCCCGGGGTGACCGCGGCGCTGCCGTCGCGGCCCTCGGTGCCGACGCGGGCTCCGTCTCCGCTGTAGTCCATGTCGAGGGTGACGCCGATGACGGGGTGCGCGGCCCGGCCGGTGTTGATCAGCTCCTCGGCGACGCGCCGGGCCTGGTTGACCGGTATGGCGAAGCCGAGGCCGATGGAACCGGCCTGGCCGCCCTCCAGGTCGGAGCCGCTGTCGGCGCTGCGGATGGCGGAGTTGATGCCGATGACCCGGCCGCGGGTGTCGAGCAGCGGGCCGCCGGAGTTGCCGGGGTTGATCGGGGCGTCGGTCTGGAGGGCGTCGACGTAGGAGATGTCACTGCCGTCGCCCTTCTCGCCGCCCGCCGTGATGGGCCGCTCCTTGGCGCTGATGATGCCGGAGGTGACGGTCCCGGCCAGGTCGAAGGGAGCGCCGATCGCGACGACCGGGTCGCCGACCTGGACGTTGTCCGAGTTGCCGAGTGGCATGGGCTGGAGGCCCTTGACGCCGCGCACCCGGACCACGGCGAGGTCGTAGCCGCTGTCGCCGCCGACGAGTTCCGCGTCGGCGGTGTCGCCGCTGTGGAAGGTGACGGTTATCTCACCGTCGTCGCCCGCGGGGTCCACGACGTGGTGGTTGGTGAGGATGTGCCCCTCGTTGTCGAGGATGAAGCCGGTGCCGGTGCCGCCCGAGTCGTCGCCGGTGACGTGCAGCGTGACGACGCTGGGCAGGGCCCGCGCGGCGATCCCGGCGACGCTGCCCGGGTCCCGCCCCGCGGGCTCCTTCCCGGCCTGCGGCAGCTCGATGGTCCCGACGCCGCCGTTGCGCTCCAGATACGTCCCCATGACGCCGCCGACGCCTCCGGAGACCAGCGCGAGCAGCACGGCTCCGAGGACCAGCGGCTTCCGCACCTTCCGGCGGGGGCTCGGCGTGCTCTCCACGGGGGTGGGGGAAGCGGCGCCCGGCCCGCCGACGGCCCAGGGGTCGTAGCGGCGCCAGGGGTCCTCCGGGGGCGCGTCAGCGGCTCCGGAGGGTGGGGCTACGGGGGCGCCGGGGGCGGTGGGCTGGGGCGGTACGGGGGCTCCGGGGATGCCGGGGGCGCCCGGAGCGCTCGGAATGCCGGGGGCGCCAGGAGCGCTCGGGGTGTCAGGGGCGCCGGGGATGCCAGGGGCGCCGGGAAGCGCCGGTGTGGGCGCTGGCCCCTCGGGCCCGGGCGTCGGCAGCCGCGCCTGGGTGGGCATCGGTGCGGTCGTCGTCCCGTGTGCCGGTGTCGCCGGGTGCTGGACCGGTGGTGCGGGCGCCCAGGGGCCGGGCTCGCCGTACGGAGGGGTGCTGTAGGGGTCGGGGTCGTGCAGGGGGCGGGGGGCGTCGGCGGGGGCCGTCCCGGCCGTCTCCGCCGCGGGCTCCTCCGGCTTGCGCAGCTCGAAGTCGCCCCCGGCCGGAACCGGGCGCTCCAGTTCGAAGTCGCCGTCCCTCAGCGCTCCCGGGCCCGTGTCGGTCCCCTCAGGGAGACCGGCCGGGCTCTGCGTGGGCTTCCCGTCGTTCATGCTCTCCCCACAGCTGACCGCGGCACGGCTCGTCGGTGGTGGCCGCGGTTCGTCGACTCCGCGCCCGGCGATCATGCCAGGGGCGCGGCCCACCCTGGATTCAACCAGGTTCCCGTGCGGACGCGCAGGGGCCGGTCAGCGGACCGAACCGCCGGAGGACGAAACCGGCGACGTGACCGGGGACGCGGCCGGTGCCGTGGCGGACGAGGTGACGGCCGACGAGACGGGGTGCGACGGGGAGGACATCACCTCGGGGCCAGGCGCGGCGAGCAGGCCCGACGTGGCGTTCCCGGGCGCGGTGGCCCAGGAGGTCAGCTCGACGGGCGGGATGCTCGCCAGCGGGCGTATCAGCGGGGAGATCGCGACCGCGCCGGCCACCACGGGCGCCGTGAGGTGGTGCAGCGTGCGCTCCCGCTCGGCGGTGTCCGTCGGCGCCCCGGGCATCAGCGGCGCGGACACCGTGGCCGGGGCGGTCGGCGTCTCGCCGAGGGACCGCTGGCCGCCCTGGCCCAGCGCGAACAGCGGGCTCGACCCGCGCCGTCGCTGGTTCTCGGGGACGGCCGCGACGCCGGTGCCGGGGCTGCGCAGCGGCGTGACGTTGCTGCCGGCGCCCGGACCGGTGCGGGTGTCGGTGGTGTCGCCGGGGGCGCCGGTGGTGACGCCGCCGAGGGCGATCGCGGCCAGCGACACCGCTCCGGCGGCGACGAAGGCGAACCGGCGCCCGCGGGACGCGGCCCGCTCGGCCTCGTGCCGACTGACGTCGTGGAGGCGGAAACCCCGCTGGGCGGACGTACCGGACGGGAGCAGCGGGTCATGGCCGTGCGGGCGGGCGGGCACGTACCCGAACTCGAACCGCTCGCCCCGTCTCACACCGAAGATCCCGGTGGCCCCCGGCGCTCCGGGCAGGCCACCGGGGAGGCCTCCCCCGTACGGCGGCGCTCCCGTGGCGTCGGTGTCACCTCCCCCGGGCAGCCCCTGGAGGCGGGCCAGCAGGCTCTCGGACGGCGGCGGCGGGGCGGCCTCCGCGAAGACGTTCTTCAGACGGCGCTGGGCGTCGACCTCCGCCTTGCACTTCGGGCAGGTCGCCACGTGCGCCAGCACGCGCTCACGCGTGTCATGACCGAGTTCGCCGTCGACGAGGGCGGCGAGCCGGTCTCCCAGATGCTGGTCCGCGAGGCGCTCCCCGACGGATTTCGGCCGTGATCCACTCACGCGGACGCGCCCCCTCCTCCCAGTGCGGGAACGCGGGCCGCGAAGGGGCGGCGCTCGGCGCGCGCCTTGGGTGACCGGTGCGCGAGGGCCTTGCGCAGCTGCGAGCGGCCACGGTGGATCCGGGACCGGACGGTGCCGAGCTTGACGCCGAGGGTCGCGGCGATCTCCTCGTACGACAGTCCTTCGATGTCGCAGAGGACGACCGCGGCGCGGAACTCGGGGGCGAGGGTGTCCAGGGCCTGCTGGACGTCGGCGTCGAAGTGCGCGTCGTTGAAGACCTGCTGCGGGGAGGGCTCGCGGCTGGGCAGACGCTCCGCCGCGTCCTCACCGAGGGCGTCGAAGCGGATGCGCTGCTTGCGGCGGACCATGTCCAGGAAGAGGTTGGTGGTGATGCGGTGCAGCCAGCCCTCGAACGTCCCCGGCGAGTACGTCGACAGGGAGCGGAAGACGCGGACGAAGACCTCCTGGGTGAGGTCCTCGGCGTCGTGCTGGTTGCCGGTGAGGCGGTAGGCGAGCCGGTAGACGCGGGCGCTGTGCGTGCTGACGATCTCCTCCCAGGTGGGCGGAGTCCACGCCTGCCCGTCCGCGTCGGTGGAGAAGGTCGCGGTCCGGTCGCGGTCGGCGGCGTGGCCGGGGTCAGCAGCGGTCTCAGTCACGGATTTCGGCCTGCCCGCCGATCCGAGGAAGCGCCGCAGCACTCCTCCCCGATCCCCAGGCGCAGCCGCACCTCCCCTGTTGGCTCTGGTGGTGTCCAGTGGAGCCCCTACCATAGCCACCTCGTCCGTTAGCTCCGGATAAGCGGTTTTACGAGAATTTGATCTGAGCTGGTCCCGCTGATGCGGCTGCGTCAGCACTTGCTCGCGACCCCGCTCCATGTCGTGATCCAACCGTGTCCCCCGCTGTCGTCTCCTGCCCCTTTTAACGCCCGGTCCCATCTGCGGGTTCCCGGCGGCAACGGATACAGTCACGCCCAGGCAACCACGGGGACAGGAGAGGGTCATTACCGGCAACGGGCAGACGGGCTGGGCGTTCGCCGACGCCTATCTCGCCGAGGACGAAGCGCTGCACTGGGCCCGGGACCGGGCCCGGGAGGCAGGCTTGCGTTCGGTGTCGCCCGGCACGGGCGCCGCGCTGCGGCTGCTGGCCGCCTCCGTGGACGCCAAGGCCGTCGCGGAGATCGGCACCGGCACCGGGGTCTCCGGCATCCACCTGCTGCACGGCATGAGGCCGGACGGCGTGCTCACCACCGTCGACCCGGAGCCCGAGCACCAGCAGTTCGCCCGGCAGGCGTTCCGCGCCTGCGGCTTCGCCAGCAACCGGGCCCGGTTCATCCCGGGCCGCGCGCTGGACGTCCTGCCGCGGCTGGCGGACGCCGGGTACGACCTGGTCTTCTGCGACGGTGACCGGCACGAGGTACTGGACTACCTCGCTGAATCGTTGCGCCTGCTGCGGACCGGCGGCCTGGTGGTCTTCGAGGGCGTCTTCGCCAGCGGCCGTACGGTCGACTCCGGGCCGCAGCCCTCCGAGGTGCTGCGGCTGCGCGAGCTGCTGCGCACGGTACGCGAGAGCCAGGAGCTGGTGCCGTCGCTGCTGCCGGTGGGCGACGGCCTGCTGTGCGCCGTCAAACGCTGAGGACCCGGGGACCCAAGCAGCCGCCCCGGCACCGAACCTTGCGTTTCGGTGCCGGGGCGGCTGAAAGGGTGTGGACGCTCGCGCGCGTCAGCCCACGACCTTCTTGAGGGCGTCGCCCAGTGCGTCGGCCTCGTCAGGGGTCAGCTCGACGACGAGTCGACCGCCGCCTTCGAGCGGAACGCGCATGACGATGCCCCGCCCCTCCTTGGTCACCTCGAGCGGGCCATCACCCGTTCGCGGCTTCATGGCCGCCATGCTCGTTCCCCTTCCTGAAACCAGCTCATCGTCAAAGCCGACGGCCCCTTGAAGGGCACGCGCCGTCCTCTGAAGGGGACGCGCGACACCGGCATCGAACACATTGCTTCCCAGCCATTATCCCGCATCCCACGACCCGATGACCAACATCAGTCGGCATCGCTTGGACAACGCGTGCGAGCAAAACCACTCAATTCGGCGATGTGACTGCGATACTGCGCCGCCGCACGGACTTCGCCCGGCCAGAAACCGGCTCGAAATCTTTGACGCAGCTCACACGCGGGGAACGGTCCAGGGTCCGCGATCTCCGTCATGCTGTCCTTCGAACAAGGACATACCGACGGGTACGACCGATCCGACCAGAGGGGATGTGCCATGGCCGACACCGTGCTCTACGAGGTGGGCGACGGGCTCGCGACGATCACGCTGAACCGCCCCGAGGCGATGAACGCGCTGAACGTCGCGACCAAGGTCGCCCTGCGGGACGCGGTACGGTCCGCGGCGGGCGACGACGCCGTACGGGCGGTGCTGCTCACCGCGGCCGGTGACCGGGCGTTCTGTGTGGGCCAGGACCTGAAGGAGCACATCGGGCTGCTCGCCGCCGACCGGGAGTCCGGCTCGGGGCAGACCATGAGCACGGTGAAGGAGCACTACAACCCCATCGTGCGGGCGCTCGCCGGGGCGCCGAAGCCGGTCGTCGCCGCGGTGAACGGGGTCGCGGCCGGGGCGGGCTTCGGCTTCGCGCTCGCCGCGGACTACCGGGTGGTCGCGGACACGGCGGCCTTCAACACGTCCTTCGCGGGCGTGGCCCTGACCGCCGACTCCGGGATCTCCTGGACGCTCCCCCGGGTGGTCGGCCCCGGCCGCGCCGCCGACCTGCTGCTCTTCCCGCGCTCGGTCAAGGCGCAGGAGGCGTACGAGCTGGGTATCGCCAACCGGGTCGTCCCGGCCGCCGACCTGCGCGCGGAGGCGGAGCGGGTGGCCCGCGCCCTCGCCGAGGGCCCCACGCTGGCGTACGCGGCGCTGAAGGAGTCCGTGGCCTACGCCCTCACCCACTCGCTCGACGAGGCCCTGGACAAGGAGGACGAGCTCCAGAGCCGCGCGGGCGCGTCGCAGGACCACGCGATCGCGGTCCAGGCGTTCGTCAACAAGGAGAAGCCGAAGTACCTGGGCCGCTGAGCGGGCCCACGCCAGCCCCGGCCGGGGTCAGGCGCCGCCGGTCCCGGCTCCGGTGGCCTCGGCTCCGGTGGCCTCGGCTCCGGCCCCGGCGGTCCGTGCCACGCAGGTCTCCAGGTGGTCGTCCACCAGTCCGCACGCCTGCATCAGGGCGTACGCCGTCGTCGGGCCGACGAAGCGCAGGCCCCGCTTCTTCAGGGCCTTCGACAGCGCCGTCGACTCGGGGGTGACCGCGGGCACGTCGGCGAGGGTCTTCGGGACCGGGCGGGTGGCCGGGTCCGGGGCGTGGGACCAGATCAGCTCGTCCAGCTCGCCCGGCTCCCAGTCGGCCAGCACGCGCGCGTTGGCGAGGGTGGCGTCCACCTTGGCGCGGTTGCGGATGATGCCCACGTCCGCCAGCAGGCGCTCGCGGTCGGTGTCGGTGAAGGCCGCCACCTTGCCGATCTCGAAGTCAGCGAACGCGGCGCGGAAGCCGGGGCGGCGGCGCAGGATGGTGATCCAGGACAGCCCGGACTGGAAGGCCTCCAGGCTGAGCCGCTCGAAGAGGGCGTCGTCGCCGTGGACCGGGCGCCCCCACTCCTCGTCGTGGTACGTCACGTAGTCGGCGGTGGAGACGGCCCAGGGGCAGCGCAGCCCGCCGTCCGGGCCCGCCAGGGCCACTCCGTCGCTCACTGCCGCTCCTCGGGCTCGGACTTGTGCAGGTCGGCGCGGGCGGCGGCCCTGGCCCCCGTCAGCGCGGTCTCCAGGTCGGCGATGCGGGCGTCCCGCTCGGCGAGTTCGGCGCCGAGGCGGTTCAGGGCGTCGTCGACGTCCGCCATGCGGTAGCCGCGCACGGCGAGCGGGAAGCGGAGGTCGTCGATGTCCGAGCGGCTGACCGGGCGGTCCTCCGGGAGCATGTCGTGCAGCCGCTCCGGCGCCACCTCGGGCAGCGGACCGTCACTCTCCCCGCCGCCCACCACGGCGAGGGTCACCGCGCCGACCACGACGACGAGCGCGACCACCAGGAACAAGAACATAACCATCGCGAGGCCCCACGCTCCGAGTCCGACATCCGTGCCAACCATGCCAACCGCGGCATTCCGTCACCGGCGGCGGTGCCGGTGCCCGAATGCGTCAGGGTCCGATCGTGCCATGCGACTCTGACAGTTAGGGTCGCAGGCGGCTGTAAGGGCCGAGGACCAGGACGTTCGGGCGAGGAGAGGTCACAGGGGATGCTCAGGCTGGGCAGGCGGGAGTTCGACCCGCGCGAGCCGGTGATCATGGCGATCGTGAACCGGACCCCGGACTCCTTCTACGACCAGGGGGCGACCTTCCGCGACGAGCCCGCCCTCGCCCGCGTGGAGCAGGCGGTGGCCGAGGGCGCCGCCGTCATCGACATCGGCGGGGTGAAGGCCGGGCCCGGCGAGGAGGTCAGCGCCGAGGAGGAGGCGCGGCGGACCGTCGGGTTCGTGGCCGAGGTGCGGCGGCGCTTCCCCGACGTCGTGATCAGCGTCGACACCTGGCGGCACGAGGTCGGCGAGGCGGTGTGCGAGGCGGGCGCGGACCTGCTGAACGACGCGTGGGGCGGTGTCGACCCGCGGCTCGCGGAGGTCGCCGCGCGCTACCGGGTGGGGCTGGTGTGCACCCACGCGGGCGGGGCCGAGCCGCGGACCCGGCCGCACCGGGTGGCGTACGACGACGTGATGGCCGACATCCTGCGGGTGACCCTGGGGCTGGCCGAGCGGGCGGTGGCGCTGGGGGTGCCGCGGGAGTCGGTGCTGATCGATCCCGGGCACGACTTCGGGAAGAACACGCGGCACAGTCTGGAGGCGACGCGGCGGCTCGGGGAGATGGTGGACACCGGGTGGCCGGTGTTGGTGTCGCTGTCCAACAAGGACTTCGTGGGGGAGACGCTGGACAAGCCGGTGAAGGAGCGGGTGGTCGGGACGCTGGCCACGACCGCCGTGTCGATGTGGTTGGGGGCGCAGGTGTACCGGGTGCACGAGGTCGCCGAGACGCGGCAGGTGGTGGACATGGTGGCGGCGATCGCGGGGTGGCGGGAGCCGGCGGTTGCCCGGCGGGGGCTGGCGTAGGGATTCCCGCCCCCGCCGCCCCCGGGGGGGGGGGCCCCCCCCCGCCCCCCCCCGGCCCGAGGCACGGCCGCGCCACCCACTCGAGCAGACCCCGGGGGACCTCAAACCGGAGTACAGCCACATCAACCAA
>NZ_JBEYHH010000007.1:0-257752 GCF_040635175.1 Streptomyces sp. NPDC006997
CCTGAACGCCTTCCAGATCGCCTTCGAAGGCCGGCTCACCCCGGCCGCCAACTGACCACTACAGAAACTGGATCAGCCGTCTACTGGACACTCCCGAGCTGCCCCGAGTTTCGTAGAGTCCGGTGATCTTGCTTCAGGCGGACTGCGGGGTGGCCTGCCAGTCTGTGGAGCCGTTGGCGTAGCGGCGATTGGACCTACGGCGGCTTCTGGGCCCCGCAGTGCGCGTAGCCGCTGTCGCCGGTCCACGAAGTCGTACGAGTCGATCGTGTGCCGACGCCCGTGCTGTTACCTTTTGAGACTCGTTGGTCATCGGGAGGTACGGGGCGGATGACGGGTAGGGCTACGGGTTTACGGCGACGTTCGGCGTGTGTCGTGTTCGACGTAACCATGTTTTCTGATCCGCCGCCGGGTCAGTGGACCGAAGGACCCCTGCCCGCCGTGTTGAGTGACGGGACGTACGCCGACCGCGAGCGTCGACTGACGTACTTTGAACCCCGCGTGGGTGCATCCCTGTTCGGCACCGCGAACCGCCCGGCGCGCTGGCACCTGAGCCACCTGGCCGACGCGGACGAACCAGGTGTCGAGGGGATGGAGTTGTTACGTGTCCCGCCTGCGGTTGCCATAGACGACAGAGCGGCGGCGCTCGCCGTGCTACATGTACGACTGGGTGACGACCCCATGGCGGAGCTGGCGGAGTACGCGCGACTCCCCGACAACCCGGCACGCTTGGACCGGCTCCTGCCGGATGGTGTGCGCATCGCGCCTGGAGCGTCGAGGGCGTGGACCCTCACCCACGTGACCTTCCCGCAGCAGCCGCCCCCCGTGCTGCCCGCTGCGTACGCGGGGTGGCCGGTGGCTGACCAGTGGTTGTGGCTGCTGGCCTCCCGCAGCAGTCTGCAGCGTTTCGCGCCGGACCCGGACGACACGTCGCTCTTCGCCGGGCGGGTGCGCTTCTCCGCCGACTGGCAGGCGTTGGTGCTGCGCGACGGAGCCGCCTTTCTCGGCACCTCCCCGGACACCGGGGACGAACACACCTTCCACGCCACGGCCGCCCGCCACGTGCACAGCCTCTACCTCGACGTGTTCCTATTGGGCCGGATGCAGCACCTTGGGGCGAACTCCCTGGCCAACGCGGTGTCCGCGCTGAGCGCCCGAGAGTCAGATGCGAGCCGTCTGCTGGCACTGGAGAGGCAGCGGATCGAGTTGCGCCGCGCCCTGTGGACCTCGCACATCACCTCCCGCGGCAAGGCGAACGAGCTACTGGAACGCTTCCAGGAGCAGCACCACCTGGACCGGTTGCTGTCGGACGCCTCGTCCGGCCTGGCGGAGACGGCGGGCTATGTGGAGGCGGCCCGCTCCCGGCGGATCTCGGTGGCGCTAAGCCTGCTGTCAGCTGTGGGACTGCCGTTTGGTGTGTGCTACGCGGCAGGAGCCCTCTGGGGCAGTCCCGGCGCGGGGACCCTGCTCATGTCCACGGCGATGGCCGTCGTACTCACAGCGCTGCTGTTCATGCTGCTTCCGCCGCTGCGGAGCCTGATGTTCGACGCGGTCCGGGAAAGGGCGGAGGACTGAGACGTGGCCCTGGTCGCTGTGAACCGTTCGGGTCCGCTGCGCCAGCGGATCGCCAAGGGGTACGGCGTGTACGTCCCCGATCCGCGGCCGGGCCGAGGGCCCGCTGAGCTGATCGCGGCGGTGCGGGCCAACCCCCCACTGATGCCGCCTCTGCCCGACGGCGGAACGTGCGTGCTGCGCACCGGTGTCCGCGCCAGGGCTGCCTTGTGGATCGATACGGGCCGGGTTTCGCTGCACGATGCGGTGGCGAGAGCCCATGTCGCCGGTGTGCTGGCCGCATCGGTGGCCGCGGTGGCCGTGGAGGTGCGCGAGCTGGGCGGCCTGCTGCTGCCGGTCGGCTGGCTCCAGCAGCCCGACCCGGTCGCCGGGCTCTGTGCCGATCTGCACTCGGTGGAGGTACTGGGCCCCTTGCAGAGGGAGCTCTTCACCAACACGGTGCGGGAGCACACCGCCCCACTGATCGTGCTGACCGGGCGGCAGCTGTACGGCCCGGGCGGGGTGGCGCCGGGAGGTTCGGCACGTCTGTCGCGCTCCTTCGGTCAGGTCGCTGCCCGCTACCTCGACTCCTGCTCGCCGGCGCATCTGGACCGGATGCGCGCCCGGTTGCGGCAAGAGGATCGGCTCGCACGACTGGAGGCGATGGACGTCAACCCGCTCGGCGAGGCGGAAGTGGGAGCGAGGGATGACGTGACGGTGAGGCTGTTCGACGCGCAAGTCACCGTGGCCGGAGCCCTGGCGCACGCGCTCCTCGTGCAGGCGCTGTCGATGTCGTCGCGGGAACTGGAGCGCACCGGGCGCCGGGTGCGCGTGGTGCCGCAGCCGGTGGTCGAACGAGACCGGGCCCGAGCGATCGCCCACGGGTTCGCGGCGGAACTCGGTGGGGACGAGGGGCGGCGGGGCGCTGGTCCGACCGCGGCGCCCGTGAAGACCCGACCCGCGGCGCAGGCCGTACGGGAACTGCTGCAGGGGCTCATGCCGTTCTTCCAACAGCTGGAAGCCACAGTCGACGAACTTGCCCCGCTGTTCCTCGGCGTGGAATTCGCCGAGTCGGCGGGGACGACCGCGTTCGTCCGCAACGAGAACGACCTGCTGACGCGGTGGTGGACCCACGACGCGAATGCGCTCGTTCCCGAGCGGCTGGGCCAGGGTCTGACCATGCCGGACTGGTTGACCACAGACCAGGTGAGCACCATGAACCGGCACACCGCCGCCGGTCGTTGGGCGGCTGCGCGGGTGTGGCTTGCGGAACGCTTGACAACCCCGGCGCCCAGCTCCGGCCGAACGGACCCGGCCGGCCCGCGGACGAGGGCGAAGGCCACCACCGGCGCGGCGCTGCTCTCCAGCGAGCAGCTCTTGGACCGGGTCGCCGAGCCGGATCTGCCCGCTGCGCAGGTGCTGGACGCCCTGCGCGCCTACTGCCGGGGCGGTGGCGTTCTGGACCTGGCCCGGCCTCTGCGCTCTCGTGGCCGGGACGACGCGCGGACCCTGCGCCGAGTGCTGCGCCCGCGCGGCGGGCAGCGGGTGCGGGCGACGGAACCGCTGTCGTCCTGGGACGACAGCAGCGCCGACCGGGCCCTGCGCGCCGCGCGCGAGAAGGGGTGGGCGCTGCTGCACTGGGACGTGTCCGAGCAGGAACACACCCGGGTACGCAAGGCGCTGCGCTCACTCGGACGTGCACCCGACGGGGTACGGCACATTCTGTTGACGGACACCACGTACACCGGCCGTGAGAACGAACGCCGCGGCACGGTCGAGATGTTGCTCGTTGCGCCGCGCGAGGAGGACGAGCGATGAACCGGCCCGCCGCCTACCCGGTCGTACCCGTCACCCTCGACCTTCGCGGGTTCCATACTCCGCCCCGGTCCCTCCAGGAGTGCGTGGCGCTGTGGAAGCGGCTGGAGCCCGAGCTGGTGACCGTCGACCCGCTGGCCGGGCCGCGGGTGCGGTTCGATCTGGGCGAAGAGGGAGAGGTGGGAGTGTGGTTCCTCGCTCCCGCGGCCGCCCGCCTGCCGCTCGGGCCTGGGACACCGTTCGCGATCCACGGTGTGCTGGAGTCGGCCGTGGTGCGCAACACCTGCGCCACGTGCCGGACGTCCGGCTCCACGACGTACGCGCCGTACCGCTGCCCCGGCTGCGACGAGGGACGCCGCGTTGGCCGCGTCTGCGAGGCGCACGCCGTGTTTCTGGACGGCAGCCTGCGCGCCTCCTGCGTCCGGCACGCGCCGGTGTGCCGGTGCGGAACGGCGGCCGTTGCCTGGTGCAGCGGGGTGCGCTGCCGGTCCCGCACGGCGTGGTGCGAGACCCATCTGTGCCGCCACCCTGGGGACGCGTCGGTGGCGTACTGCGCGGACTGCTATGCCGAGCGCTTCCCGGAGTGCGAGGTGCAGCAGTGCTCCGACACCGGGTACATCTGCTGCGAGCACCGCACTCTGGCCGCGATGAAGCCGTGCGGTCGTCGAGTGTGCGCGGATCATGTGCGGCGCTGGCAGGTGTACGGCCGCTTCAGCCGCGGTGTCGCCCTGTGCTCCCGGCACCACCGCGGGCTGGGGTCGACATCCGCGGAGGACCTGATCGACATCGTGCTGGCAGGCACGGTGGCCCGGGCGAACGGCAAGCGCTGGAAGTCGGCGAGCAACCGCAGGGTGCAACTGCCGCGGATCAGCATCATACGGCACATTCTCATCAACACCCGGGGAGCTGTGCTGGACATGGAGGACATTGACCGACTGTTCACCTCGCTGGAACGGCGGCTGCGCGGCCTGCCGTCGAGGGACGTGACGGTGTCGTCGGCCCTGGACCTCCTCGCGCGGCACCGAACGTCGCGGCGGGAGGACATCGAACGGTTCCGGCAGCAGCACGTGGAGGGGCACGCGTACTTCAACCGGATGATCGACGCGCTGCGGCGCGCGGGCCGCTGGCAACTGGCAGACGCGGTGGAGTTCTCCGACTTCCGGCCCGGCAGCGGAATCCTGTTCGTGAAGGTGCCCGAGCACCTGGTTGGCCTGTTCAAGGGCAAACGCCGTGCCAACATACAGCAGTTGGAACAACAGGTGGGCGTGAGTATCCAAGTGGAGCGGCGCGGATGACTGGCTTCAAACACTCGGCGGCCGACACCCGCTTGGTCACGGTCGGCGGAGTCGGCCTGGTCGGCGACAACCGGCTGGCCGTCGCCGCGTCCCGGCTGGCCGCGGACTCGGCGGGCGTACTGCAGGTGCCCGGTACGGACGGCAGGCCCGCCCGCTTGGTGGCCGTGCGGCTGTTGCCCACCCCCGCGGTGCCGGCCGATGTGGTGGTCGCGCCAGCGTCACTGCTGCAGGAGCACCGTCTCTCCCCCGACGAGCATTGGGAGCTGACGGTGGCCGACGCTGCGACGCCCGCTGTGCTGGAGCTGGAACTGCCGTCAGGTGCGTCCATGGAAGAAGCCACGGCCCTGCTGCTGCGGGCCCCGCTGCTGAGCGGGCACGTCCTCACCCACGGCTTCGAGACGTCGCCGGACGTGTGGATCGACGCTTCCGGGACGCTGTTCCGGGTGCGGCAGGCCCTGGATCACGGCGGGCAGACGATGCGTGGCCTGCTGCGGGTCGGCCCCGAGACACAGCTGACGCTGTTCGCGCCCGGGGAGCGCGGTGGCGTCGACATCGTCGTCCTCGCCGACTGCTCCGGATCGATGAGCATCGACGACATCCCCTCGGTGCAGCGTGATGCGGGCCGGGTGCTGAGCAGGCTGCGCCAGCCGTCGACGATGACCCGGATGGAGGCCCTGAAGGACGCTCTGGGCGCCATGATCGACACGCGTACCCGGTACGAGGGCCTGGGTACCCGTTTCGCCCTGGTGAGTTTCGACCACGAGCACGAGCCGATGTTCCCGCGCCGGTGGGGCATGGAGGAGGTGGCAGACGCCCGCTCCGTACAGCAATTGCGCGAGGCTGTGTCGTTGTTGAACTGTTTCAGAGGTGGCGGCACGGACATTGGCAAGGCCCTGCACAAGTCGGGCGAGCTGTTGCACCGGTACGGCACGCCGGGCAACGAGCGACTGGTCGTGCTGGTGAGCGACGGCGCGCACTTCGCGCCCCTGCCCGATGAGCGCAGCGGGGAGTCCGTCTCCGGAACCCAGGACCCCGTATCGCTGATGGAGGACTTGCACGCCGGTCTCGGCATCCGGCTGCACGCGGTCGGGATCAGCGACGAGCCGCTCTTCGACCGCTGGTGGCAGGCGCGTCGGCACCACCCGGACTGGACGCCGCAGGCCCACGAGAGCATGGTGCCCAACCACCGGATGCTCGGCGAACTTGTCGCGGTGGCGGGTGGCGACCGACACCGCATCGGCGGCCTCGACGTCTTGGAGGAGTACTTCGCTGAACTCGGCAGTGGCGTTGTGCGCGCGGTGGGCCGCCCCGCGCGCCTGCGGCTGCCCGCCCTCCAGGTCACACCCGAGGAACTGGCCGCCCAGCCGCCCCGGCAGTCCCCAGCCGATCCGCGGCAGCGCCGGATGTACGAGGTGGCGGTCGACGAGGTGCTGCTTGCGTACAGCAGGGTGTGCGAGGCGTCCATCGCCCGGCTCGGTTACGCGCTGCTGCGGGCGTCACCGCCGTCCGATTTGAGCCGGTTGCGGCAGCCGTGCACCGACCGGGCGGACTTCATCGCCTGGCTGTCCGTGGCGTACCAGGTGTTCAACGAGCGCCTGCACGAGGAACTGCGCCGTCCCTTCGACAGGGCGGGCCGCCCGCGCGACCCCGAGAAGGTGCTGGACCTGCCACAACTGGCGACCGCCTTCTGGAACGACCGTATGTCCCAGTTGCACGAACTGCGGAACTTCTACCACCACGACCGCGCCCAGGACAAACACGCCGAACACAACCGCATAGCGGGCGGCATCATTCAGCGTCACACCGGCAGCTACGCCCCTCTGGAAACCGACACGGCCGCCTGGCAATCCCTTCAACTGGGCCTGCTGCGCGACCTTACAGCCCTTCTTAACGAAGCCCACACGACCCTGGACACGGCTCCGGAACCGGCCACGAAGTCCACGGAGGGACCGGCGGGTACGGGCGGGGTGCGACTCAAGGCGCAGTGGCACGACTGAGGGGTTGCGAAGCGCTGAGGTCCGGCGGCCCGCACACGCGGTTTCCCGGACCGACGTTCCGGCATCCCAGCACGCCGCCGCACCCCTGCTCCACCCCCGCATCGCAGGCCGAGCAGGGGAGTGCGGCGGCCTCCGTCTCCCACGAACCCGGTCTGAGATGTCCCGGAAGGGACCAGCGGACGCGATGGCCTGCTGCAAGGGGCGGTCGTGAGTCGCTGACCTGCAGAAATGGCCTTTCAGCTGTTTCGTGCTCGTATCCGTTGATGCAGCCGGAAGTCCCAGAAAAGTCCAGGGAGATCCAATGCCCGCAGCCACTCCTTCGGCTCGACGCAGGGAGTGCGGGCGCGGTGCGGAACGGCTGGCGGCCGGTGAAGGTCCCGCGGCTTGGGAGCCACGTGACGGGCGGTCGGCTTATGCCATAGGCGACCGTGGACTTCTGGACGTCAGGCGCCGTGGCGGGATGCGCGTGTAGAGGTCACCGAGGCCGGCGGCATCTACCTCCAGCATGGCCGTCATCCCGACAACTCGGCGTCTGCGTGCAGCGGCGACCAGGCGGTGTCCACCGACACTGCGCCTCCGGCGGCAGGCGCCGAACCGTGTCGGCGCGGATAGCCGTCCACCTGGGGATCGAGTAGCCGCCGGTCTCCCGCCATCACCAGGGCCGAGAGCAAGCGGCGCGCCGAGGCCGATTGGTTGCAGGCAGTGTGCACTGAACTGGTCGGTACCGTCACCGACTTCGGCCGCGTGACGACCGCTTCGGAGGCTGCCCAAGAAGTGCGTGCCCTACGATCGCCGCCCCCTTCCCAGCGGCGCCCGTCGACCTTACGGCGCTGTTCCTGTGGGAGTTCAGGCGGCTCGTCGAGGAGGAGGGCCAGGACTGGCGGACGGTCCTGCGCGCCGACGCGGCCTCCGCGCCGGGCCGGGTGAAGCCGGGCCTCGCCACGTTCGTCCGTGTCGTGTGGCAGCGGGTCACCGACAACATCCACGCCCGCTCCGCCGAGCCGCGCACAGCGCTCGTCCTCCGCGATGCGGGTCTGATCGCCCGGTACCGGGGCGAGGGCGGGTGTACGTTCCTGGTCACCCTCCAGGAAGCCGCCCGCCGACTGCCGGAGGGACCACACGGCCTGGGCTCCTGTCCCCGATGGAGTCCCGCACGCAGGACCCACACCTGATCGCCTGTCGTTTCCCCGAGACTGTTCCCGTGGTGTTCCGGGCGGTCAGGTAGGCGCCGACCGCTTGGTCCAAGGCGTCACCGTCGACGACCGCGAGCGCGCGACCGATCGTGGTCCGCGAGGGGGCACGGCGCCACCTGAGCGGATGCTGGCGGACTCCGACGGCCGTTAGCACGGTGTCCGAGGCCCGTGCCGCCCACTCGGCGATCTCATCCACACTCCTCATTCCGGAGACGGCCGCGCAGGCGCAGACGAGGAGGATCGCGGTCAGCGGGTACCAGCGGTCCCGCCTCGCCCGTGGGTCGGGCACCCGCTCCAGAAAGGGCCGCATGTCAGCGACTTGACTGGCATCCAGCGGATCCAGTTTCACCAGCACCGGCGGGATGAGAGAAGATGCAGCGGCAGGCACGGGCCACCTCATGATCGTTGAGCTTCGACACCCCAATGATCCCGAAGCCCGTGCCTGCTTTGCTATGCACCCCAACCGGTCACGGTCCGACCAACCGCCCGACCCCGGAACTCGCCCAAGTCCTGCTGACGCGGGTGGCAGACTGAGGTCCGTGGTGGACCAGGTGCTGACGGGCGCTAGCGTGGTCGGTGCTGACCACAGGGACCGTGCTGGTTCGGTGCTGACTACAGGGGCTAGGTAAGGGGAAACATGCAGGTCGGAGCGGTGTCTTGAGAATTCTGCACACCTCCGACTGGCATCTCGGCCGGGCGTTCCACCGGGTGAACATGCTCGGCGCGCAGGCCGGGTTCATCGGGCACCTCGTCACGACCGTGCGGGAGCGGGACGTGGACGCCGTGGTCGTGGCCGGGGACGTGTACGACCGCGCGGTGCCGCCGCTGGCCGCGGTCGAGCTGTTCGACGACGCGCTGCACCGGCTCGCCGACGCCGGGGTGCCCACGGTGATGATCTCCGGCAACCACGACTCCGCCCGCCGCCTCGGCGTCGGCGCCGGGCTCATCGACCGGGCCGGGATCCACCTGCGGACCGAGCCGTCGGCGTGCGGCACGCCCGTCGTCCTCCGGGACGCGCACGGCGACGTGGCCTTCTACGGGCTGCCCTACCTCGAACCCGCCCTCGTCAGGGACGCGTTCGGCGTCGAGAAGGCCGGGCACGAGGCGGTGCTGAGCGCCGCCATGGACCGGGTCCGCGCCGACCTCGCCACACGCGCGCGTGGCACCCGCGCCGTCGTCCTCGCGCACGCCTTCGTCACCGGCGGCGAGGCCAGCGACAGCGAGCGGGACATCACCGTCGGCGGGGTGGCCGCCGTACCCGCCGGGGTCTTCGACGGCGTCGACTACACCGCGCTGGGCCACCTGCACGGCTGCCAGACCATCACCGAGCGCGTGCGCTACTCCGGCTCCCCGCTGCCGTACTCCTTCTCCGAGGCGGACCACCGCAAGAGCATGTGGCTCGTCGACCTCGGGGCGGACGGGTCGGTCGCCGCCGAGCGCGTGGACTGCCCGGTGCCCCGGCCGCTGGCCCGGATCCGCGGCACCCTGGAGGAACTCCTCGCCGATCCCGCGCTCGCCGCGCACCAGGAGGCGTGGGTCGAGGCGACGCTCACCGACGCGGTCCGCCCGGCCGAGCCCATGGCCCGGCTCAGCGAACGGTTCCCGCACACCCTCAGCCTCGTCTTCGACCCCGAACGCGCCCCCGACGACCCCGACGTCTCCTACGCCAGACGGCTGGCGGGCCGCGACGACCAGCAGATCGCCGAGGACTTCGTCGCCCATGTGCGCGGCGCGGGACCCGACGCGCGCGAGCGGGCCGTGCTGCGGGACGCGCTCGACGCCGTGCGCGCCGAACGCACCGCGCGGGAGGTGGCCGGATGAGGCTGCACCGGCTCGACCTCACCGCCTTCGGACCGTTCGGCGGCACCCAGGGCGTCGACTTCGACGCCCTGTCGGCGGCCGGGCTGTTCCTGCTGCACGGCCCGACCGGCGCCGGCAAGACGTCCGTCCTCGACGCGGTGTGCTACGCCCTCTACGGCGCCGTCCCCGGCGCCCGCCAGAGCGGCCAGGGCATCACCCTGCGCAGCGACCACGCCGCGCCCGGCACGCGCACGTCCGTGACGCTGGACCTGACCGTCGCGGGCCGCCGACTGGAGATCACCCGGCAGCCGCCCTGGGAGCGGCCCAAGAAGCGCGGCACCGGCACCACCCTGGACAAGGCGCAGAGCCGGCTGCGCGAGTACGACGCCGTGGCCGGGGCCTGGAAGGACCTCAGCCGGTCCCACCAGGAGATCGGCGAGGAGGTCACCCAGCTGCTCGGGATGAGCCGGGAGCAGTTCTGCCAGGTCGTGCTGTTGCCGCAGGGCGACTTCGCGGCCTTCCTCCGCGCCGACGCCGAGAAACGCGGCAGGCTCCTCGGCAAACTCTTCGACACCCACCGGTTCGCCGAGGTGGAGAAGCGGCTCGCGGAGCGCCGACGCGCCACCGAGGCCGGCGTCCGCGCGGGCGACGCGGCGCTGCTGGCCGACGCCCACCGGATGCAGCAGGCGGCGGGCGACGCCATGGCGCCGCCCGAACTGCAGCCCGGCGACCCCGGCCTCGCGGAAGCCGTGCTGAGCGCCGCCGCCGTCGCCCGCAGCGCCGCCCGCGAGCAGCTCACCGTCGCCGAGTGCGGCCTCACCGCCGCCGAGTCCGCCCAGCACGCCGCCGACCGCGCCCTGGCCGACGTACGCGAACTGGTCCGGCTGCAACGGCGGTTCGCCGAGGCGCGGGAGCGGGCACGGCGGCTGGACGAGCGGTCCGGGGAGCAGCGGGAGGCGCTGGCGCGGCTGGAACGCTCCCGCAAGGCCGAGGCCGTCGCTCCCGCCCTGGAGCTGCGGGAGGCCGCCGACGCCGAGCACCGGCGGGCGGCCACCGCGGAGGCACGCGCGCGTGCCCAGCTGCCCGACACGCTCGTGGACGCCGGGGCGGCCGGGCTCGCCGCCGCCGCGCGCCGGGCCGCCGAGGAACTGGGCGGCCTGGAGTCCGCCCGGCGCGCCGAGCAGCGGCTCGCCGAACTCACCGGTGAGCGCGCCGACCTGGACCGCCAGGAACGCGCCGACGAGGACGTGCTCGCGGAGACGGAGACCTGGCTCGCCGGCTGGGAGACCGCCCGCGCCGCCCTCCAGGAGCGGATCGACGCCGCCCAGGACGCCGCCGCCCTCGCCGAACAGCTCGCCGTACGCCGCGACCCCGCGCGGCAGCGCCTCACCGCCGCCCGGCTGCGCGACCAGCTCGCCGGGGACACCGGCGCCGCCCAGCGGCGGGCCCTCGCCTCCGGCGAAGCCGCCCTCGCCGCCCGCGCGCACTGGCTCGACCTGAAGGAACAGCGGCTCACCGGCATCGCCGCCGAACTGGCCGCCCACCTCAAGGACGGCGAACCCTGCGCCGTCTGCGGCGCCACCGCGCACCCGGCGCCCGCGCGGAAGGTCGCCGGGCACGTCGACCGCGCCGCCGAGGAACAGGCGCTGGCCGCCTACCAGCGCGCCGAGGAACGGCACGCCGAGGACGAACAGCGGCTGGGCACCGTACGCGAGGCCCTGGCCGCCGCCACCGCCGAGGCGGGCGACGCGCCCACGGACCGGCTCGCCGCCGAGGCCGACGAACTGGAGCACGCCTACACGCGGGCCCGCCGGGACGGCTCCGCGCTGCACGCCCTGCGCGAGGAACTGCGGGCCGCCGAGGACGAGCACGCGCGGCGGACCGCCGCACGGCAGCAGGCCGCCCTGCGCACGGCCTCCCGGGCCGCCCACCGGGACGCCCTCGACCGCCAGAAGGCCGTCCTGGAGGAGGAGCTGGCGCGGGTCACGGGCGGCTCCGGCAGTGTGGCCGCGCGGGCCGCGCACCTGGAGCGGCGGGCGGCCCTGCTCACCGACGCCGCCGACGCCGCGCGCACCGCCGAGGACACCGCCCAGCGCCTCAAGGACGCCGACGCCCGCCTCGCCGACGCCGCCTACCGGGCGGGCTTCGACACGCCCCGCGCCGCCGCCGACGCCCTGCTCGACGACGCCGTCCACCGTGAGCTGCAACGACGGCTCGACGACTGGCAGACCGAGCAGGCCGCCGTCCGCGCGGTGCTCGCCGAGGCCGACACCGTGGCCGCCGCCGCGCGGCCCGCCGCCGACCTCACCGCCGCCGAGGACGCCGCCGCCACGGCCGCGCGCCGGGTCCGCGAGGCCGCCTCCACGCGGGACGCCGCCGCCCGCCGCGGCGCCGAACTCGACCGGCTCTCCGCGCGCGCGGCCACCGCCGTACGGCGGCTCGCGCCGCTGCGTGGGGAGTACGACCGGGTGGCCCGGCTGGCCGCCCTGGCCGCGGGCACCTCCGCCGACAACGAACGCCGGATGCGCCTGGAGTCGTACGTCCTGGCCGCCCGCCTGGAGCAGGTCGCCGCCGCCGCGACCGTACGGCTGACCCGCATGTCGTCCGGCCGCTACACCCTCGTCCACTCCGACGACCGCACCGGCCGGGGCCGCAGCGGTCTCGGGCTGCATGTCGTGGACGCCTGGACCGGCCGGGAGCGGGACACCGCGACGCTGTCCGGCGGGGAGACGTTCTTCGCGTCGCTGGCGCTCGCGCTGGGCCTCGCGGACGTCGTCACCGACGAGGCGGGCGGGGTGCGCCTGGACACCCTCTTCATCGACGAGGGCTTCGGCAGCCTCGACGACCAGACCCTCGACGAGGTCCTCGACGTCCTCGACGCGCTGCGGGAACGGGACCGCAGCGTCGGCATCGTCAGCCACGTCGCCGATCTGCGGCGCCGCGTCCACGCCCAACTGGAGGTCGTCAAGGGCAGGTCGGGGTCGACGCTGCGGCAGCGGGGCGCCGGATAGGCGTCAGCGGCCCAGCGGGCGCCGGGGGAGCGGGGAGGAGTAGACGACGCTCGTCGTCACCGAGCCGAGCGCGCCGATCCGCCCCGACACCTCCTCCAGGTGGGACATGGAGCGCGCCGCGACCTTGATCACGAAGCAGTCGTCGCCGGTGACGTGGTGTGCCTCCAGGATCTCCGGCGTCGCGGCGACCAGGTCGTGGAAGGGCTTGTAGTTGCCGGTCGGGTAGCGCAGCCGGACGAACGCCAGGATCGGCAGCCCGAGCCGCTCCGGGTCGACCACGGCGGCGTAGCCCCGGATCACCCCGGCCTCCTCCAGGCGCCGCACCCGCTCGGTGACCGCGCTCGCGGACATGGAGACGGCGCGGGCCAGCTCGGCGAACGACGCCCGTCCCTCACGCTGGAGGACGTCGAGGATGCGCCAGTCGGTGGCGTCCGGGGAATACGTGGTCATCCCCGAGGAATAGCAGGGGGATCCCCGGTCGATCAAGCTGAACGCCGGGGAACGCCGGTTCAGCTGCACGGTCACCGGCCGTAGATTTTCGCCATGACCACCAGCACCGTGAACCCCGTCCTGCGCGTCGCGCCCGCCGCTCCCGCCGAGGCCGCCGCCCACTTCCGCGCCAGCCTCGCCTTCCACGCCGACGTCTTTGACGTGGCCGCCGCCCTCGCGACGGACGGCGACCCCGGCTTCGTCGTCCTGGACTCCCGGTCCACCGAGGCGTGGGACCAGGGCCACGTGCCCGGCGCCGTGCACCTGCCCACCGCGCTCGTCCCCGAGCAGGCCGGACAGCTCCTCGACCGGGCCGTGCCGGTGGTGACGTACTGCTGGGGTCCCGGCTGCAACGGCGCCACGCGCGCCGCCCTCGCCCTCGCCGGACTCGGCTACCAGGTCAAGGAGATGCTCGGCGGGTTCGAGTACTGGGTGCGTGAGGGGTTCGAGTTCGAGACCTGGCAGGGGCGCGAGCGCCGCCCGCCCGACCCGCTGACGGCGCCCGGGGCGGGCGGGGACTGCGGCTGCTGAAGGGGAAGCGGGGACTGCGGCTGCTGAGGGGGGCGGCGGGGCTGTCGGGCCCCGCCGCCCCACCGGTCACAGCCGGGACAGCTCGTCCACCAGGTCGTCCAGGCCCAGCGAACCCTGTGAGAGGGCCGCCATGTGCCACGCCTTCAGGTCGAAGGAGTCGCCGTGCCGCTCGCGGGCCCGGTCCCGGCCCAGCAGCCAGGCCCGCTCGCCCAGCTTGTAGCCGATCGCCTGGCCCGGGATCGTCAGGTAGCGGGTCAGCTCGCTCTCCACGAAGTCCGCCGGACGGCTGCTGTGCGACCCGAAGAACTCCTGCGCCAGCTCCGGCGTCCAGCGCTCCCCCGGGTGGAACGGGGAGTCCGCCGGGATCTCCAGCTCCAGGTGCATACCGATGTCGACGATGACCCGCGTGGCCCGCATCATCTGCGCGTCCAGGTAGCCGAGCCGCCGCTCCGGGTCGGTGAGGAAGCCGAGTTCGTCCATCAGCCGCTCCGCGTACAGCGCCCAGCCCTCGCAGTTGGCGCTGACCTGGCCGAGCGTGGCCTGGTAGCGGGACAGCTTCCCGGCGACGTACGTCCACTGCGCGAGCTGGAGGTGGTGGCCCGGCACCCCCTCGTGGTACCAGGTCGACACCAGGTCGTAGACGGGGAAGCTGGTGAGGCCCATCGTCGGCAGCCAGGTGCGGCCGGGGCGCGAGAAGTCCTCCGACGGCGCGGTGTAGTACGGGGCCGCGGCGCCGCCCGGCGGGGCGATGCGCGACTCCACCTTCCGGACCGGCTCGACCAGTTCGAAGTGCGTGCCGTCCAGCGCCTCGATCGCCTCGTCCATCAGGCCCTGGAGCCACTCCCGGACCTCGTCGACGCCCTCGATGCGCCGCCCGTGCTCGTCGAGGTGCGCCAGCGCCACCCACGGCGTGGCGGCACCCGGCAGGATCTTCTCGGCCTCCCGCCGCATCTCGCCGAGCAGCCGGTGGAACTCGGCCCAGCCGTACGCGTACGCCTCGTCCAGGTCCAGGTCGGTGCCGTTGAAGTAGCGCGCCAGGCGGGCGTAGCGCTCCCGGCCCACCGTGTTCGGGGCGCCCTCGATGGTCGGCGCGTACACGTCCCGCATCCAGTCGCGCAGTTCCACCACGGAGGCGGTCGCCGCGCGGGCGGCCTCGTCCAACTCGGCGCGCAGCGCCTCAGGACCGGCCGACGCGAACTCCTCGAACCAGCCGCGTCCGGTGCCGTCCGTGCCGGACCACTCCGTGAGCTGCTCGATGAACGTGGCGGTCGGCCGCGGCGCCCCGAACAGCTTGCGGTCCAGACCGAGCGCCAGGGACGCCCGGTAGCCCGACAGGGCGCCCGGGACCGCGCGCAGCCGCTCGGCGATCGCCGCCCAGTCGTCGTCCGTGTCGGCCGGGGTCACGGTGAACACCTCGCGCACCGAGTGCGGCGGCATCCCCAGGTTGCCGACCGCGCGCAGGCCCTCGTCCGCCTCGTGCACGGCGAGTTCGGCGGTCAGCCGCTCGCGCAGCAGGCGTGCGCACCGGCGCTCGATGTCACTGTCCGCGCCGGGCTGGCGCTCCGCCTCGTCGAGCTTGGCGAGCGTCGTCCGGGCCAGTTCGGCGGTCGCCTCCTGACCGGCGGGGGAGAGGTCGGGCAGCCGGTTCGACGACTCCCGCACCCCCAGATAGGTGCCGGTGATCGGGTCGAGCGCGATGAAGGCGTCGACGTAGGCGTCGGCGACCGCGCGGGGCAGCGGGCTGTTCGTCTCCGGCTGGCTGGTCTCTGGCAGGCTCGTCTCTGACATGCGGTCCATCCTCGTACGGTGATCCGCCGCGCGTCAGCCCGATTGCGCCGAGGGCGTAGGCGGCAGCAGCGGTCCGCAGTCCCACTGCTGGAAGATCAGCCGGGTCTCGACGCGGGCGACCTCCTTGCGGGAGGTGAACTCGTCCAGGACCAGCCGCTGCAAGTCGGCCATGTCCGCGACCGCGACATGGACGAGATAGTCGTCGGGACCGGTGAGGTGGAAGACGGTCCGGGACTCCGGCAGTGCCCTGATGCGCTCCACGAACGGCCCCACCAGCTCCCGCCGGTGCGGTCTGACCTGCACCGACAGCAACGCCTGGAGGCCGCGGCCCAGCTTCGCCGGGTCGAGCCGCAGCTGATGGCCGAGAATCACCCCCGCCCGCCGCAGCCGCGTCACCCGGTCCAGACAGGTGGACGGGGCGACCCCCACCTGCGCCGCGAGGTCCCGGTACGTCGTCCGGGCGTCGTTCTGCAACAGGCGCAACAGTTCGAGGTCCACCGGATCCAGTTCGACGGAGTCAGCCATCGACCGAACGTAACACGGCGGTCGGACCCGGTGGCCCGGTCGTCGTTCACTCTGCCGTCCATGGACACCTCCATGGACACCCCGGTCGCGCCCCGGACCCCGCGGGCCCTGGCGACCGAAGCCGTGCACGCGGGCCGCGACGACCTCGCCCGGCAGGGCCTGCACGCCGCGCCGATCGACCTGTCGACCACCTACCCGTCGTACGACAGCCGGGGCGAGGCCGCCCGGATCGACGCCTTCGCCGCCACCGGCGCCGAACCGGACGGTCCCCCCGTCTACGCCCGGCTGGGCAACCCCACCGTCGCCCGCTTCGAGACCGCGCTGGCCCGGCTGGAGGGCACCGAGGCCGCCGTCGCGTTCGCCAGCGGGATGGCCGCCCTGAGCGCGGTGCTGCTGGTCCGGGCCTCGCTCGGACTCCGGCACGTGGTCGCCGTACGGCCGCTGTACGGGTGCAGCGACCACCTGCTGACCGCGGGGCTGCTGGGATCCGAGGTCACCTGGACGGACCCGGCCGGGGTCGCGGACGCGCTGCGCCCGGACACCGGCCTGGTGATGGTCGAGTCCCCGGCCAACCCCACCCTCGCCGAGACCGACCTGCGGGCGCTGGCGCACTCCTGCGGGTCGGTGCCGCTGCTGGTGGACAACACCTTCGCCACACCCGTGCTGCAGCGGCCGGTCGAGCAGGGGGCGCGGCTGGTGCTGCACAGCGCCACCAAGTACCTCGGCGGGCACGGCGACGTGATGGCGGGCGTGGTGGCCTGCGACGAGGAGTTCGCCGGACGGCTGCGGCAGGTGCGGTTCGCCACCGGGGGCGTGCTCCACCCGCTCGCCGGATACCTGCTGCTGCGCGGTCTCTCGACACTGCCGGTGCGGGTGCGGGCCGCCTCCGACAACGCCGCCGAACTCGCCCGCCGCCTCGCCGCCGACCCGCGCGTGGCCGCCGTCCACTACCCGCGCATCGGCGGCGCCATGGTCGCCTTCGAGACGTACGGCGACCCGCACGACGTCATCGGCGGCGTCCGGCTCATCACCCCCGCCGTCAGCCTCGGCAGCGTCGACACCCTGATCCAGCACCCGGCGTCCATCAGCCACCGCATCGTCGACGCCGACGACCGCCGTGACGCCGGGGTGAGCGACCGCCTCCTGCGGATGTCGGTGGGCCTGGAGGACGTCGAGGACCTGTGGACCGACCTGGACCAGGCCCTGGGAGCGGGTCGGCGCCCCGAAGAGGCACTGGGGACGGCCGCGGTGGGCCATCGCCCCCAAGGGGCGCGGGGAGCCACGCGACCAGCCACGACGGCGCGGTAGCCGGACGACGGCGTACCCGTGCCCGGCACGCCCAGCGGAGCGCCTAACTCCACTCGGCGTGCCGGTCGTACGGCAGCCGCGACCGCACCGGCGTCGCGTCGAGCCGGGCCGTGATCACCAGCGTGCCCTCCTCGATCTGGTAGTCCAGCGGGAGGCCGAGACCGCGCATCGTGGCGACCATGCCGGTGTTCGCCGCCCGCGTGACCGCGTACACGCTTTCGCAGCCCGCTTCGACCGCCATCGCCACCAACCGGCCCAGCAGTTCCGCGCCGACGCCCCGGCGCTGCCACTCGTCCTCGACGAGCAGCGCGACCTCCGTCTCGTCGCCGTCCCACAGCAGATGGCCGAGCCCGACGATCCGCCCGGAGCCGGTCACCACCGCCAGGGTGCGCCCGAACCGCGGGCTGAGCAGGTGGTTCAGATAGCGGTCGGCGTCCCTGACCGGCCCGTGGTAGCGCAGCTGGAGCGTCTCCTTCGAGCACCGCTCGTGCATCTCCCGGGCGGCGTCGAGATCACGCTCGTCGGCCCGGCGCACGGTGATCGCGTCGCCCTCGGGCAGGGTCAGCACGTCCTGGCCGCGCGGGACCCGCGGACCCAGCCGGGCGTCCAGCTCGACCAGGGCCCGCGCCCGCGCGAACTCGGTCGGGGTGAACGGCAGGTACGGTCGCTCCACGGCGATCACCCCGCCCCCCGGTGCGCGCAGCCGCATCACCGTCTCCTCCAGCACGCCCTCCAGCGGCACGCCGTCCGCCGCGCGGTGGCCGCCGTCGGGCGTCGCGGGCAGCGAGCGGATGGTGCAGCGGCCCAGCAACTGGCGGAGCGCCAGTGGCAGTTCCGCCGCGTCCAGCGCGGTGCGGGTCGCCAGGCCCAGGATCCGGGTCGGCGCGTCCACCAGGTCGTGGGCGTCGGCCCGCTCGATCCAGGTGCCGGTGCCCCCGGCCAGCGCCACCGCCCGGCTGATCTCGGCGGGCGCCAGCTCGCCGGGCGCGCGCAGCAGCAACTCGTCGACGGTGCCGTCCCCCAGCGGATGCGTCTGGAGGCTCAGGATGTCCACGCGGTGGTCGGCCAGCGCCGTGCACAGCGCGGCCAGTGAGCCCGGCTGGTCCTTCACCGTCGTCCGCATCCGCCACAGCGTGCTCTCCTCTGGCGCCGTGCCCACGGGCGGCCCGGCCTGCTCCTCGGGGGAGCGCGGCCGGGCACCGGTATCGCTCGTCGGGGGTGCGTGGCCGTGGCGCCGTGCCCACCAGGTGTGGAAGGCGGCGGTCGCCAGCAGCACGACCGCCGAGATCGTCAGCAGGGCCGGGCCGTCGGGGCCGTGACCGATCAGGTTGGCCACGGCGTCCGCCACCGCGACCGCCGTGAACAGGGCGGCGAGTTCGACGACGTCCCGTCGCCAGTGGTGCACGGGACGCCCGTTCTTCGTGCGCGTCACTTCGGACATGTTCGGAGTCATGCAACCACTGTGGAGGAAGGGTGTTGCGTGATCGCGAACGCCCTGTGACTGATCGGTAAAGTGGGTATCTGCACCTTTTATAGGTTTTCTTGCGGTGGTGTTACGGCAGTGCCGTGGGCGACCGTCCTGTCACGCCGCCGCCTCCTCGGCGAGGGCCTCCCGCAGCCGCCGGGCCTGCGCCACCAGCCGGGACGAGCCCCGCCGGGCCGCCGCCTGCGCCAGGTGGGGTATCTCGCCGCGCGCCCCGGACCGCTCGGCGCACTCGGCGGCCACGGCCAGCAGCTCACCCAGACCCCGCGCCGCGGCGGCCCCGCCACCGGGCGCCAGGTCGGCCAGCAGCACCGGCAGGGTGTGCTGGAGCACGCCCCACAGCGTGGCGTGCGCGCCGGTGTCCGCCGCCGTCCGCGCCGACTCGGCCAGCCGCAGCGGCTTCACCGCGCCACGCCGCACCAGGTCCCCGAGGTCGGCCCCCAGCCCCGCCGTGTCGAGCTGCCCGCGCGCCGCCAGCACCAGCAGCGCGTCCACGGCCGCGAGCCGGTCCTCCGGATGCCGCGCGCCCAGGGCGTAGGCCAGGCCCAGGTGGACGGCGTCCCCCGCGGCGCCACCTGACTCGGCGAGCGTCGGTAGGACCGAGGCGGCGCCCCGGGCGTCGTCCACGGCCAGCGCGGAGAAGTCCCGCACCAGCCGCACCGCCACCAGCTCGCGCCGCTCGGGCAGCAGGGCCAGCCAGTGCGCCCGTATCGGCGTCTCCCAGTGCGGGCAGTACCGGTGGTCGACGCGGACGGACACCGGCCGGGCCAGGGGCCGGAACACCGCCGGGAAGTCCGCCTCGAACGCGAGGAGTTCGGGCACCTCTCCGTACTCGACCAGCAACCGGCCGTCCGCGACGCGGCGCCCGTGCGTGGGCGCCGCGGGCTCCGGCGCGGCCAGCCAGTGGGCCAGCCGGTCGCCCTCCGCCGTGCCGAGGGCGGCGGCCCGCTCGGCGGCGGCGACCGCCGCCGCACGGTCCGCACGGCGCACCCGCAGCAGGGCCTGGGCGAAGTCGGACGGCGCCACCCGAGCGCCCAGCCGCCGGTAGGCCTCCAGGCGGTCCACCAGCTCCTCCGGTTCCAGGAGCCCGTTGCTCCAGCTCGGCGTCGACAGCAGCAGCGGCAGCGGCTCGGTGGCCAGCCGGTGCGCCACCTCCCACAGGCGGGCGTCGAAGGCGCGCGAGAGGGCGCAGTGCAGACAGGCGCGAGGGCTCGTGCCGTGGGTGACCGCGCGGTGCAGCGTGTCGGTGCGGACGCCTCCGAACAGCGCGGCGAGCACCAAGCCCAGGCCCTGCGCGACGTTGAAGAAGCCGCGGTGGGCGGTGGTGAGGTACGCCTCCGCGTGGGAGCGGACGGCCGCCTCCTCGCCCCGCCACCACTGCCGTGCGACGACCGGCTCCAGCGCCTCCAGCAGGCCGTTCCGGTCGTGGTACGCGTGCCGGACCAGTCCGTCCAGCGCGCGTTCGAAGCCGGTCACGTCGTCGTGGGCCAGCAGGGCGGCGCCGGTCTCCTCCGCGACCTCCGCCGCCGTCTCCGGGGAGGGGGCGAGCCGCACCGGCACCTGTACCGGCGGGAGCACCTCGGCGTACCCCGCGTCCCCCGGGGCGGCCGGGGCGGCCGGGGCGGCACCCAGCGTCCCCACCGCGCGGGCGCGCAGCGCGGGGATCAACCGCTCGGCGTCCGCCGCCAACCGGTCGCGCAGCTCCGGTGCACCGGCCTTCTTCAGGTACCGCTCCACCAGCTTCAGCGCCCGCTCCTGGATGTCGGAGTCCTGGTGCCCGAACGCCTCGGCCGCCGCGGGCAGCAGCTCCACGGCCGCGGTCGCGTCCCGCGCGAGAACCTTCCCCAGCAGCACCAACTGCGCCCGCGCCAGCTTCTTCTCGCTGCGGAACAGCACCGCGCCCGACATCTCCGCCAGCCGACGGGTGTCCAGCCCGCCGTCGAGCGCCAGCGACGCCAGCACCGACTGGGCGTGCGCGGCCACCGGGGACGGCGCGTCCGAGGCCAGGGCCAGCCAGTCGGCGATCCGCTCGCGCGCCTCCTCCCGGCTGAGCGCCAGGGCCTTCAGCAGCCGCAGGAACAGCCGCAGGTCGGCGGAGGTGCCGCCGCGCAGCAGACGGGCCACACACGCGTCCACCGTGGCCCGGCGGTCCAGCGCGCCCCGCGCGGTGAGCCCGGCGAGGGCGCCGGTCCAGCTGTCGGGACCGTCGTCGTTGGGCCAGGCCAGCCTGCCGCCGATGTCGTCCGTCTCGAACAGCGCGGCCACCAGGGGCACCAGGTGCCGGTCCTGCGCCAGCCGGTCCGTCAGGGTGCCCCCGAGCTGCCAGGAGCCGTGCACGTGGTCCACCCAGCCCCGCACATAGGCGTCCGTCGTCGGCGCCGCGCACCCGGCGAGCCGCACCAGCCCGGCCATCAGCTCGTACGGCACCCAGGCCGTCGCCGGGCGCTCCGCGAGCCGGTGCGCCACATCGGCCAGCCAGTCGCTCTCCCGGTCGCCCAGCACGTACAGCAGCAGCGCGGGCGACGCGCCCGACCAGCGCATGTCGGCCGCCGCGAGCCAGCTCGCCACCCCGGCGGCACCGGTCTGACAGGCCGCCCCCGCCACGTGCAGGGCCGGATAGGCGCGCCGCGCCTGGGAGTTCCAGGGCTCTTTCCGCAGCTCCTTGCGCAGCTCCCGCAACCCGGTGACGCAGGACCGCCGTTCGGCGTCCGTCAGGCCGTCCAGCAGCCCCACGGCCTCCGCCGTCCGGCCCGCCCGCACCAGCTCCAGCAGCGAACTCATCGCACACCCCCGTCGGCCGTCGTCGTCACCGGCTCCGCCGCGGCGCCGCGTCGCACCATCCGCACGGCCAGCGCGTGCTTGCAGGGGCCGCGCCCGCCCCGGTACTTCGCCCACCACACGCAACTGCACCTGAGCGTCCCGCGCTCGTCGCGCACGTGGTGCACATGGCCGTCCTCGGCCGTCACCGTCGCCAGGCTGCCGTCCACGGCGACCGCGCCCGCCGCCACCAGCGCGCGGGCCGAGCGCAGCCGCGGGTTGTGCCGCTCCACGCGCCCGGCGTCGTACGGCAGCTCGCGGTGGAAGTAGGCCGCCTCCGCCGGGTCGTAGCCGACGCGGCCCGAGGTGCCGAGGCGGACCAGCGCCGCCCGCACCCGGGCCATCGGCAGCCCGGATGCGGCGGCCAGGTCGGCGACGTCGACGCGCGGCTCCCACGCCAGCAGCACCGAGACCAGCTCCGCGTCCTCACCCGCCTCGTCGGCGGCGAGGGCGTCCAGCACGCCGCCCTCGCCGGAGAACCCGCGCGAGGCGTCCGGCGACAGGGTCAGGGTGAGCCGCATCCCCGGCAGGACGACCTCCCAGGCACTGGCCACGGCGGCGACGGCGGGAGCGGCCGGGCCGTACACCCTGAGGGCCGTCGCATGGCGCAGCACCCGCTGGAGGGCGATCAGCCGCTCCGGACCCGGCAGGCACACCGCGCCCGGCACCGCCCGGGTCGTCGGCCGCAGCGTGGCCCCGGCGGGCACCACCCAGCGGGCGCCGCTCGACGCGCCCCGGGTGCCGCCGCGCGGCAGGGCGCGCAGGAAGCGCACCGCCTCCGCCGCGGGCAGCTCGGCCCGCAGCTCGAAGTCGGCCGCGATCACCTGGGCCTCGGCGAAGCCGCGCAGCCACCGGTCGGGCAGCGGGACCTTCTTCTCCACGACCGGCCCGTCCAGCGTGGTCACGGCCAGCTCCTCCGGGCCGACCCGCAGGTGCAGCGGATCGTCGGTGCCGATCCTCGACAGCGCCTCCCGCAGCGGGTTGTTGACGTCCACGTTGGTCGTGCCGTGGCCGACCTCGCCGCCGTCGAGGCCCGCCGACAGCACGTCGAGCCGGGCGTACACCCCGCCGCAGCCGGAGAAGGACTCGAAGCGCAGCCGGTCGCCGTTGCCCGTCACCACCGGGTCGAGGGAGGCCCGCAACTGCCGCTGGTAGTAGCGGGCCGCGGCCACGTCCGCCACCGCCAGCAACCCCGCCGACGCTATCTGAGGCGACGTCAGGAACCCCGCGAAGAACTGCGGATGGTCGCGCACGCCGGACGTCGTCGCGCCTCGGGAGGTCTCCAGCCCGAGGCGCCGTCCGCCTGCTGCGGACTCCAGCACGGAGGGTCGCCGGTAGGTCACGGCCTGCATGGATCGCGTCATGGGAGAACCGTACGGGCGACCACTGACAATCCGGCTGACCTGCGAAAACGCCTTGCCGAGGCGGAAGTTGGGGCTACTGGCCGACCCGGCCCGGCTGGAGCACCTTGGTGAACAGCACCGTGCCGTCCTGCTCACGCAGCCGGACCGTCAGCTCCGCGCTGTCGCCGTCGATGGCGACCTCGCCGAAGAACTGGTAGCCACCGGCCGGGGAGACGTTCGCCGCCGTCGGCGCCTTCACGAACACCCGCTCCGGACCGAAGGTGCCGTCGAGCGCGTTGGCGGGGAACGCGCCGGCGTTGAGCGGGCCCGACACGAACTCCCAGAACGGCTCGAAGTCGGTGAACGCCGCCCGCTCCGGCGGCCCGGCGACGGGCGGTGGGACATGGGTGGACCTCCAGGACGTCCAGGGCGGGAACCGGCCGGTGTGCCCTGCAACAACTACGGGCACCCCGCGGCGCTCACGGAAACCGCAGGTGAACAACTGACCGGGAACCCTCCGCGCGTCCCGGCGCTCAGGACGACGTCCCCCGGGCGCGCACCGCCTCCGCCATCAGCCGAACGCCCTCCCGGATCCGCGACGGCGGCAGATGGGCGTAGCCCAGCACCAGCCGCACCGCCGGCTCGCCCTGGTGCGCGTCCGGTCGGTTCCCCTGGTGCCGGTAGGCCGAGCGTCCGCACCGCCACCCCCGCCGCCGTCACGCGCGCGAGGAACCGCTCCTCCGGGCCGTACCGGTCCGGCAGCGCGGCGATGACGTGCAGGCCCGCCGCGATGCCGGTGACCTCCGTGCCGGGGAGGTGCTCCGCCAGGGCGGTGACCAGGGTGTCGCGGCGCTCCCGGTACGCCTGGCGGCAGCGGCGCAGCTGGCGGTCGTAGTCGCCGTGCTCCAGGAAGCGGGCGAACACCGCCTGGTCGAGGGTCGGATGGCCGAGGTCCATGGTCCGTTTGCGCCGCGCCACCTCCTCGGCCAGCGCCTCCGGTACGAGAAGCCAGCCCAGGCGCAGCCCGGGGGCCAGGGACTTGCTGACCGACCCCGTGTACGCCACGCGGGCCGGGTCGAGGCCCTGGAGGGCGCCCACCGGGGCCCGGTCGTAGCGGAAGTCGCCGTCGTAGTCATCCTCCAGGACGAGCCCGTCGACGGACCGCGTCCAGTCGAGGAGTTCCGCGCGGCGCCGCGCGGAGTAGGCGATCCCGGTGGGGAAGTGGTGGGACGGCGTCGTCAGCACCGCCCGGACCCCGGACGACCGCAGCGGGCCGAGCGCGAGGCCCTCGTCGTCGGTCGGCAGCGGGACGACGGTGACGCCCGTCGTCGGGTAGAGGGCGTCCAGGTGCGGGCTGCCGGGGTCCTCCACGCCGACGGCGTCGATCCCGCGCGCGTGGAGCACGTGCCCGAGCAGCGTCGTCGCCTGGGTGACCCCGGAGACGACCACCAGCAGCTCCGGGTCGGCGACCACGCCCCGGCGCCGGGCGAGCAGTCCGGCCAGCGCGGTCCGCAGCCGGGGCAGACCGCGGACGTCGGGGTAGCCGAGGTCCTGGTGCGGCAGCTCGGCCAGCACGGCGCGCTGCGCGGCGGCCCAGGCGGCGCGCGGGAACAGCGACAGGTCGGGGGTGCCGGGCACGAAGCCGACCCGGACGCCGGGGGAGTGGGGCGCGAGGTCACGCGCGCGGGGCCGGGCCGCCCGTACCGCGTCGCCCACCCACGTCCCGGCGCCCCGCCCGGCGCGCAGGTAGCCCTCCGCCGTCAACTGCTCGTACGCCTCGGTCACCAGCCCGCGCGACACCCCGAGGTCGGCCGCGAGGTCCCGGCTGGACGGCAGCCGGGTCCCCGGCGCGAACTGCCCCGAGCGCACCGCCTCCCGCAACGCCGCCTGAAGGGACCGCCCACGCGCGCGTGCGGGCGCCGAAGCGGCGCCGAGGAGCAACTCCCGGGCGGCGGCTCCGACCAACGGCGGTGCGGCGGCTCCGGAGGACGAACCGGCGGCCCCGGACGGTGACAGCGTCATATCCCAGGACCCTAGGCCAAGCGGCCCCCGCGCCGCGCCCGTGTTTCACGAGGGGTTCCACCACCTGCCGCGTAAACAGAGTGAAAGACCGCAGCGAGGGGGCAGGCTGATGTCGGGCCCCGGTACCGTCCGCGCAATTCTGGAGCGCCCGTGGATGCCAAGAACCGCTTCGAGACGAAGACCACCTTCGCGCTTTCCCGGCTCGAATGGCTGGCCGCTCTCACCGTCTCACTCGTGCTCGCCGTCCAGCACTTCCCGGAAATCCGCTGGTGGGTCTTCGTCCTGCTCTTCGCGGTGATCGACGTCATCGGCTACGTTCCCGGCGCCATCGCTTACCGGCGCAGTCCGGACAAACGTATCTCCCGCGGCTACTACGTGGCCTACAACACCATGCACAGCCTGGTCACCGCCGGTGTGCTGGCCGGGGCGTGGGCGCTGTTCGTCCGCCCGGAATGGGCCCTCCTCGCGCTCCCGATCCACCTCATGGGCGACAGGGCGCTCTTCGGGAACTCCCTGAAACCGTTCGGCGTCTCCTTCGAGCCGGAAACCGACCCGGCGTACCGGGACTTCGAGCAGAGGTACGGAAAAGAAACGGCGCGTATCCCGATGGAGGGCACGAATGCAGTCGGTGCTTGACACGCTCGCCGCACACAGTGACAACCCCAGTTCCTTTCTCGCCCTGAACAGCGGGAACGAGTATTTCCGCGACGACCGCTTCGACGGCGCCTGCGCCTATCGCCGGTCAGGACGGTACGTACTGCAATTCGGCGGCCCGTTCACCGCGCCCGAACACCGCGCGGAGCTGCTGACGTCCTTCGCCGAGCACGCCGGGCGGCGCCTGGTCGCCGTACAACTCCAGCGCGAGGACGCCGAGCTGTACGCGCGGCACGGGTTCACGGTCAACCAGATCGGGGCGTCGTACGCCGTCGACCTGGCCCGGTTCACCCTGCGCGGATCGACGTTCGTCCGGCTGCGCAACAAGATCTCCCGGGCCCGGCGGGCCGGTCTCCAGGTCGCCGAGCTGCGCCCCGGTGACGACCCGGCGGACCTCGACGCGCTGGACGACCGCTGGCTGCGCGACAAGGGCCGTCACGTCAAGGAGCTGCGGTTCCTCGTCGGGCAGCGCACCGGCCCGCTCCAGGAGCACCGCAGGCTGTTCGTCGGCCGGATCGACGGGCAGGCCGTCGGATACATCAACTACTCGCCGGTCTACGGCAGTCGACCGGGCTGGCTGCACGACCTCAGCCGCAGGGTGCCGGACGCGCCGCCCGGTGTGATGGAGGCCCTCAACGCCACCGTCGTCGAACAGTTCACCGGCGAGGGCGCCGGCTGGCTGCACTTCGGGTTCACCCCGTTCACCGGGCTGGACCAGGAGCACGAACTGCCGGGCGCGAGCCGGATGTTCACCCGGTTCACGCGGCTGCTGGCGGAGCACGGCACGGCGATCTACCCCGCCGCCTCGCAGCTCGAGTACAAGGAGAAGTGGGCCCCGCACGCGGTCCTCCCCGAATACCTCGCCTTCCTGGGCAAGCCCCGCCTCGGCGCCGTATGGCAGCTGCTGCGCGCCACCAACGCCGTATGACCCCGGTGACCACCGGTGTACCGACGACGACCCGACCCCGGAGGACTGGACGTCCATGAGATTCCTCGAGCGTGAACGCACCACCCTGGCCAAGCTGCTGCCCGACCTCGACGCGGCGCTGCGCGAGATCCCGCTGATGGAGCTGGAGCGGCCGGGCAGCCCCGGCATCAAGCTGTTCCGCGACAGCGGCGGCCCCGGGCTGCTGGTCCCCGAGTCGCACCAGGGCCGCGGGGCCACCGCGCTGGACGCGCTACGGGTGCAGCGGGCCATCGGCGCACGCTCGCCGTCGCTCGCCGTGGGCACCACCATGCACCACTTCTCCATGGCCACCCTGGTCGGGCTCGGTGCCCTCGGCGACGGCATGGAGTGGATGCTGATCGAGGGGGTCGCCGCCTCCAACCGCATCATCGCCTCCGGTTTCGCGGAGGGCCGCAGCGGCTCCGGCATCCTGGAGCCGACGATGACCGCCGAGGTCACCGGGGACGGCGTACGGATCAACGGCGTCAAGCGGCCGTGCAGCCTCGCGAAGTCCATGGACGTGCTCACCGCCAGCGTCCTGGTGCCCCGCGAGGACGGCCAGGGCGAGGAACTCGCGGTGGCGCTGGTGCCCGCCGAGAGCGAGGGCCTGACCGTCAGCGGCTTCTGGTCCAGCACGTTCCTCGCGGGCGCCGAGAGCGAGCAGGTCACGCTGACCGACGTCCTCGTACCGTCCGAACTGCTGCTGCGCACCGCCGCCCCCGCGGGCCAGCGCCTCGACGAACTCCAGACGGCCGGGCTGGTCTGGTTCCAGGTGCTGATGACCGGAAGCTACCTCGGCGCCGCCAGCGCCCTGGTGGAGCGGGTGCTGCTCAACGACCGCATCCCGGAGCACGAGCGCGTGCGGCTGTTCGTGGAGACCGAGGCGGCGATGGCCACCGCCGAGGGCGTCGCCCGCCGGGTGGACGCCGGGGACCTCGGCGAGTCCGCGCTCGCCCAGGCGCTGTACGTCCGCTACGGCGTCCAGGACGCCCTCGCCCGGATCGTCCCGCGCGCCGTCGAACTCCTCGGCGGCCTGAACTTCATGACCTCCGACGAGGTCGGCCACCTCGCGGCCAGCTCCAACGGGCTCGCCCTGCACCCGCCGTCCCGGGCCCGGATGACCGGCCCGTTCTCCGAGTACCTCGCCGACCAGCCGCTCGCGATCGCCTGACGGCACCCGGCACACCGCCTCACACCAGCCGCCACCCCCCTGCGAGGGAGCACCGTATGCCGCGACATCTTCCGTGTCCCACCGAGTCCCGCGTGCCCCGCCCGCGCGCGGGTGACCGTCCCACCCTGCTGCTCACCGGCGGCTCCGGCGTGCTCGGCCGGGCCCTGATCGACGAGCTGTGGGAGGACTACGACCTGCTCTGCCTGCGCCGCAACCGCCCGCTGGGCGACCCGCGCGTGCGGGAGCTGCCGGGCGACCTGGTGGCGCCCCGCCTCGGCCTGTCCCCGCTGGCCTGGCACGAACTGGCCCTGGAGGTGGACATCGTCCTGCACTCCGCGGCGGCCACCAACTGGAAGGTCCCGCCCGAGGACATCGTGCGGACCAACACCGTCGGCACCGAGAACATGATCGACCTGGCCGCGCGGGCCGACGCGCCGCTGTACCTGGTCAGCACCGCCTTCGTGGTGAACACGCCCACCGAGGAGGACCACCGCCGCTTCCCGGGCGCCGCCGCCTACCTCGCCTCCAAGGCCACCGCCGAGCGGCTGACGCGGGACTCGGACCTGCCCGGCGCCATCGTGCGCCCGTCCGTCGTGATGGGCGACTCCGTCACCGGGTACATCGCGGGCGAGCAGGGGCTGACCCGGACCATCGGATCCATGGTGCTCGGCCAGGTGCCGGTGCTGCCCGGCGCCCCGGACGCCAAGGTCGACATGGTCCCGCAGGACTACGTCACCCGCGCGATCTCCGACCTCATCCGCGGCGGGGTGGGCAGCGGCGAGTACTGGCTCACGGCGGGCAAGGAGTCCATCGAGCTGCGGGAGATCGCCGACGTCTGCGGCGAGTTCGCCGTCCGCAACGGACTGCCGCTGCCGCCCCGGCCCCGGCTGATCCCCGTCGAGGCGGTGCACCGGCTGCTGCTGCCGATGCTGGAGGGCACCGCGCTGCCCGGCACGATGCGCCAACGCTTCCAGCACTACGCCGAACTGCTGCTCTGCTTCCAGACCGAGCTGCCGTTCGACACCTCACTGGGTGAATCCTTCGGCGATTCGCACTGCGGCATCCGTCTGACCCATGCCGACATCCGGGCCGCGCTCGTTCGCAATCTGGAGTGCTGGGCGGAGGGCAGGCCAGGACTCCTGCGCAAGCACCGCACCGGCCAGGTCCCGACGATGCCCACGGAGGTGGCGTCATGACGTTCTCCCCACCTGCGCCCCGCACCGCCCCCGACGCGAGCACCCCGGGCACGGCCGTCCCCGGCGAGCCGGGCGTCGTCGAGCTGTACCAGCGGCACATCGGCTCCGGCCGCGCGGTCATGGGCCGGGTCATGGGCGGCATGGCCGAGGTCCGCTCCGAGGGCTGCTGGATCCACACCGACGACGGCCGCCGCTTCCTGAACTTCGGCGGCTACGGCGTCTTCCTCCTCGGCCACCGCCACCCGGCCGTCGTGGAGGCGGTGCACCGGCAGATCGACGCCCACCCGCTGGCCAGCCGGGTCTTCCTGGAGCCGGTCGCGGCGCACGCCGCCCAGGCGCTCGCCGCGCACACCCCGCCGGGCCTGGACCACGTCCACTTCGTCAACTCCGGCGCCGAGGCGACCGAGGCCGCCCTGAAACTGGCCCGCGCCCACGGCCGCAACGCCGTGATCACCACCCGCAAGGGCTTCCACGGCAAGACGCTGGGCGCGCTGAGCGCCACCGCCAACGCCACCTACCAGACGCCGTTCCTGCCGCTGCTGCCCGACGTCACCCAGGTCGAGTTCGGCGACGCCACCGACCTGAGGCAGGCGCTCGCCAGCCGCCGCGACCGGGCCTGCGTCATCCTCGAACCCGTCCAGGGCGAGGGCGGCGTCCGCATCCCGGAACCCGGCTACCTGCGCGAGATGGCCGCCCTGTGCCGGGAGTTCGGCGCCCTGCTCGTCGTCGACGAGATCCAGACCGGCATGGGGCGGCTCGGCACCTGGTGGGGCGTCGACGCCGAGGACGTCCGCCCCGACGTGCTGCTCATCGGCAAGGGCCTGAGCGGCGGCGTCGTACCGATCGCCGCGATGGCCGCCACCGCGGACGCGTACCGCCCCTTCGGCCAGGACCCCTACCTGCACACCTCCACCTTCGGCGCCTCGCCCATCGCCTGCGCCGCCGCGCTGGCCACCGTACGGACGATGGAGCGGGAGAACACGGTCGCGCGGGCGGCGGCGCTCGGCAGCCGCATCCTCGCGGGCGTGCGCGAGGTCTGCGCCCCCTACGACGGCGGCCTGGTGCGGGACGTGCGCGGCCGGGGGCTGCTGATCGGCATCGAGTTCAGCGCCGAACGGGCCGTCGGTGAGCTGCTCCTCGAACTGATCGCCCGCGACGTGCTGGTCAACCACTCGCTGAACTCCACCCACGTGCTCCGGCTGACCCCGCCCGCCGTGGCCGACGACGCCGCGCTCGGGCTGTTCCTCAGCACCCTCGCCGAGGCCCTGCGCGCCACCGCCGCCCGCATGGCCGCCTGACCCGGCCGACCGCCCGCGGACAGACACGTACCGACTGGAAGGGAACCCGAGCGTCATGCGCCATGTGGTCCTGCACGCGATCGCCGACGGCCAGGAACCGGCCGCCGTCTACCAGAGCATCAGCGACTTCCGCCGCTACCCCGAACTCACCGACACCGTCCACGAGGTACGCGTCGACACCCTGCCCGACGGTTCGGCGGTCTCCGACTGGACGGTGGAGTTCCGCGGCGGCCTGATGCGCTGGCGGGAACGCGACACCTTCGAACCGGAGACCCTCACCCTCACCTTCGAGCAGCTCAGCGGGGACTTCCTGATCTTCGAGGGGAGCTGGCGGTGCACCCCGCACGAGCGCGGCACCCTCATCGTCTTCAGCTCCTCCTTCGACCTGGGCATCCCCACCCTGGCCGACATCCTCGACCCGGTGGCCGAGTCCACCCTGCGGACGATCATCTCCCGGATCGTGGAAGGACTCGTCGGCGCGGAGGTGACCGATGAGTGCGCCGCCGCGGCCCGCAGCTGACCTCCTCGCCGTCGGACGCGCCTCCGGCGACCCGCTGCGCGAGGAACCCGGCCCCGGCGCCGCCCGCTGCCTGGGCCTGTACGCCAAACTGGCCGCCGGGGTGAGCGTCGTGACGGCGCGCGGTCCCGAGGGCCCCCTCGGGATGACCGTCTCCGCGGTCACCTCGCTGTCGGCCCGGCCGCCGCTGCTCGTGGCCTGTCTGCGCGACGGCTCCCGCACCCTCGCCGCCGTCACCGCCCGCCGGACGTTCGCCGTCCACCTGCTGCGCGAGGAACAGCACGACCTCGCCCTCCGGTTCGCCAGCCCCACCACCCCCGCCGCCGACCGGTTCGCCGACACGGACACCCGGCACGTCCTCGGCGTCCCCGTGCTCGCCGGCGCGCTCGCCTGGTCGGTGTGCCTGGTGGAGGACGTCCGCCGGTACGGCGACCACCACCTCGTCGTCGGGCGGGTGGCGGCCGTCCACGTGGGCGGCGGGCGTCCGCTGCTCTGGCACGACCGCGGGTTCCGCTCCCTGACCGCACTCGCCCCGGACGGCCCCGGATGAGCGCAGGCCCGGCCGGAACCCCCCACTGGGACCCCGCGGAACTGCCCCCGCAGCCCCCGCTGCACGGCGTGGTCACCGCCGACGTGGCCGTGGTCGGCGCCGGACTGGCCGGGCTGGCCTGCGCCTACCACCTGGCGGAACGGGCCCCCGGCCTGGACGTCGCCGTGGTCGACGCGAGCCGCCCGGCCGCCGGGGCCAGCGGACGCGGCACCGGCCTGCTCGGCCCCCGCGCGGGACCGTCGATCGACCGCGCCGTCCAGCGCTTCGGCCCGCGCACCGCACGCCGGATGCACCAGGCCAGCGTGCGGGCCGTGGAGGACGTCCTCGACCTGTGCGCCCGCCTCGACGCGCGCTGCGGACTGCGCCCCGGCGCCCAGCTGATGGCGACGCGCTCCCGCGCGGGACTGACGGCACTCGCCCGGCAGGCCCGCGCGTACCGCGGCCTCGACCTCGACGTGCCCGTGCTGTCCCCGCTGGGCATCCGGGCCCGGGTCGGCGTGCCGTACAGCGCGGGCCTGCTCCACCGCACGGCCGCCACCCTGGACCCCGCCGCGCTCACCTGCGCGCTCGCCCGCGCCTGCGCCGCCAAGGGCGTGCGCTTCTACGGCGAGAGCCCGCTGCGCGCCGTACGCGCCGGGGACCTGGTCGGCTCCGAACTGGTCTTCCCGCACGGCCGCCTCTACGCCGGGCAGACCGTCGTCGCCGTCAACTCCGCGGCCCAGCCGCTCGACCTGCCGGTCGGCACGGTCCTCCCCCTGGAGGTGTACGCCATCGCCACCGCGCCGGTCCGCCGCACCGCGTACGAGGCCCTCGGCGGGCGCGACGGGTACGCCGTCGTCGACGCCGTCCCCACGGCGCCGTACTTCCGGACCCTCCCGGACGGCGGACTGGTCGCGGGCGGCGGCACCGTCACCGTCCCGGTCGGACTCGGCACCGACCGGCTCCGGGCCGCCCGTGAGCGGGCCTGGGACTGGCTGGGGCACTGGTTGCGCGCCCTCCACCCCGACCTGCGCGACGCCCGCGTCCTGCACCGGTGGTCCGGCCGGATCGGGATGACCGGCGACGGCCTCCCCGTCGTCGGGCCGGTCCGCGGCCTGCCGGACGTCTGGTACATCGGCGGCTGCTGCGGGCACGGCCTCGCGCTGTCCGTGGCGCACGGCGCGCACGTCGCCGCCGCCCTGCTCGGTGAGCCGGAACCCGGCGACCCCCTGCCCTGGCACCGTTCGGCCGCCCCCCGGATGCCCGTCCAGGGCCTCGGCCGCCCCCTGCTGCGGGCCACGCTGGACACGCTCTGCCGCCACACCCGGCGTACCTGCTGACGGCCCGGCCCGTTCGCCCCACCCGACGAGGAGGTTCCATGACCCGAGCCCGTTCCGGCACCGGCGGCGGTCTGCCGCCGTCCGTGCCGATGACGACCGTGGACGTCGCCTACCACCTGGCCACGCGCGGCGGACCGCTGCCGGTCGTCTTCGTGTTCTGGTTCTCCGGACGGGCGCCGACCCTGGACGCCGTACGCGCGCGCGTGGCCGACCGCGCGCCCACCGTGCCGTCCCTGCGCTACGGCATCGTCCGGGACCGCACGGTGTTCCGGCGCGCCGACCGGTTCGCCGTCGAACAGCACGTCCACGAGGCCCGGCTGCCCGCCGACGACGACGGCTCCGCGCCGGGCCGGATGATGCTGACCCACCCCATGGCCGGAGGGGGCCGCCCGTCGTGGGACGTGTGGCTGCTGCGCGGCGACGACGGCTACGCCCTGTGCTACCGCACCGACCACGCCCTCCAGGACGGCGTCGGCGCCGCCCACGCGGTGCGCGCGCTGCTCGACGACCACCCCGAGGCGGGTGGCCCGCCCCCGGCCCGGCTGGCCCGGCCGACCGCCCGGGGCCTGGTCAACGCCGTCGGGGACGTGGTGGCCTCGCTGCGCGGCGGACGGCCCATGCCCGCCTTCGACGGGACGGAGATGCGCAACGGCGTCGTCTGCCACGCCGAGACCTCGCTGGCCCGGCTGCGGGCCATCGGCCGCCCGCGCGGCGGCACCGTCAACGACGTCTACCTGGCCGCGCTGGCGCACGCCGTGCACACCTGGCACATGAAGGAGACCGGCACCGCCCACCCGCCGCTGCCGGTGGTCATCCCGATGTCGGTGCGCACCGCGGGCGAGGAGCACGCTCCCGGCAACCGGATGATCGTGGCCCGGCTGCTGCTGCCCTGCGACGAGCCGAAGCCGGGCCGGGCGCTCACGCGCGTGATGGCGGCCACCGACCGGCTGCGCACCAGCCGGCAGCGCGACGCGACCCGGCTGCTGCTGGCCAGCGCGCCCCGCGCGGTCGGCGCCCGGCTCGGCACCCGGATGGTCAACGGGGCGGTGGTCGCCGGTCCCGCCAGCAGCGTCAACTTCGGGCAGGCGCTGGTGCACCAGGGCGCCGCGGCCCGACGCGCCGCGGTCTTCGCGGACCTGGCCGGCAGCGTCCCCTGGGTGGTGACGCTGACCAGCCAGCACGACACCGCCTGCCTGTCCGTCGTCCACGACGCGTCGGTGGGCGGCGCGCGGGAGCTGCCGGACCTGTGGCTGGCGGCGCTGCTGGAGCTGGAGCAGACGGCGTAGCGCGCGCGGCCGAGAGCCCCGGACGGCGGCCGTCCGGGGCTCTCGGCCGTCATCCGGTGCCGCGCAGCGTGCCGGTGGTCAGGAACACGCACCGGGTGGCGACCTCGTGCAGCAGCGGCAGCTGGCGGGAGAACCGCTCCACCACGTACGGCAGCGTGGAGAGGTCCGCGACCCGCGCGTCCCAGCCGTGCTCCGCCCACCAGCGCTCCGGGTCCTCCAGCTGCCACCGCCAGGAGATCCCGGTCGACGCCAGGGCTTCGAGGAACGGCGCCACGAACGACGACGACCCGGACCGCGTGCTGACGCACTCGGCGCCGAACGTGCTGCCGGGGGCGGACAGCTCCGTCATCGTGCCGACGATGTCCGCCACCGCCCGGGGCGGCAGGAAGTACAGCGGCGCCTCGCAGAGCCACGCCGTCGGCCGCCGCGGGTCGAAGCCCGCGGCGAGCAGCTCCGCGCGCCAACCGACCGCGGGCTCGGCCTCCACGAGGGTACGGCGCCCGCAGGAGGGCTCACTCAGGTCGAGGACCCGCTCCTTGAACGCCAGGACGGCCGGGTGCTCGACCTCGAAGACATGCGTGCCGGTCGGCCAGTCCAGCCGGAAGGCGCGGGTGTCCAGACCGGCGCCGATCAGCACCACCTGCCGGCTGCCCGCGCGGGCGGCGTCCGTCAGGTGGTCGTCGAAGAACCGGGTGCGGACGACCATCCAGTCCGGCAGCAGCCGCTGGAGCGGCCCCTCGCCGGGCGGCCCGTCCTGGAAGCGAGCGGCGTGCAGGAAGTCGGCGGCCCACGGGTCACGGACGTACGGCGCCTCGTGGCCGTACTCCACGGCGTGCGCGGCGGCGGTCCACAGCGCCGCCCGGTGCACCCCGTCCAGCGGCGGGGACGGCGGTGACGGGGATTCGGTGGTGTCGGGCACGGGTGTCTCCTGGTGAGCGTGGGGTGGAGCGGGCGGGTCAGCGGTTGCGGCGGCGGTTCACCATCAGGGCGAGGGCGCCCAGGGCCAGCAGCCCGCCGGACGGCCGGGTGGGACGGTGACCGCCCATCGCGGCCGGGGTCCGCGGCTCGTGCACGTTGACGGCGAACTGGCGGTTGGCGATGTCGGCGAGGGTGCCGCGCAGCTGCTCGGGACTGTTGACGGCGGTGACCAGCAGTTCCATGGAGTTGCGGGCGAACTGGTTCTTGCCGAGGAACTCCCGGCCGAGCGCCCACAGGATCCTCGGCACCTCGCCCTGGAACACCTCCGGCAGCGTGATCTCCGGCGCCAGGTGGCGCACCGAACCGTCGAGGTTGGCGAACGACTTGCCGAGCAGGGACACCGCGGGCGGCGAGCCGATGCCGCGCTTGGTCGCCTTCCCGAGCACCGTCGTCAGGGAGAGACCGAAGTTCATCTCCTCCAGGGACAGGTGCGACACCTTCGGCACGAACGCCGCCATGTCCGCGGCGAACGCGGGCATGTTCGACCACGGCGTGATCCGCCCCATGCCCGCCCAGTGGTGCGCCAGGCCCGCGCCGTCGTTCTGCGCGAGCGTCATGAACAGCGGCAGCAGCTGGAGGCTGGTACGCCGGTCCAGGCGGCCGACCATGCCCCAGTCGATCAGCGTCGCCGGGCCGCCGGGCTGCGCGAAGACGTTCCCCGCGTGCGGGTCGGCGTGGAAGAAGCGGTGCACGAAGTAGCCGTGGTACATGAAGCGCAGCAGGTCGCGGCCGATGTCGACGCGTTCGTCGTCGGTGAAGTGCTTCCGGTCGATGTGGCGTACGGACTTGCCGGGCGCCAGCGACTGCACCAGCACCCGCTGACTGGCGTGCAGCACCTTGGGCACCTCGAGGGTGCGGAAGGACCGTACGTGCTCCCGGGCCTCGTCCATGTTGCGGGCCTCGCCGGTGAAGTTCAGTTCCGGCTCCATGGCGTCGAAGACGGCGCCGAGCATGGCCTCGATGTCGATGACCTCGTTGAACCGGGGCGCGACCTTGGCCACGATCCGGGAGGCCCGGCGCATCAGGGCCATGTCGGCGAGCACGCCCTCGCGGATGCCGGGCCGCTGGATCTTGACCACGGCGGGCCGCCCGCCGGGCAGGGTGACCCGGTAGACCTGTGCGAGGGAGGCCGCGCCGAGCGGCTTCACGGTCTCGATGTCGTCGAACCGCAGCTTCCAGTCCGGGCCGAGGTCACCGGCGAGGACGGGTTCGAAGACCGAGAAGGGCTGGATGTCGACCTGGTCGTGCAGGTTCTGGAGTTCGTCCCGGATCGACTCGGGCACCATGTCGGGGCGGGTCGACAGGATCTGCCCGAGCTTCACGTAGAACGGGCCGAGGCTCTCCAGGGCGTGCCGGACCGCCGCGGCGCGCCGCTGGGTGTCCCCGGCGGGGGCGTCCTCGGCCTCCGCCGGGGACGCCCCGTCCCGTCTCCTGCGGAGCCGGGCGGCCTGACCCACCTCGTCGGCGACGAGGGTCCCCAGGACTTTGACCACCAGGCGCAACCGGTCGCCGACGACGGATGCCATCGTGTGTGATCCTCCAGGTCGGTGCGGAGTGGCACGGCCGTGGGCCGACGGGCTCGGCGGGGCCGGCGAGGGTGGGACGGGGCGTTGCCCGTGGGCGGCGCGGCCCGTCAGGTGGACTGCGGCTTCCCCTCCGCCCCTCCGCCCTGCTGCTGTCCCGCCTGTCCCTGCTGGCCGCCGAACAGCTGGCCGACGCCGGGCAGCCCACCGGCCAACTGGCCTGCCTGCTGGGCGGCCTGCTGCGGGAGGCCGCCGAACCCGCCGGCCATCTGGGCGGCCTGCTGCGGGAGGCCGCCGAACCCGCCGGCCATCTGCGCGGCCTGCTGCGGGAGGTGTGCCAGCTGCCCCGGCAGTCCGGCCGCCGTGTTGAGGACGTTGCCCACACCCCCGGCGGCCTGCCCGAGGCCGCCCGCCAACTGGCCCGTGCCACCGGCGAGCTGACCGAAGCCCTGGAGCGCCGAGAGCATGGCCATCGGGTTGCCGCCACCGCCGAGCATCTGGAGGGCGGCGAGCGGGTTGGCCGCCGCCGCGCCACCGGTGAGCATGTTGAGGGCGGCCAGCGGGTTGCCGCCCCCGCCCATGAGCTGACCGGCGGCGCCCGGGTTGAGGGCCCCGGACAGCAGGCCCAGCGCGTTCCCGGGCAGCCCGGTCAGGGCACCCAGGGAATTGCTCGCGGAGCTGGAATTGTCGGTGTCGTTCCGGTTGATGAGGTCGTCGATCAGGTCCTTCCAGTTGTCGGTCACACCGCCGACGAAGTCCTTCAGGATGTCCTGCAGGTTCTTGCCCATACGGGTAATTCCTTTCGGTTTTCTGCGTGCTTGGTTTGACGGGTGGTTTGGCGGGTGGTTCGGCGGATTCCGCGTTATTCAGCCGACGCGGTCTCCCATGGCCTTCATGCAGGCCGTTTTCAGGCGAGCGCGACCCCTGGTGAAAGCGGCTTCGGCAGCCTTGATCGAAATGTTGTGCATTCGGGCGAACTCCGCGGTGGAAATCCCGGCGGCGCGAGCGAGTATGACTTCCTGTTCGCGTCCGCGCAGTTGCCGCACCTGGCCGAGCAGCCATCTGCCGAAGTCCTCGTCGCAGACGTCCTCCTCCGTCGTCCCGGGATCGTCCAGCAGCGCCGCACGCTGTACCAGGCGCCGACGGCGCTCCATGTCCCGGTAGAAGTCGATGCAGAGGCGGATGGCCACGGAGGTCAGAAAGGGGCCCAGCCGGCTTCGGTCCAAGTCGGCGTGGGCGGCCGCGCGTGCCATGGTTTCCTGGACGCAGTCCTCGGCGTCCTGTTGGCTTGGGAGTCTCCGGCGAACCAGCCGCATCAGACGGTCCTGGTGCTGGGAGATCTCTTCCCAGGAACATGCGGTGGGCGGTGGGCAGGTTAAGTTTTGCGCCATGGGGATTGCAGCCCATTGTCTCTCGATTGGGCAGGTGGAATGGCGGCCGAATTTGAATTCGTGGCCGTATTGTTTTCCTACCCGAGGGGGTGGGGCGGCAAACTGTGGACTTCTGCCCCGCGGCGACAGTATTGATTTTTCATCCATCGCCTCCGCACTGCCGTAACTCCGTTGTCGCTATTTTTCTGCGGCCGTCAGAAACGCGCGATCATTTCGGCATACGAATCCCTTCTCCGGTGGCTTCCGGGCTGCCCGACGCGCCGGGTACGACCGGTGCGATCGGTGCGGCGGGCGGTGACGACCGGCGCGCGGGCGCCTGCCGAGTCCAGTCGTGGTTCCAGTCGAGCCACATGTCCCGCAGCGTCCTGCGGGCCTGCGAGGCGCCGTCGCGCAGCTCGCCCGCGTAGACCTGGACCGCCTCCTTGCCCACCATCCGGGCGCCGCCGCTGAGATAGGCGCCGCGCACGTGCCCCGGCGAGCGGAACCTGCCCCACAGCAGGAGTTTCGTCAGCGGCCAGAGGGTGAACGACTTCGCCGGGCAGCGGTTCTCGGGGTCGAGCGTGCCCCACACCGCGGGGGACAGCTCGCTGTCCCGCAGCGCCTCGAAGATCCGCGCGACGGCCTGGTCCTTGGTCAGCTCGCCCTTGCTGTAGGCCAGCATGGCGTCCCGCGAGCGGTTGAACATCCGCTCCACCCACGGGTTGTCCACGCCCTGGAGCCCTCGGTACGGCGGTGTCTCCAGGGCGTCGAAACTGGCAGGGTCCCGGGACTTCTCGTACGTCACGGCCGCCTGGTTCTGGGAGTTGGTGCCGTACAGCGTGGTGAGCGTCCACACCCGGACCCAGGCGTTCCACAACTCGAAGTCGCCGAAGGCGAGATAGCTGCACGACACCAGGTCGTCGTAGAACCGGAACATGCGCTTGATCCAGTGCTCCAGGTACTCGAAGCGGGCGGTGCCGAAGTCGTCCCTGCGCACGGCGTCGATCAGCCGGTGGCTGAGGGCGTTGAGGGACATCACCGTGACCGCGAGCCCGCTGGAGAAGAGCGGGTCGATGAAGTCGCTGGCGTGCGGCAGCAGGCACCACCGGTCGCCGACCACCGACCGGGAGGAGAACTGGGTGCGGTCGGTGGCGACGTACGGCCGTACCGAGCGCGCCTGCTCGAACTGCCGTGCCACGCTGGGGAACCGGCGGACGTGCTGCCAGAACTCGTCCTCGGCGGAGACCCCCTCCTGGCGCGGATAGCGGTCGAGGTCGAGGTTGACGCCGACGCTGCACAGCTCGCTGGTGCTGTCGGCGTGGTTGTCGAAGGGGATGACCCAGAACCAGCCGCCCGGGAACAGGTGGTGCAGCGTGCCCTGGCTGAACGGGCTGGGCATCTTGTGCTGTTGGCGCGGCGGCGCGACGGTGTCGAAGGGGCGCACGTTCACCATGTGGGTGAAGATGGTGCGCGACCGGGTGCGGTACGGCGGCTCCTGCCTGAGCCCGAGCCGCTCGGGCAGCACGGCCCGCATTCCCCCCGCGTCGACCAGGTACGACGCCTGGAAGGTGCCCTTCTCCCGGGTGACGAGGGTGACGCCGTCGTCGTCGAACTTGACGTCGTCGACCAGGGTGTGGGTGTGCGCGGTCACCCCGTAGGAGACCGCGACGTGGAACATGTACGCGTCGACGTCCTGGCGCAGGTAGTGCGAGTCCGGGCCCAGCGGCGGTCCCCACGTGGGGTACTGGGTGCACTCCGTGGGCCGGGTCGACTCGCCCTCCCGGTGGTAGATGAAACTGAAGTTCCGCTTGATCCCGCAGTTCGACGACACATGGCGGCGCACCGCCCCGTGGGTCGCCAGGTGTTCGAGCTCCGGGACGTCGTAGCGGCGGGCCAGGACCCGCAGTCCGAAGGTGGTCTCGGGGACGGTGGACTCGCCGATGGCGAACCGGGGATGGCCGCTTCCCTCCAGAAGCAGCACCCGGACGCCGTGGCGGGCGAGGATCGCCCCGAGCATGGTCCCGCCGATGCCTCCTCCGACGATGGCGACATCGAACACACGCGGGTCCTCTTGGTGCATGTCTGCGGTCCTTTCGCTACGGGAGATGCGAGGTGCTGAACCGGGGTTCAGCGGGCCGGGCGCCCACGGCGGCCCGCACCGGGCGGCAGTCGGTCCGGCAGGGCGCCGCGCAGCCCGCTGACGGCCACCCGGGCGGAGAACGAGACGGCGAACAACGGGGTCGGCGCCAGCGCGGCCAACCGCCGCCGCTCACCCGGCACCTCGCCGCCCCCGCGCCCCACGACGTCCAGCCAGGCGGCGAAGTGCAGCAGCCGCGCCTCGGGACCGGCGTCCCGCGCGGGGAACGGCCGCATGTGCTCGCGCACGGCCCGGGTCAGCGCCCCGCGCCGCCGCTCGGCCACGCCGTGCCCGACGAGGAACCGGTCGAGCAGCGCGGCGGACCGGGTCGGGAACCCGCCACGCACGCGTGGCGCGCCCCGGGTGAGCCCGGTGTCGTGGAACGCGGCGGCGACCAGCAGCCCGGTCCGGTCGCAGCCGGTGCCCCGGGCCCGCGCGCAGGCGTCGGCCAGCAGGAACGTACGCAGTGAGTGCACGGCGACGCGCGGGGGCAGCAGCCGGTGCATCGTCAACAGGGCCTCGTCCACGATCGGCTGACCCAGCAGCCTGGCCAGTGGCGGCTGCGCGAGCAGCGGCTGCCAGGCGTCCGGCAGCACCTCCGGCGGCACAGTGGCCATGCCCACTCCCTTGTGTACGCGCTTTGCTGGTTGTGTCCGTCTCATCTCTCTTTACGCTCCGGAATCCGTTCCCCCTCTCCTGGTCACTGGCCGCCGCCACCTTGGCCGGTCTTCGCCCGTGCAGGCGGGCGCCGTTGTGCTGCCCGGACGTCAAGCTGGCGTGTGTGGGGGGAAGTTCACGCGACCTGGACCGACGCTTATCGGCCACTCCGGCACGGTGCCGGGCGCCGAACCACCGTGCGCGGTACGGGAGATCAGCCCCGCTCCCCGAGGGCGTGCGGACGTGAACCCGCGGCGGGCGGCGGCACGGGGGGCGCCGGTCGCGCCGGAGTGCGCTCGCCCTCCCCTTTCGAGGGAGTTCCGGCGACGTCCCCGCCGGGCAGCCACCTCTGCGTGATCGCTGTACTGAACGTCCATGAACGCGCCCTGCCCGTGCCCCCGGAACGGGTCGGCGCCCTGCTCGACACCCTGGGGAGCGGAGAGGACCGGCTCTGGCCGACCGAATGGCCGCCGGTCCGCTTCGACGGTCCGCTGGCCGTGGGCGCCACCGGCGGACACGGTCCGGTGCGCTACACGGTGACGCACCACGTGCCCGGCCGGTGGGTGCGCTTCCGGTTCACCGGCCGCGGCGGGTTCTACGGCTTCCACGAGTTCGCCGTCGAGGACGTCGGGGCCGACCGCGCGGTGCTGCGCAACACCATGGTGCTGCGGCCGAGAGGGGTGCGCTGGCTGGGCTGGCTGCTGTTCTTCCGCCCGATGCACAACGCGGCCTTCGCGCAGTGCCTGGACCGCGCCGAGCTGGCACTCACCGGCGCGGTGGCGAGACCGGTGCGGTGGGGATGGTACGTACGGCTGCTGCGGCGCCTGTCGGCCTGTGCCGTACCGCGCTGGTACACGACGCCGTACTCCGGCTCATGAGTCCCGCGGGACCGCGACCGGGGGAGGGGCGGTGCGGATCGTGGTGTCGGGGAGGGCCCGGTGAGGCCGTAACACAGGGAAAGCGACCCGGATCCGCGGCTGTGTCCGCGCGGCGCGGCCGAGTCTCAGAGAGGAGAGCGCCATGACCCTCCCCCAGCCCTCGAAGCTCCCGGACGCCCCCAAGGTCCCCGGACTCCCCGACGTCCCCGGCCCCAACTCCGGCAACATCCTCACCGACGTCACCGAAGCCCCCCACCGGCTGCACGCCCTCGCCCAGGCCGGTGCCGCCCAGACCATCGCCGTCGTCGACGTGGACGGCGGCCCGGACGACTGGGACAAGCCGCTGACCGAGGAGCACCCGCGCCCGGTGGTCCTGGTGCACGGCACCTTCGGCAACCGCGGCTACACCTGGACCTCCGCCACCCCGCTGCTGCGGGACAACGGCTACCGGGTCTTCCGCCTCGACTACGGCAAGCACCTCAACCCGGTCATCTTCGGGCTCGGCGACATCAAGCAGTCGGCCCGGCAGCTCTCCGACTTCGTCGACGAGGTGCTCTCCCGCACCGGCGCCGAGAAGGTCGACCTGGTCGGCTTCTCGCAGGGCGGGATGATGCCGCGCTGGTTCGTCGGCGCCCTCGGCGGCGCGTCCAAGGTGCACAACTACGTCGGCATCTCGCCCAGCCACCACGGCGTCACCGCCCAGGGTCTGATGAACCTCGCGCGCCAGATCCCGCTGGCGAAGGAGGTGCTGGAGCAGGGCGCGGTCGGACAGGTCATCCCGGCCTGGCCGCAGCTCCAGCACGACCACGACTTCCAGCGGGAACTCGCCGACCTCGGCGAGACGGTGGAGGGCGTCCGCTACACCGTCATCGCCACCCGGTACGACGACGTGGTCACTCCGTACGAGTCGTGCGCGCTCACCCTGACCGAGGGGCACCACATCAACAACATCGTCCTCCAGGACATCGACCCCGAGGACCACACGCCGCACGTGAGTATGCCGTACAACCAGACCGTGCTGAAGGAGGTCCTCAAGGCCCTGGCCGACTGAGGCGGTGCCGGGCCCGCGGCTGGGCCGCCGCCGGGGTGCGTCAGCGGCTGCCGTCCAGCAGGACGCGCGCGACCAGCGCCGGGTCGTCGTTCATGGGCACGTGGCCGCAGCCGGGCAGCCGTACCAGCCGGGCGCGCGGGATGACGTACTTGGCCCGGACGCCCTGCCGGGGCACCAGCAGCCGATCCCGGCTGCCCCACGCCACGGTGACCGGGATGCCGGTGACGTCGTCGGTGAACCGGACCTCCCGTCCGGACCGCAGGGTCTCGGCGAAACGCTCCGCGCGGGCCAGCGCGCGGGTCTCGGCGACCACGGCCGCGGGCGAACGGCGGGCCGGACGGGCGTAGATGGTGCTGGTCAGCAGCGTCCGGCCGACCGCCGACCGGGAGAGCCGCTCGACCAGCGGCGGCGGCGTCCGCCGGGCGACCTGCCGCATCGACAGCAGCAGCCCGAACGCGTACCGCCGCTCGGCCTGCGACCAGAACCCGGCCGGGGACAGCGCGGTCACCGACCGGGCCAGCCCGGCACGGCCGAGTTCCAGGGCCAGCAGACCGCCCAGCGAGTTGCCCGCCACGTGGGGGCGTTCCAGCCCCAGCGCCTCGCAGAGCGCCGCGAGGACCCCGCTCATGGTGGGCAGGTCGTGCGCCATCGTCCGCGGCAGCGGCGCGGACGCCCCGAAGCCCGGCAGGTCGACGGCGACCACCTCCCGCTCGGCCGCCAGGACGGGTATCACCGGGTCCCACGCCTGCCGGTGGTGGCCTATGCCGTGCATCAGGAGCAGGGGTGCGCCGCGGCCGGTGCGCGCGTACGCGAGGGTGACGCTCTGCGGTCCGTGTGGCGTGGGCACCTTGAAGGTGACGGTGGCGGACATGGGGCTCCTCGGCAGGGATGGGCTGAAGTGGCGTAGACAGACTGTCAGCGATTGCTACCGGCGGGTAGCCCCAGGTCCCGGACGTGTCCCTGTGCCAACGTTGTATGAACGCTCGGCGGCGTACCCCCCGTGCCGCCCGCGAAGTCCCCGCCACGCCCTGATGATTGGTCTTGACCAAGGGTGAGGGCCGCCCTATGGTCGCAGATAAGTACAACAACCTTTAATAAACAAGGGCGCTAAACGCCGCCGGGTCACGGCGATTGCGGAGGTAAGGGTGGGGACCACGCAGCTGGAATCGGTGCCGGAACCGAAGTACTGGCATCTCAAGACCGTGCTCAGTGAGGCATTGGACTCCGAGTTCACCGTGGGCGAGATCCTGCCCAACGAGCGCGACCTCGCCGCCCGCTTCGGCGTCGCCCGTGCCACGCTCCGCCAGGCCCTGGAACAGCTCGAACTGGAAGGCAGGCTCCAGCGCCGCCGCGGTGTCGGCACGACCGTCGCCCCGCCGCGCATGGGCGTCGCCGTCGGACCCGGGCAGCGCGCCTGGCCGGGGATGCCGGGCGACGACTGGCAGCCCGCCGACTGCGCCCTCGCCGTGCCGCCCGCGGCCGTCGCCGCCGCGCTGGAGACCGGCGAGGAGGCCGTCCACACCGTCCGCAGCACCCGTACGACCCACGGCCAGGCCGTCGCCGCCGAACTGCTGTACGTCCCCCAGGCGTCCGTGCCCGCCCTGTCCGCGATCGACGCCCCCTCCGGACCGGCACGCGCGCGTGCGGTGCTGCGCGAGTTGCAGCGCCTGCGGCCGGAGGGCCACGACAGCGCCGTGGAGCTGGGCTCGGCCCGCGCCGACGACGCCAAGGAACTCGACCGGCTCCCCGGCGCGCCCGTCCTCGTGGTCACCACCCGCTACCTCGCCGGGGGCCGCACCGCCGCGCTGTCCGTCGCCACCTACCGCGCGGACACCTGCCGACTCACCTTCGGGGACACCGGGTGCGTGCAGATCGAGGACGGTCCGGAGCGGCGGGCTTCCTGAGACGTCCCGCTGCCTTCAGCGGCGGGCGTCCTGAGCGCACCCGGGCCGGAGCCGGGGCCGGTCACCGGCGTGCCGTCACCGTGCCCTCCACCGCGAAGAGCTGCTCCTCCACGTGGTCCAGGGCCAGGCGCAGGGCGCCGGTGGCGACGGCCGCCTCGCCGAGCAGCGACAGGGTGACCTTGGGCGGGCGCAGGCAGTAGCGGGCGAGTTCCTGCCGCAGCGGCTCCAGCACACCGTCCAGACCGGCCGCCCAGCCGCCGACGACGACCAGCTCCGGATCCAGGGCGAGGACCAGCGCCGCCACGTCGTGCACCAGCCGCTGGATGAACCGGTCGACGGCCGCGCGGGCCCGCAGGTCGCCCTCCCGGGCCCGCGCGAAGACCCGCGCCACCTGCTGCTCGTCCAGCGGGTGCAGGGGCTCGTCCGTGGTGGACAGCAGCGTCTCCGGGGTCGCCTCGCGGCCCAGCAGGTGCAGCGCGCCGATCTCCCCGGCCGCCCCGCCGAACCCCCGGTGCAGCCGCCCGCCGATCAGCGACCCGGCGCCGGGGCTCAGCCCGGCCAGGACGAAGACCATGTCGTCGCAGTCCCGCGCGGACCCCTTCCAGTGCTCCGCGACGGCGGCGGCGTTCGCGTCGTTCTCCACCAGCACCGGGCACTTGAAGGACCGGCTCAGCCGCTCACCGAGACGCAGCCCCGTCCACCCCGGCAGCGCGGTGCCCAGCCGTACGGTGCCGTCCGCCTCGACGATCCCCGGCGTGGCGGCGCCCACCGCGCGCAGCGACCCGCGCGCCACCCCGGCCCGGCGCAGCAGCTCCGCGACCGCCGTGCGCAGCCGCTCCAGCCGCTCGTCGGCCGGTGCCGTCTCGTCGACGTCCTTGGCCTGCGCCCCCATGATCCGGCCGTCCAGATCCGAGAGGAGCGCGGCGACCCGGTGCGGGCCGATCTCCAGCCCCAGCAGATGACCTGCCTCCGCCCGGAACCTGAACCGCCGCGCGGGCCTGCCCTGCCGCCGCGCCGCGCCGTCCTCGGCCGCCGTCTCGACGACCAGCCCCGCCTCGATCAGCCCTTCCACGACGCCCTCGACGGTCGGCCGGGACAGCCCCGTCACGCGGGTGATCTCCGTCAGCGTCGCGCAGTCCGTGGCACGCAGCGCGTGCAGCACCACCGCGGAGTTGATCCTTCGCAGCAGCGAGGGATCCCCGCCGGTCAGCCGCCCCAACGTACCGTCCTCCCAGCTCGTGCGCGTGTTGGCCGGATCGTACTCGGCCCGCCGGGCCCCGGCGAGTGCCCCCCGCCCCCGAACGCACCGCCGCCCGACGGGAGCCGTCACGGGCCGCCGTCAGCCGGGGGAGACGAAGCCCGACTCGTACGCGGCGATCACCGCCTGGGTGCGGTCACGCGCCCCCAGCTTCGCCAGCACCGAGCTGACGTGGGTCTTGACCGTCTCCGTGCCCACCACCAGCCGCGCGGCGATCTCCGTGTTCGACAGGCCCCGCGTCATCAGCCGCAGCACCTCCGCCTCCCGCTCGGTCAGCCGGGCCCGCTCCAACGCCGCCCGCGCCGCGTGGTTCCCGCCGCCGTCGCCGTACTCGGCGGCCAGCTGCCGCACCGACGCCGGGAAGAGCAGCGACTCGCCCTCGGCGACCAGCCGCACGGCGTGCACGATCTCCGTCGGCCGGGCCCGCTTGAGCAGGAACCCGTCGGCACCGGCCCGCAGCGCCTCGTAGACGTACTCGTCCTTCTCGAACGTCGTCACGACCAGGATCCTCGGCGGCGCCTCGACCGTCCGCAGCACCGCGCGGGTGGCCTCGATGCCGTCCAGGAGCGGCATCCGTACGTCCATGGCGACCACGTCCGGCCGCAGCCGCCGCACCAGCGGGATCACCGCGGCCCCGTCGGCCGCCTCGCCGACCACCGTGAGGTCCGGCTCCGCCTCCAGGATGGCCCGCAGACCCGCGCGGACCAGCGGTTCGTCGTCGACGAGGAGTACGGTGACGGCCATCCGGCCAGCGTAGATCAGCCCAGCGGCAGCTCCACACGCACCCGCCAGTCACCCTCGTGCGGCCCGGTCCACGCCCGGCCGCCGAGCAGCGCCGCGCGCTCGCGTATCCCGCGCAGCCCGCTGCCCCGGCCCGGACCGGGTACCGCGGCGGCCAGGGGGTTGCGCACCTCCAGCGCGAGCCCGCCGTCCGAGACGCCGATCCGCACCCGGACCGGTACGGCACCCGCGTGCCGCAGCACGTTCGTCAGCGCCTCCTGGAGGATCCGGTAGCCCGCGTCGACGAGGTGCTGGCCGAGACGGGTCTCGCCGCCGCGGCCCGGCGCCGGGTGAAGACCTACTCCCTGGGAATGCGCCAGCGCCTCGGCGTCGCCGCCGCCCTCCTCGGCGACCCGCCCGTCGTCATGTTCGACGAGCCCTCCAACGGGCTGGACCCGGAGGGCATCGTCTGGATCCGCCATCTCCTGCGCCGCCTCGCCGCCGAGGGCCGTACGGTGCTGGTCTCCAGCCATCTGATGAACGAGACGGCCTCCTTCGCCGACCACCTGGTCGTCCTGGGCCGGGGCCGCCTCCTCGCGGACACGCCCCTGCGGGAGTTCATCGACGCGCGCGTGCGGCCCGGGGTCCGGGTGCGCACGTCGGACCCCGACGGCCTGCGGCAGGCCCTCGCCCGCCACGGTCACCAGGCCGTGCCGGGCGACGACGGCGCCTGGACCGTGTCCCCCGCGCGCGTGGCGGACATCGGCCGTCTCGCCGCCCACGCGGGCGTGCCGCTGCTGGAACTCACCACCGAGGAGGCCACGTTGGAGCGGGCCTACCTCGACCTGACCGCGGCCGAGACGGAGTTCACCGCCCAGCCCCACCGCCAGGAGACCTGACCGTGCCCCTCACCCCCGTACTACACGCCGAACTGCTGAAGATCCGCACCCTGCGGTCGCTGTACGGCGCCCTGTTCGCGCTGCTCGCCGTCTCCACGGCGTTCTCCGCCCTCGCCGGGACCTCCGGGACATCTGACCCGGACTTCGACCCGCTGTTCACGGCGGTCTCGGGAGTGCTGCCCGGCCAGATCGCGGTGATGGCCTTCGGGACCACGGCCGTCTCCTCCGAGTTCCACTCCGGCGGACTGCGGCTGTCGCTCGCGGCGGTCCCACGGCGCGGCCGGTGGTTCGCGGCCAAGCTGACCGCGGTCGCCCTACCGGCGCTGCTCACCGGCCTGCTCACGGCGGGCGCAGCGCTGCTGGCCGCGCGGGCCGGACTCGGTGACGCGGCGGCCGGGCTCACCCTCGGCGAGCAACTGCGCGGTGTCGTCGGCTGCGGCATCTACCTGACGCTGATGGCGCTGCTCGCGGCGGGGCTCACCGCCTGGCTGCGCAGCGGGATCGCGGCACTGGGCATCCTGGTCCCGCTGGTGCTGATCGTGTCCTTCGTCATCGGGGACTCGGCGGGCACGGCGGCCGACTTCCTGCCGGACCGCGCGGGTCAGGTGGTCCTGCACGAGACCTGGGACGGCACCCTCGGCCCGTGGACCGGACTCGCCGTGACCGCCCTGTGGACGGCGGCGGTGACCGCGGCGGGCGCGTGGAGCGTGTGGCGCCGGGACGCCTGACCTGCCCCGACCCTGACGCCCCGCCAATTGTCAGTGGCGGCGGGTTTACTGGACCGCATGAACATCGCACGGTGCCTGGAGGCGATCGACCGGCTGTGCTCCCGCCCCTTCCCGGCGGAGCACGGCTGGTCGGACGTGGGCAGGGGAGGGCCCGGGTACTGGCTGGCGGAACTGGCGGCCGGTGCGGCGGACATGGGGGAGCACACGGCGGACGACGTCGAGGCGTACCGCGAGGGCATAGCCCAGCGGCTGGACGCCCGCTGGGGGGCCGCGCCGCCCTGGGGGACGGTGACCCTGCGGGTGCGCGGCGAGCGGGGCGAGGAGATACCCGAGCCGTGGGCGACCGTCAGCGTCCTGGTGGACGAGGTGTCCCTCTGGCAGGACACCGGCACGGGCCGCTGGATCGCCCTCGGCGTCACGGACCGGGGCGACACGGAGGCGCCCCGCCTGCTGACCGTGGTCACGGACACGGACCCGCCGTGAGCCCGGCGGGCTACGCCTCGGCGGCCTCCCGCAGCCGTCCGAACTCCTCGGCCATCGTCGCCGCCGTCCAGTGCGCGTTCAGCCCGCTCAAAGCTTTGGAGACTATGCCCAACATAGTATAATTAGGGCATAGTAGATGAAAGCGGACATAAACTCCATAATCGTTGGCCCGTACGCCCGTATCTCGGATACGGATGAGGAGCGTGCTCCCGGTCTTGACCGGCAGCTTCGCACTGTACTGCCACTCATCGAAACGCGCGGTGGTACAGCAACACGCGAGTACATCGACAACGACAAGTCCGCATACAAGCCAGAGGTCATCCGTGACGAAGGATTTGAACCCTGGCTTCAAGACTTCACCGCCGGTAGGAATGATGGCATTGCCGGTTGGGATCTCGACCGCATCTTCCGTCAGCCCTCCGACCTTGAACGTGTAATCAAGGCGTACTGCCACGCGTACTTCAAAGAGGGTCGTGTAAAGCCAGTTCTCTGGCTCCCCTCGATGAGCATCGACCTGACGGACGAAGACGGCCAGATGGTCGCTCGCATGTTGGTGAACATCGCCAACCACTCCAGCGCGAAGACTGTAAAGCGCGTGACCAACTTCTACCGGGATGAGGCGCTGAAGGGGAAGGTCTTCAGCAACTACCCGGCGTTCTACCGCAACAAAGACGGTTCGATCAACGAGGACAGGGCCACCATCACGCATAAGGCCATCGCGAATGTGTTCGCTGGCATCCGGCCCACAGCCATTGCGGAGGAGTGGCGCAGCAAGGGCATTACGACTGCCCGGGGCGGTCGAGTCACTGGCGAAACCGTTCGCCGTATCTTGATCGCGCCCGGCATCGCTGGCCTGGCTGTGTACAAGAAAGAAGTACTTCTCGATGAAGACGGTCGGTACATCAAGCGACACGACGGCGGCCTGATAGACGTCCCGACCTGGGAAGCGCTGTGTGAACTTCTCAAGTCAAAGCCTGACCGCCGTCGACCTACCCGGGCGCTTCTGAGTCGCGTCCTACGGTGTGGTCGCTGTGGTTCAAAGCTGGTACGTGCTCCCAAGGGCGACCGGTACTTCACGTACAACTGTCAGTCCAAAGATGCGGGCGGGTGCGCGGGACTCGGCATCTCAGGCCCGCGACTGGATCAGCAGATCACTAATCTGGTGCTTTCGTACCTAGACCAGCCGATCGAAACACCTGAGTCCGAAAGCGCTCCTGATACAGCACGCCTTGGCGAGGTGACTGCGAAAATCGCTGAACTCATGGCGGCGTACCGAGCTGGTGAGATGTCAGGTTCCATTGTGTTTCCGTCAATCAAGGAGCTTGAGGACGAACAGAAAAAGCTGCGCTCTCAGGTAGCGCAGCACACGCGGAAAGCGAAGCAAGTCACCTCGGCCGCCGAAGAGTGGCCCACGCTTGCACTTGACCGGAAGCAAGCGATACTTGAAGAACTCTTTGAGGCAATCGTCATCGCACCAGCCGAAGGCGTGCGCGAGAAGGGTCGCCAGACGACATACAACGAGAATCGCGTGACGGTTGTGTGGCGTCAGCCGATTACAAGTTGACGCACCTTTGCTAAACGGCTCTTCGTTAGCTTCGGAGCGCGAGCAAGCTGCTCCGCTGTCCAGTCCTGCGTTGTCATAACGGCAGGGCTGGATTTTCTTGTGCCCACACAAGCTTGAATAGGCTCAACCTTGCTGGCTTGCCGCTGCTCGTGTAGTGCTGGCGTACTCAGTTTCTTGGGTGTCATGAATGTTTCTCTGCATTTAATTATATATCAATCACCCGCAAACTCCGACAGTCCAACTTCCCCACCTCGCTTCCAGCTCAGTTTGGCGTAATAGAAGTACGGCCGGAGGAAATCACTCCCCCGACCAAGCACCTACCACCGAGTGGAGCAGAAAGATGGCAATCGTCAGCCAGAAGGTCTCAGACCTCAGCGGTAAGCAGGGGAACGACAAGCAGTTCGCCGCAGTCGTCGTCCGGCAGCACCCGGACATCGACTCGCCGAAGGCACTGGACGTCCTCGTCTCCGAACTGGGCGCGTTCAAGGACATCAGCGAAGATCTGGTGATCCTCGAAATCACGACGCCCGACGGCAAGAAGCGCGACGCGTACGTTCCCCTGGAGGAGTTCAACAAGGCCGCCGACAACATGCCCCAGGTTCTGAAGGACGCACGCGGCACCCGTGGCCGTGTTCCCGGAACCAAGGTCGGCAACGGAAACGGCAGCTAACCCACCAGCTCCGCATCTGCCGAGCGCTCCCCGGCAATGCGGAAACCCCGTCCTGGTGGCCCTTCGGGGTCATCGGGGCGGGGCCTTTCACCTTGGGATCTACCTCTGGGGTGTCCGACCGTCACCCCAGACCCAGTCCCACGGTCGAGAAAGCTAGTGGTTCCGTGATTACCGGCATCTTGTTCCCCTGCGACGAAGAGCAGCCCATCAAGCGGGTTGAGGTCGACGCGGAGAACGTGGAAGTCATCCAAGGCATCGTGGGCGGATCGTTCGAGGCGTACAACCTCGACAGCCCGCCGGCTTCGTTCCTTGCGAACGACGAAGCGATGCTTTGGTCGCTCCCGTTCAACATGCGCGCCACTGTCCTGCTGTGGCAACACTCCAAGGGACTCCGCGGCCAGGCGTATGTCAGTGGGGATGCAATTCTCGTAGGTAGCGCGGATGGACGCGGCCGTACTAAGTCGGTTCCGCCGCAGTTGATTGAACTGCTCCTGGAAACCGAGACGTACGGCGTTGAGTTCCTGCACCGTCCTGACAGCCCGTGGTCGCGTAAAGCAATCACCTTCACCGACTGGTTGGAGGCGTACAACTACGCGATCATCCACGAGGAAACGTACGCCACCGTGAGGGATGCTCGGGTCATCCGTGCCGAGTGACGACCGGTGTGGGCACCCCGTTCCAGCGATCCTTGGTGGTCGCTGGAGCGGGGCTTATTTATTTTCTGCCCTACCCCTTGAGAAGTGTTGTAAATTCTACGGTTTGCTAAATGATCAAGATATGTCATAAATAGTACGGCTCTTCAGTCAAAAAGGAATGTTTCAGAGGGTGGCTCCGCCGTCAGGCGTGAGCCGCCCTTTTTCGTTCCTCGTTCATTCACAACCTAGTAATCAGGAAGGTGGTGTAAGCCATCATGCGCAAAAAGCGCACACGTATGCCGGTGATGCTCGCTCTCGCGGGTTTGCTGGCGTCGTTCGTCACGTTCGTCTCTTCGGGGACGGCGGTGGCGGCTGAGTCCATTCCGACACTCCAGTGGCCGGCGGTCAAGACCAGCCGGTACACCTGGGACACGGTCACCAGCCCTTCGGGGGTGACGACCGCGTGCACCGACGACAACGGCACGTTCAAGAACCTGAAGACGTACAACTCTTCGGGGCAGGTCGTTCGCGACCTGGACGCCAGCCAGTCGGTCGACGGCGTCACGAACTGCATCTACTTCCCGGTCGTTGACAAGAACGGCGACCTCTACGGGAAGCCGTACGGCAAGAACGCCAACGGCAGTTGGGTGTTCAACACCAATGTGGTGGCCTACAACGGCAACGCCGTGAAGTGGAAGTACGAGACGGGCTGCACCTCGCAGGCCGGTTCGCCGGTTGTTGGCGCTGATGGCAACATCTACGCCTTCAGCAACATGAACGGCAACCGCCTGATCGGGCTCACACCCGACGTGGCACCGCCCACAACGCAGCCGAAGAAGGTGCTGGACATCCCGGTCACCGGCTACGGCCTGTGTAGTGCCGAGCTGTTCACCACCAAGGACGGCGTCGGCTACATCAACGAGGGGCGAGCCTACCTCTACTCCTACGGCGGAAAGCCGCTGAGCAACACGCCCAGTGGAACGTACGTCGACAGGAGGGAGGGGGTCAGCGCCAACGGTCGTGCGTTCTACGACATCACGACAGGATCAGGTGACACGGCCAGCTTCAAGCTCGTGGCCTACAACCTGAACCTGAACAAGGTCGACTGGACGGCACCGGAATCGCTCTTCGGGTACAACCCGTGGCTCGTCGACGCCTACTCGACGCCGGACGGTGGGGCTCTCCTTAGGGTGAACCGCAAGAGGGTCGTTGCTGGAGCGCCGACATCCGAAAGGATCACGTCGCTCATCAAGCTCAACACCTTCGGCCAGAAACTCTGGGAGAAGGACCTTCCCAACCAGGACGCGAGCGGCAACCCGTACAACGGGGCCTATGTCGCCGTGGACACGACTGGCAAGATCGCAGTCGTGCGCCCGATGACGTTGCCGACCAACGACACCTACAACCGCACCATGTCCGCCATATCCATCGGCGTTTTCGATGGAAACGGGAACGTCGTGTATGACCAGATCATGCGCGGCAATCTCGACAAGGCGAGCGGCGGCGTCAACGGGTACACCATCGGGGGTCAGGGGTACGTCGAACCGACCATCGGTCCCGACACGCTCTACTTCCTCGCCTCCTGCAACGGCACGTGCGCAACCTACATGGAAACCAAGCTCTACCCCATCAAGGTGACGGGCCTCGGCCTGGACTACCCGCGTGGGGCGGTGCTCGAAAGGACGCAGCGTCCAGCCGCGTCCTACATCGCACTGGGCGACTCGTTCTCGTCCGGGGAAGGTGTGGAGCCCTTCGAGGCTGGCACCGCAATCCCGAACCTGAACACCTGCCACCGGAGTGACTACGCCTACGCGCGTCTGATCTCCGGTTCAAGCGCCAAGATTCCGTCGCTGGGAAGCAACGGATTCCGGGCGTGCTCTGGTGCCGTGACGGACAACGTCACGGACGCGGCGCAGTGGAACGAAGGTACACAGCTCGACCTGTGGCCGGACACCACCACGCAGCTCGTCACCATGACGATCGGCGGAAACGACATCAAGTTCGGTGACCTCGGCATGGCGTGCGTGACTGCCAGTTGCGCCATCGGGAGCAGCGCGTACAACGCGTCGCTCAACGAGATCAACAACACCCTGCCGGGGAAGCTGAAGGCGACGTACGAGAGGGTCCTCAAGTACACGCCGAACGCCAAGGTCTACGTGCTGGGCTACCCGCACGTGATCGCCAACAAGACGGCATCGGACGCCTTCGACAGCCGGTGCTTCTACATGTACGACAACGGCAACACGACCAACAAGTGGGCCGACGTACAGGGTGCCCGCGACATCGTGACCAAGCTGAACGGCAAGATCAAGGACCAGGTGGACGTCGTTCGCGCCATGAACGCCGACTACAACCAGCGTCTCAAGTACGTCCCGCTCGACGGGCCGGACTCGCCGTTCATCGGGCACGAGGTGTGCGGCACTGCAAGTTCGTCCTGGTTCCAGAACGTCGACCAGGCGGGCAACAACACGGCGTATGTCTTCCACCCCAACAAGGCGGGGTACGAGGGATACGCCACGGTCGCAGGTGCCGCGATCAACGCCGGATAATCGGTAAGAACTGAAGAGCCACGCCCTCAGTCCCTGAGCTGCCATCCACGCAGCACGGGACTGGGGGCTTCTTCAATTAGATATTGTTTATGCATTCGCTAATTGTTATGATGGAGATAAATGGCTAGAACTAATTCACCCAAAACTACGAGCAATGCGGCATCGACCGTAAATAAGAAAACTTCATCAACGGCTACCTTGCGCCGTAACTCCAGTAACGAATCACAGAACTCGAAATGGATGCTGGTTCCATCAGTTATTCTGACCTTGTTCGGCATAGCTATGTTTGTCAGCTCGACATCCGGTGCGCTCAGCTTCACCTTCATTGAGCCACTTGTCGCAATCCTGCTCGCCACTCTCGGCTTAGCGCTTGCCTGGAAGGTAGCCAAACGCGAAGTAGCCCGAAGGTACGTGCAAGTCATTGCGTGGATCTTCGCTGTCGTGGTTGCGCTGGCCACCATTTATTGGTTCGGAGGCGCTGGCGACAACACATGTACGGGCCTAATGGGCGTGCAGACTAGCTGCATGAGCGTAAACCGTCTGATGATCACGATATGGCTGCTTAATCCTTTTTCCCTCATACTTTGGGGGGCACTTGCTATCGCTGGACTGGCCGGTCTTTCGGTTAAGCCAAGGAAGTCATAGGCGCCATAAGAAGACACGCCGCCCTCGGGCGGTGTTTTTTCAGTCAACCACACACCTTCTCGTCCGCTGGTTCTCAGGAAAACCCCACCCCTCCTTGGCATACTAAGTCGTAAGAGCAACCACCCAGGTTGCTCGCAGATGACGAGAAGAAGGTATCCACCACAAGACCGCACTGGCCTTGTTTTAAAACTGCCTTCGTCGTAGTCGTCGAGTCTTCGTGTAACTAGAGAAAGGAGGGATGCCTATGGCACAAACCCCCACCATCAAGCGCCGAGGTCCACCCGACCAAAGCGGGCTCGTCTGGTTCGAGCTGCATTTCCCGCACGACCTGAAGCCCGTCGAGGTAGTCAAGGCGCTGCAACCGCTGGCGTACCGGCCCTTGGTCGGCTGGTTCAAGGACACGCCGGCCGTCGCCTTTGAACTCCGCGCGCTTCCCGGCAGTGTCCGCTACTGGTTCGGCGTCGACCCACGGTTCAGCAGCGAGCTACCTGGACAACTGCAAGCACAACTGCCCGGCCTCGCGGTCGCATCTGTCGACCACCCGCCACGACCGACGCCACAGGTAGCAGCGACGGTTCATGTGCAGCCACCTACCCAGCCGCTGCGGCCTGAGATGACCGGCAGCATCACGGCGGGGGTGGCCGAGGTCGTGAACACGCTCACCAAGGGCGAAGCGTTCGCGGTGCAATGGGTCGTCGGCCCCGCCCAGTCACGACACCGACGACCAGAAGCGTTCAGTGTGACGAAGGCGCTCGGCCTGGTGGCGGTCGCCAAGGAAACAACAGAAGACAAGCGGCTCTGGAAGCACAAAGCATCCGAGCCGCTTTTTCATGTCCGGGGGCGGATCGGTGCGCGCTCGCCGGTAGCTGGTCGGGCTGAAGCCATCGTGCGGACGGTAGGCGAAGCACTCCAGCTTGTCAGCAGCCCCTACGCAGAACTAAGCGTGAGTCGTCCATCCAGGCGCAACGTGCAGCAGCTCGACCACGCGACCGGTTCCCGGTGGTCAGGCACTCTCAACGCTGCCGAACTCGCCGCTGTCCTGGGGTGGCCGGTAGAAGGCGCCGACGTACCAGGCGCCTCGCGCGGCAAAGAACATCCGGCACCGCGGTCGCTGCTGCGATCCGTAGAAGCACATGACCATCCCGACGAGCGAGTGCTCGGCGCCGGCCTGTATCCAGGTCAGCGCGACCAACTGGTGACGCTGCCGACGGAAAGCGCACTGCATCATCTGCACGTCGTCGGGCCGACAGGAAGCGGCAAGTCGACGCTGCTGGACCAGCTCGTCCATGCCGACGTCATGGCCGGGAGAAGTGTGTTTGTCCTCGAACCACGCGGCGACCTCGTGGAAGCGATCCTGGCCGGCGTACCCACGGAGCGTCGTGAAGACGTCGTCGTCATCGAGCCCGGGACCGCTGAGAAGGTCGTCGGCTTCAACCCACTGGCTGGAAGCACCGAGGATGCCGAGCAGCGCGCCGACCATCTCCTACACGTATTCCGCGAACTCTTCGGCACGAGCCTGGGACCGCGAAGCACTGACGTGCTGCTGCACGCCCTGGTGGCGCTTGCTCGCAGCGACCAAAGCACCCTCGCTGATCTGCCTGTCCTCCTGACCAATGCCGCCTTCCGGCGTCGGGTGCTCACTCAGGTCAACGACCCACTTGTGCTCGCCCCGTTCTTCTCCTGGTACGACGGGCTGTCGGAAGCAGAACGCCAGCAGGTCATCAGCCCGGTGCTGAACAAGACCCGGGCGTTCTTGAGTCGGACGCCCATCCGAAGACTGCTCGGTCAAGCGTCGCCGTCGTTCCGCCTGGACGAGCTGTTCCAACGTCCGCGGATCGTGCTAGTGAACCTGAACCCCGGTGTCACCGGCGCGGAGACGTCCCAGGTGATCGGTGCCCTGCTGCTGATGCAGCTCTGGCAAGCCATGCAGGAACGCGCCTTGATGCCCTCGACCTATCGCCAGCCGGCGATGGTGGTTGTTGACGAGGTGCAAAAATTTCTGCGGCTGCCGGTAGACCTCGGCGACATGTTCGCCCAGGCGCGCGGGCTTGGGATCGGTCTCACCGTCGCACACCAGCACATGGCGCAGCTCCCGCCCAAGATGCGGGCCGGTATCACTGCCAACGCCCGGAACCGCGTGGCGTTTCGTCCCAGCACTGACGACGCTGCCGCACTAGCGGCCGTCCTCGGCGGCGGCGGCCTGGATGGATCGGATCTGCTGAACCTTGGTGCCTACGAGGCGTACGCCGAAGTCCTCGTGAACAAGCAGCCCAGCGAACCGTTCCGCATCCGTACCCGTCAGCCGGACATGAAGCAGCTCAGTGATCCCGCCGACCTGAAGCGCAGCAGCCGCGAACGCTTCGGTGTCGACGGCCAGGCGCTCGACGCTGCCCTAGAGCGACGTTGGCATGGTGACGACACCACGCCAGCAGGACCCATCGGGCAGATGCCACGGAGGCAGTCATGACAGCTTCGCTTCGTGGTTCGCTCCGCCCTTCGCATCGTGTTGGTTGCCGACGACGGGTTCTCTCTGTTACGAGGTCGAAGTGCCTAGCGAATATCTCTCATATGGAGATCCCCATATGGTGAGACCTCGTCTGATTCCTGCCGCGCGGGCGGAGCAGGTTCGTCGTGAGCTCAGTTCCCGCGAACTTGCCGTTCTACAGGTTCTCCAGCGCATCCGTCTGGCGAGTCTGCGGCAGCTCCAACGGCTTGCCGTAGTTGATGGCCTTCCCCGGGTGCGAACGCGTCGCGCCCAGCTCCTTATGACCAAGCTGACAAGGATCGGCGTGGTAACTCGGTTCTCTCGAAGGATCGGCGGCGTACGTGCTGGTTCCTCGGGCTACATCTACGGCCTGAGCGAACTTGGATACGCCGTTCTCGCTGCGGACGGCTCTGGAGCCAGCACCAGGCGACGTCAGGTGTGGGAGGCGAAACCGTACTTTCAAGACCACATGCTCGCCGTGACTGAGTTGTACGTCCAACTGGTCGAGCAGCACCGGCTTGGTCGGGGCGATCTACTGGCGTACGACGCCGAGCCGGCCTCCTGGCGTCACTTCACTGGAAGCGGCGGCGAGTTGGTTCAGGTCAAGCCGGACGCCTTCGTGGCGATAGGTCGAGCGGCCATCGAGCACAGCAGCTTCGTCGAGGTCGACCTGTCCACCGAGACGCTGCCGACGATCCAGAAGAAGTCACAGCGGTACGTCGACTACTGGCGCAGTGGTGTCGAGCAGCAGTGGCACGGCGTCTTCCCGAAGGTCGTCTGGCTCGTAGAAACCGAGCATCGACGGGAACGCATCGCGGGCGTGATTGGCAAGCTCGCCCTCGACGCCCAGGCGCTCTTTGATGTCGGCCTCCTCGATGACGGTCCGCAGCTGCTACGTGGCACTGACCAAGGAGTCGCCGCATGATGACGAAACCACAATGTCGAAGTCCACCAGCTACATTAACAAATCGCACGTTTTAGGCTTAACTAGTTATAGAGGGGAGGAACATTCCTATGGATGAAGTAATCAAACGAACACCCCCAGGAGGTGAAAAGAACGTACTGCTGACCGTCCGCGAAGCGTACACGCAACTGCGGATCAGCAAGTCGAAGCTCTACGACTTGATCCACAAGAAGCAGATAGAAGTGATCAAGGTTGGTCGCCGTACATTGATACCGCTGCGCTCTATCGAGGCGTTTGTCTTGAAGGGCTGGCAGGAGTCACTCGCCTGATGGCTCGGCGTAGAGCAAACGGCGAGGGCACAATCTACCAACGTAAGGACGGCCGTTGGGAGGCGGCCGTCTATGTGCTCACGTCTAGCGGTGAACGAAAGCGAAAGCGCGTCTACGGCACTACCCGCGCCGAGGTCAGTAGGAAGCTGACAGAAGCTAAAGCGAAGATGGACCAAGGTATACCGACAGCAGATAAAAATTGGCTTCTTGGCAAGTACCTGGACTATTGGCTAGAGAACGTCATCAAGCCGAGCAGGAAACCTACGACGTACGACCTGTACGAAGGAAACGTTCGGCTCTACCTCAAACCCGGCCTGGGGCATGTTTTTCTCAACAAGCTGACGGTGCCGATGTTGCAGCAGTACCTGAACCAACATCTAGCAGCAGGACACTCTGTTCGCAAGGTGCAGACACTGCGCGAGATAGTCAGCTCTGCCCTCACGCAGGCCATGCGCGAGGAGTTAATAGCGCGGAACGTTGCCCAATTGGTGAGCGTCAAGGAGACCTACGGCTCAGACGAGGAAGTTTGGCCGTGGTCGCCGCACGAGACAAGACGCTTTCTTGAAGTTGCCCAGAGTCACAAATGGTTCCCGGCCTTCCTCATCTCAGCCACCTACGGCGCGCGACGCGGCGAGGTTCTGGGACTTCGTAAACAAGACGTGGACCTCGTTAAGAAGCGAATCTACGTGCGACAGCAGGTGTTTAGGGCTGGAGGGAAGGTCCAGATTGGCTCAGTTAAAACGAAAGCAGGCCAACGATCCCTGCCCTTGCTTGAGGTCGTAGCTGACGCATTACAGGAACATCGCACACAACGAAGCCTCCAGACAGACCACGATCTGTTCTTCACTTCCTCGACAGGTAACCTGGTTGAGCCTCAAAACTACACACGGGCCTTCCTGAATATCTGCGATAAGTTCGGCCTCAGACGGATTAGACTGCACGATCTTCGGCATGGTATCGCCACTCTCCTAAAAGACCTCGGCGTGCCAGACAAAGACATACAGCTAATCCTCGGCCATAGCAGCGTGGCGGTCACTCAGAAGATTTACCAACACACTCGTATGGAATCGCGACAGGAAGCGCTTGATCTAGCATCAAAAGCCATCTTTCCAACAAGGGATGTTGAAGGCAGCTCTCCTCAAGAAGACCGTGACGGTTGCCGTCAAGTTAGCCGTCAAACACCTACCACAGCATCTCTGGTCGCCCAGTTCAACTCCTCGTTCGAAGACAAAAACAAACCGGCAACGGGGGTGCCTGTTGCCGGTTGGCTCGATGATTTCTTTGGTGACCTCACGGGGAATCGAACCCCGATTGCCAGGATGAAAACTCGAAACACAGTGACGCCAGCGGACGTGCGTGAACGCGTAACGGAAGTGGACGGCTCCTTGAAGGACCGTCGTCGCCGGTGGGTGCTCGGTGTCGTTGCCGTCAGCGCTGCCGTCAAAAACACCGGGGGTGAGGATGTCGAGCTTGCTGCGTAGATCGAGCCCGCCAACCCACCGCCGGCCACGGCCACTTGACCCGTGCGACCTAGCTGCGCAGAACGCACGAGCTGTGCGGTAATGGCCTCCGTGGATCAGAACTCACTGCGGAAGCTCGTGGAGGGCCAGCTCCTACGGCTTGAAGGCAACGCCTTCCAGGACTGCATGGATCGGCTCGGCCTGGAGCTGTACCCCGGCGACTACCAACCTGTGCGGGCGGCCGGGCCGAAGGGCGACACCAAGAACGATGGCTACTGCCCGAAGGCTCGCGTGTTCTTCGCGGCGCACGCTACGCGTGGCGAGCGGATCGACAAGACTAAGGCGAAGATCCGCGGTGACCTGGAGGGCTGCCTCCAGGAGCACCGTGACGTGCGGGTGTGGCGCTTCCTCACGAACGACACCTTGCCAGGCGAGGTCGACCAGCTCATCGACAACGAGCTTCGCCCGTTATACCCCGGCGTCACCATCGAGGTCTGGGGACTGAAGACACTGGCCGATGAGATCAGCAAGCTGAAGAAGGTGCAGGTCGACAGGATCATCGACGTCATCACGGTGGACGAGCCAGAGTTTGAAGTCGTGGTTCTCGACCACATGAAGACGGGGCGTGACCTATGGCAAATCCTCTCAGGCTGTCTCGGATGGTTGCCACACGAAGAGCCAGACGACTGCACCGACGACGAGCAGGACCTCATTGACAGCGCGATCCAAAGCTTCCAGGACTGGAGCGACATCTCGTCAGACATCGAGTTCTCTCGCTCCTTGGTACGGGACGCGCAGCGAAGCATCACCGCCATCCTGGAGGAGCTTGCAGAGAGGAAGTTCGCCCTCTTCGCCGCGACTGCGGACGACTATCCTCTTACTGGCGGACCAACACCCTTCCTGGGGACCGTCGCCATATTCAGGATCACCCGCGTGTCCGAAGAACAGTCGAACCCTACCGACGACTGAACGCGATCGTCCTGCGCGGGCTGAGGTTCTACTCTCGACCCACAGCTATGAAGTGTTCGTGCTTCGCAAGAGCTACCTGTCGCCAGTATTGCCAGCGCCTGACAACGTAGGCCCTTCGATCCTCGCTCATGAGGTCTGTACGAGAAAGTACCGTAGAAGGGTCAGCGATGATCTCAGCCAGATCCATCATGTTCGAGCCGGTCGTGAAGGTGGGTGGCAACGAGTCGAGACGCCACTTATCGACCTCACGCGTAAGGGTGGCGTAGTCGCCAGCCTCTCGTTGCGCAGTCAGCTGGTCGTAAGTGAAGTAGTACTCACGATCCCGAGGCATGTGGTCGCGCTTCTGCCGCATATAGGCGGGGTTGTCGTGAATTGAAGTGGCTGCACGGAACTCTGAGTCGCGCCCGTAGACGAGAACGAACTGAGCCTCTATGGGGCGGTAAGCGTAATCAGGGGCATACGTCTTCGCAAAAATGAGCTGATTCTCGGGCGAAGAAAACCAAACCTTCCACTCGGTTAGTTGGTCGACCGCCTGAGTTAGCTCGGCTGTCGGAGTCCTTGTCCCCTTGTTGAACCAGACCTTCTGAGGACTCTCGATCTCGATACAGATCGGCCGGATTGCTCCGGTGTCCAATCGGACCCACATGAAGTCTGGGACACGCGTTGGGCCAAGACCTTTCAGTGGGGGCTGACGAATTACAGCGAAGAATGACGGTCCATGGTGACCCCCAGGTCCGATGTTGTCCGTTGCTCCGGGGAGGAAGCAAGGATGAAGTTCCAGGAACTCTTGCATCTCCCGCTCGCCGGGAGAGGAAGCCAAGAGGCTCTGCCACTGCGGTACCAATGAAGCGCGGTACGTCTCCCAAGGGGTTGCTTGAGGCCGTTCTGGACTCGTGTCGGTCTCTGCATGACGGAAGGTGTCCACCGAAGCAGTATGGATGGAGATGGGCGACCAAGTGTGAAAACCCCATCTACGAGGGGTTGGCGGGCTGCACGGCGGACGCGTGATCATCAACCCGCAGGCGTCCGTAGAGGCCGTCGTCCTACGTGACGCCGGCCAGCGGTCCAAGAACGTTCCCATCAACGGCTACCGCGGGCGGGCAGACTGCGTCGAGCTGAACCGCTCGTCGAGTGCCGTGAAGAACTCCCGCAACATGCCTGGCGCTCCGTCGTCCATGAGCTCGTGGCCTCCGAATCTGAAGACCTCGTAGCCTCGCAGCCGCAGGGCTCGGTCCTCGGCCATCATCTCGCTGTAGAGCTGGGGTGATGGGCTTCTACCGTCGTCAGGACCTACCGAGTAGTGCTGGACACCATCCACTTCCAAGACGATGCGCACCCCACCTGGCAGCATGAGTAGGAAGTCCATGCGTTCACGGTTGAGACGGTCCGGCTTGTTGAGCGCTCGACGCTGCTTACGAGTCAGCGGGTCGTAGTGCAGGTAGACCTGTGGCAAGAGGACCGGCACCTTGCCGCCATCCTCGCCCTCGTACCGCTCACAGTACGTACGGAACAGCAGTTGCTCTGGTGGACTGCCGAGTGAAGCCCACAACCTCCGGTACAGGTCTTGACCCACTTCACGATCAGACGTCAAGTCAAGGCACTGCTCTTGTTGCCACCAGGCCACCAGCTCACCCCACGTCAGACCGGCTGTGGTGAGGGGGCGGTTGTAGACGAGGCAAGTGTCTGCGTTCGACACCACCTCGATTGTGTTGCTGATGGCATCACGAAAAATGATCTCAGGTTTATAGCTTGAAGACGCGAAGATGATGTTCTTCATCTCGCCATCCACACCACGAAAGCCCATGGAGTCGGACGCTGTATCTTCTAGCTCTTCTAGCCTGGCAAGTACGGGAGTGAATAGCTCGTTGATGTAGCCGCGACGCATTGCCCACGAGCCACCGTGAGTCATGCCTTGAGCACTCCAGTACCCGTGCCATCCCTCGAAGTCATTGAACGGCGGATCAAAGGGAACGCCAAGCCTACGCAGCACTGCTTTTAGGGTGCGGATCGCAAGGGCACTCTCTTCGTCATTGAGCTTGGCATCGACTTGACTGGTGCCGTAGGTGGTGAGTTCCGCTTTAACCAACTTGGCGAGAGCGTATCCAGCCTCCAAGTCCGTGTGATCCCCCAGCGTTCCCTGACGAAGTTGCGTCGCGAGTTTCGAGTCGAACTCGTCGCGCATGGTCCAGTTATCATCAGGTATCTGAATGAAGAAATCACTAGGTCGCATGTACAGATACTACAGTGACGCATTGTTACGAGTCAATACACAGTGTAAGTGGGCTGCTATAATGAAGCTGTGAAGCTGTCTGCCGAAATTCTTCAAAGCCTGGTTTCCTTCCCCTGTCCTGACTGCGGTTACGAGGTAGAGATCCAGCTACTAGATGCACGGGTGCAGGCATACCACTACTGTCCATGCTGCCGAGTTCGTATCCATTTGGTAGATGCCGACGGCTCGCTGTTCGGAGCGCTCGAAGAAGTAGACCTGGCGATGGATCAACTCACTAAAGCTTTGAAAGGACTCTTCTGATGCGCTACGAACGCGACCTCCAGGTTAAACTGCAAGAAAAATACCGTCGCATTTTTAAGGCGGACGCCAGTTCATTTCGTCACGAGGTTGCGTACCTGCGAGACTTTATCCAACGATCTCCCGCACTTAAAGCCATCGCAGATCGGATTGCGGGTGATCTCCCGGAGGTGGATGCTGACGATTGGATCAACTCCAAGTTCTCCTTCCATGAATACTCTTGGCCTGACACAGAATCTGGACGCGTCAAGGTTGCGTGGCGGCTCATCAATCGGTGGGCCGAGGGCGAAGACCCTATGACACAATCGGACGCGTTCTCGTACGAAACGAACTTCAACGCAATCTTGCGTGATTTGACTGAGAAGGTCATTGAACCGTTCGTTGAGTACCTGCAAGGGCAAATCGGTTCAGCGAGCGAAGTTCTGTACATGCTCGAACGCTTCACTCGACGACTTGAAGCATTCGATCAGGCAGAGCTGCACGAGAAGTACGAGCCGGACACCAAGCGCGGCGAGGCACTCTATGACCGCTACCTTCGCCGCTTCTTGTTCGATCAAGGCATTGACTACCCCTTCTCCCAACCAAAGTCAGCCTCTGGAGAAGCAGATGTTGTAAGTGGCCTTGAAGGCGATGACCCTCTTGTCTGCGAAGTGAAGCTCTACGACCCTGATAAGAGCTACGGGGTCCCGTACGTTGCCAAAGGATTCCAGCAGGCAGTTAGCTACGCCCACGACTACGGAAAAAACGTCGCCTACCTCGTTATCTTCAACCTGGCCGATCAAGGCCTACAGCTGCCCACAGATGAAGAGGCCAAGCCGTGGCCTCCCAGGCTTCACGCTGAAGGGGTGACGGTGTACATGGTGGTGGTGCAGGCCAAGCCGCGCCCTTCAGCGAGCAAGCGAGGCAAGGCAAGGCCGCGCGTTGTCCGGCGCGATGAGCTCGTGCTCCAAGGGGACGTGTAGAACACGTCGACCAACCGCAGCCGGCCACGGGATGTAGGAGGCCACAGCCACCCGCCCGACTGTGGTGCGCGAGTTCCCGCAACCATCCCCACCCGCAGCCGACGGGGAGGCTGGATCGTCGGAGGCTACCTATGCACATGGTGGCGCTTGAGCGGGCTCAACCACCAGGGCACCGCGGGCGCCCGTCAACCAGGCCCTTCAATCTGAGGCCGGCGCCGAAGTTTGGTCTGGCAGATCAAGTGCCAGACCGCCGGACTTGACCCACGAGGCGCACATCGTCATGAAGGGACTACTCGTCCAGCACCAAGTCCTCGCCGTGCTGGTGCCGCAGTTGCGTAAGGATCAGGCTGCCGACGCCGAGCACACCGAACGCATAGCGCTTGGCGTCCGCGCGCTTCTGGATGTTGTGGCGGTCAACGTTCCCGAGTGCCTGAGTGAAGCCCATCCCGATCCCGCGCCAGCCCTCCCACTCCCCAGCTTCCTTCCCAAGTCGGAACTGACCATCGTTCGCAAGGATCTTAGCGAACAATCCCTTACCAACGAGCGTGCGTCCATCCCGGTCCTTCGGGTCACCGCACCACTGACGAACGCGGTCCTCGACGAAGATTGCCGTTTGACTCGCGACAGCCTGCCAGTTCTCGTTCTGCACATGGGTCTGGACATGCGCCCACAGGTCAGGGTCAAAGGCGGTTTCGTCTGCCGCGTCGTCACTCGTACCCGCCTGTTCCAGTTCGAAGACTGCGGCATCGATGATGCCCAGAGCGCGACTTACTCCACTAAGGAACGCCTGATCCCACGCACTATCAGGTGTTGAATCAGTAAAGGCCATCAAGCTGTAGTCGTTCTTGATGAACGCCTGTGTCAAGTGATGGTCTACGCCAAGGGACCGCGTAAGGACGGATTGCAGTCGTCCCTTCCACGAAGAGAACCTGTCATCCGCCTGGAGACGCAGCCCCTCTTGCTGGGCCTCGTCCTTCAGTTGCTTCAGGCTCTGGATTGCTTGCCGCGTCTGCATTGCCGGATCATACCAAGATGGCCACCAGGCCAACACTGATCACTGCTGCAACGAGAAAGTCTTCAAGCAAGCGACGGCTCTCGGGTGGTTGGGCATACACGCGCCGCACGGCGACCGTGCTGGCTTGTCGGCGCGTCCGCGCCGGGGGACCCCAGATTAGTTGTGGCAGTAGTGGTTTCCTCGTTCTTCGAGCCATAGCTGAATCCTCGTTTATCTCTGCTTCTATTATCCTCCTTTGACCTCTGTTGATCAATGTTTTCCACCTCTGTTACTGCCGTGCTATCGACAACGCTTCAAAGGCGCATCGGATCTGCGGTCGGCGCTACTGTTTCAGCGGACGCGTGAAGCCTTCCTATTCCCTCTCTACTCTGGCTGCCCCCCAGGCAGCTTGCCCTGTAAAGGCTCCACTCGTCGAGCCACTGACATGCTTAGCAACGAGACGGAGTTGTACGACTCCTATAACGCTCAACTCGATGTGCTCAGACTTTGTGACGGTTGCCCTCCAGGTTTCATCAACCTTTTTGTCATCAAGGTATACCTCGAAGTCCATGACGGCATCAGAGCGAGAGTCACTGTCGGGGCCAACATCGGCAATAAAGGTAGCCCACTCCCCGTCAAGGGCGTACACGACATAGACACTACTAAATGTGCTACTCGGTCCGATATCTTTCCAAATAGACGAGGGATACGAACTGCCTGCGATTTTCGCTGTCCCGTCGTAGACCTTTCGATCAATAGGTCGCATATCACTCAGATACTCCACCCGGGAGCCGGGGGTCTCAGGATTAGCTGACTCATCAGGCGAAGAAGGCTCCTCCTGTGAGGGCTCCGCTTGGCTACTGGATGGTTCGCTGGGAGACGGGGTTGAATAGGGCTTCGTAGGAGGAGGGGTCGTCTCTGGGCTTGGCGTAGATAAAGCAGGTGGTTTTGCCTTATCGCTGCTCGGTGAGCCGTCATCAGATTGCATATTCTGCATGAAGCCCACGATGCCAAGGAGTAACGTAACGGCAATCCCTACTGGGACCCACTTCCACCCTGGATACTTCCAGCCATTACCGGCATTGCTTGACACGAGAAAAGCCCCCGTTCGAGTGCCTGAGCAGTCAAGAGGGGCACATAGTAGTGGACCCCGCATCGCTGCGGGGTCAGCTTTGGTGAAGTGGTCAGTGCCTCCCTAGTCGCGAGTGGCGACAGCAGCCGCCATGAAGGCGATGAGGCTTGTAGCGAGGGGCGCCGCTGCGTAGTACCAGGGTGAGATCTCCACCCCCACGTAGTTGGCGATCACTGCCAAGAGGAGCTGGCCGACGCCGATGCCGAAACATGCGAGCCCCACACTCATACGAGCAGCACGACGATTGTTCACAACGTTCTCCTTCAACAAGGAACACCTAAACCGCGGTGCGGCGGACTCAACCCATTGCAGGCGAACGGTGTGAAGGTGAAGGCAATTCACCCTACCTAATTTAAACATTTCTTGATCATTTTGTCAATAATTCTTATCGATATTAGAGGCGTATGAGTTCGGGAATAAGCTCGCAGAAAAGATGCACCCGCAGCATATCTTGGCGTTCCTCGGGTAGCTGCCGGAAGATGCGCGCCAGCTCGCGCTTACGCACCTCGTGCCTGACGACGAACACCACGTACGGGAAGTAGTCGTCCGTATTGGCCTCGACGGCCTGCCAGTATCCGGCAACCTTCTCCCGGATGCGGGCTGGTTGTTCGGTGCTCAGGTCGACCTCAAGGAAGTACGCGCTCTGTCGTCTCTGCTGTGGGAATTCGAGTGCCACGTATAGATCAGCGCGGACGCTTGGCGGCACTCGTCGTTCCACCTCCCACGCCTTAACTGCGAGGACGCCCGCGCTTTCTGCACGTCGCAGTTCCAGGTATGTGTCAGCCATCATGAGGGCGTGGTTGTTCACGTTGGGAGAGAGGCGGCCTTCGACGTCCAGAAGTAACCGCCCGGCACGGCCAAGCTGGTACACGAACGCCCCAGCCCCGCCTTTACTGCCAGTCGCCCGACGCCCGACCCGAGATAGGTAGCCGAGCCGCACCAACCGCCCAAGCACTTTGTCAGGAACCGAATGCGACCTATCTGCGAACAGCAGCTCCGTAAGGTGTGTCGAAGCAAGCTGGGAAAAGGTCTGGGTGAGCTTGAGTACGTCATAGTCGCGTTGGGTCAGTTCCAACGTCCGTCCTCCGTCCGGATAGGTCCCGGCGTTCTACCTGGTCAGGCTGGCTACAGGTACAGGGGTAGACCTACGGTCGGCCTACCCCTGGCCTACCGGGCTCGCCTACGCCGGGTACTTCCTCATGAAGGCTTCTACGCCATCGATGAGACGACGCACCTGATCTCGGTCGTAGTCGGCGTAGTTGCCATGCGCCGCCTTGTTCCGCAGGTCCATCCAGGCGGTGACTTCCTTCTGCTGCAACCCGTCGTACACACCCGCCTTTTTGAGGTCGGCGTTCATGGTGTCGGCCTTCTTTGGCCTGCCTGCCACTGCCGTCGTCACGTTGTTTTTCACGCACAGAGCGCGCACGTGGACTTCGAGGGACGTTCCCGTGATGACGGCCGCGGCGTCCTTGTATCCCTTGGCAAGCAGCGCCTCCGCCATCTCCAGGTAGTCGCGATAGGTATCGGCGTGCACCAGCTCGACGACCGATTCAACCCATCCGGCAACCAGGTCATCCCGAAGACCAATAGCGACGATACGTACTTCTCGAAGCCGGTGAGGCTGAACCTTGCGGCGTGCAGTATCTAGCTGTTTCATGTACGCGGAGGTCGGCCGCGACGCACGCTCAATCGCGGCCTCCAACCGGTTGCTAAGCACCACCGCGTCCTCTGCATCTTCAAGAAGATGTCGAGTTTGATTCCGTGTATAGTTTTCCGACGCTTTGATCAGGAAGTTGAGCTGATCGACAACCTTGTCGACGTTGGTCATTTGGGGCCCCTTCGTTCTTCGCTACGCGGGGTACTTGAGCATGAAGTCCCGCACGCCGCTTACCAACGCTCGAACTTCATTGGCATCGTACTTCTCGTAGTTGCCGTGAGCGGCTTGGTTTCGCAGATCCATCCACGCCGTCACCTGCTTCTCCTGAAGCGTCGCGTAGACACCAGCTTTCTTGAGATCAGCGTTCATGACAGTAGCCTTCTTCGGCGTTCCGTCAGCTAGCTCTGTGTCGACGCCGTTCTTCCCGCACAGCCCACGCACGTGGACCTCAAGGGCCGTCCCTGCAATGACCGCTGCGGCATCCTTGAACCCGGATCGGAGCAAGGTCTCCGACATCTCCAAGTAATCGCTGTGAGTGTCAGCGTGGACCATCTCAACAACAGACTCGGTCCAACCGGCTTTGAGATCCTCACAAAGTCCGAGCGCGATGCTATAGATTGCTCGAATCCTATTTGTCGTCCGCTTGTCGTCGCGATGGATGTCAAGTTGACGCACGTAGCTGCTGCCAGGGACGGCCAAACGATCGATTGCCGACTCAAGCCGACTGGCAAGGAACTTGGCCCGGTCTGATGACAGTACTCCCTCCGTCCCCGTGCGAAGCATGTCCTGATACTCGCCGATCAGGAGGTCGAGCTGCTCCACCATCTTCGCCGTATCCAGCAACGTAGGTTCTCCAAGCTCAAGTTGATCTCAACAGAACGGACTAGGATATGACCTGACTGCGTCCCCGTACCAGGGAGTTAGCGAGGTCCACCGAACCGCCGTCGCCTGGTAGAAGCGGCCGGGGCCGGCGGCCCGCCGCGGTGCTGCCTGATCTCCGCCTCCACCTCCGCGACCGGCCGCCCGTAGTTCTGTCGAGAAAGCTGCCGTACCTCGTCCGCAAGGCCGGTCGGCTCAACGGGTGGCAGCGTGACCCCGGTGACTGGCGTACTGACTCCCTCGCTCGTCGCCAGCCGCATGATGACTTCAAAGCGACGGAGGTTCACGAAGTCGTCGTCTGTCACGCTGCGGCCGAACTGCCGAGCGAAGTCTCGGGCTTCATCTGCGGAGGTCTGGAAGACCACCGTCGAGCGCGCGTTGTTCTGTGTCGCCCCTTGCAGCTCCCGGCTGAGCTGCCCGAGGAACTGATGCGCCACCGTCATAGCGAGGCCGCGACTGCGCGCCTGGGCGAACATGTCGGCGGGAGCGAACGGCAAGTTGATGAAGTCCTGGAACTCATCGAGGTACAGCATGGTGGGCCGGTCCGGACTCGTCGCTCCGGCCTGTACGGCACTCCACACCGAGTTGAGTAGCAGCGACCCGAGCAGCCCGGCTGTGTCCTTACCCTCGGTGGCCCGTGAGAGGTTGACGAGCAGGATCTTCCCCGAGCGCAGGATGTCATCCAGGTTCACGGTGCTGCGGGACTGCCCGATGATGTTCCGCAGCGACCGCCGCGAGGTCAGTTGCCAGATCCGATCCATGACCGGCTGGAAGTGCGCCGCCCTGCTGCGTTCATCTATTCCTGCCCACCACGTCGCCAGCTCCTCGATATGCCCGACACCTTCCACCAGGCGCCGGGCGAAGTCGGCCTCATGAGCCTTCGGGACGGCGAGCGGCCCAATGTCCGCGAACGTCATCGGCTCGGTGAACCCAGCAGACATCATGAGGGTGAGGATCAGGTGGTAGAAGCCCTGCCGTACGCGCACCCCTCGGGCGTCCTGGGGATACAAGTGGTCGAAGAGCCTTTGGATGTCGGCAGCCACCACGAAGGGCGACCCCTGCAAGATGTTGAAACCCACCGGGTAATCGGTGTCGCTCACGTCCAGAAGGACGACGTCATGAAGGCGATGTTCCGGCACACGAGCCAGCGCTTCCTTGAACAGATCACCCTTGCTCTCGATGAGCACCACGCCACGACCGGCGTTCATATCCTTGGCGATCAAGTTACTGAGTAGTACGGTTTTCCCGCTCCCGGTCGGTCCCACAACTTGCAAATGCTGAGCCGACTCGATCACCCCGAGGGCAACCGGTCGTTCATTGCCCGGGAAGTTGCTCCGCGCGATTACCCGCCCCGTCCGCGACACGGCACCGGTCGGTGCAAGCTGTCGTGTCCGTCCTTGTGGAAGCCCAGCAACATGGGGCGAGCCGATCGGCCACGCAAGCAGGGCCACCAACTCGGAGCCAGCGAGCTGCATAGGAAAGAGTGTCGGCACCGTCCGCTGCTCAACCCGTGAAACGACGCGACCACTCGTCGTCAGCCGTTGCTTGAGTCGGTTACTGCTACTTCCCACACTGGCGAGGCTGGCTCGTACTCGCGACATGAGCTGGTCGCTGCGCTGCTTGGTTGGAGCATTCACTGCCACGCGCAGAACGCCGAGAAAGTTCGGTTCCGAGAGCTTCGCGCGCACGTCGTTGATGCGGTCGCGGTCGGGAGTGGAGGCGAAGCGTCGGCCCGGCACTACCAGCTCGCCCGCTATCTGTGGTGGACGCTGCCGAAGTGCCGGTGACACCACCCACTGAAGCAGTAGCGCTTCACCCCGGCCGAGCCCCTGCAACGTAGCGAGCAGGCTTGCCGAGATAGCTCCAGCGTTCACAATGCCGAGGCTGCGTCGTGGGTTCGTCTGCCCTAGCTCGACCGCGGCGGTCCATTGGTTGGGCGCATCATCCGCGCCCGCCGGCGTGGCGGTAGAACCCGGCACCAACGTCCGCAGCTGACCCGTCAGGAAGTCGGCCGTATCTTCCGGCACCACCAGGCGGTAGGAGATCCCGCGCTCATCCGCCTCCACCTCGAACACGAGGGACGACACTCCCAACAGGCGCCGGGTACCAGTGGTGAGCGTCCCGGACACAGCCATTAGCCACGTGGCCACTTGGTCGGCATCGAGGTCTGAGGGAAAGTTCAAGCGGTAGACGCAGGGGTCCACGGTCACCACCTCGTCATCCGGTGGTAGATGAAGCCCAGCACCAGCAGCACCGCCAGGCCGCTGACGACGAATGGCAGCAGCGGCTCAACTGCCAGCCACAGCACGCGAACCGTGAACGCAGCCAGCAGAAGCAGTAACAGGAAGTTCCGAGCCTTTGCCACGGGGTCACCTCTCTGGTAGATGCGGCCGATCACGCCTTGTGGCCGGCGGGGATCGAAAAGAAGATCATCTAGGCGTAAAATGGAACCTAGGAATGAAGAGGGATTTAAAGGACATCTGGGAGCGCGAGAGACGGCAGGTTCGTCAGCTTCGGGATGGACTCGGCAAGCCTGTCGACCGTCAGATCGTGGAGGCGGTGACCATCCTGCGAGTGCTGGGATTTACGACGACGGGTTCATGCGGCGGCCATGCCGACCGCTTGCTCGCTCCGTACGTCGGCTTCCGCTCTGCCACCAATGCCGAGGACCGGCAGTACATCGAGCAGGCACCCGACCAAGCCGCTCGTCGACGTCGGAAGAACCAGACGATCCGACACAACGCCGCGGAGCTCGGCCGGCTGGTGCCCTTGCTGGGGCGCTTCTACGACGGCAGCGCCGTTCCCTACAAGCAGCGGCTCATCTGCCAGGGCTTCGGGGTGATCGGGTATCGACTCACTACCCAGGACGCCGACCTGGTGACGGTGGTGTCCAAGGATGAGCGACGAGAGCTGGTGAAGCGCCAGCGCCGCGAGTTCGACGCCTTCACGAAGTTTCTGGAGGCTGAGTTCTTCGCCGCGTTGGACGACGCACCATCCCGAGCGGCCTGAGCCGCCGCTCGGGATGGCTTGAGTGCCTACTCGTCTTCGTCGTCCTCTACGACGATCCAGCCGTCAGTACCACAGGTGTCACAGTCGATCGGTTCCTCGACACCGGGCGGGGCGACAAGGCCAGAGCCCTCGCAGTCCGGACAGAGCTTGCTTCCCATGTTCATCACCTCCTCTTGGACTCGGTATGAAGCAGTCGACCCACCGAGCGCGGTCGGCTGCGGGTAGAAGGGGCGGATCAGTGGCGCTTGTCGTAGTCGACCTCGTCCAGCACTTCGCGGAAGATGTCGGTGTCTTCGGGACGACTGCGCACGATGGCGTCGATCTCGCGCTTACGCTTCGCCCGCTTGGCTCGATGTGCTGTTGTGCCACTCAGCCGGGACAATGCCCAGATGGCGAGCACGATCAGGATGAAGGCGGTCGCGCCGCTCGCCTGGCCGCCTTCGCTGGCCGCGAGGATCACCGGCTTCGCCTGTCGCGCAGGATGTCGTCCACGATCGAGGAGTTGACCTCGTAGTCGTTGAGCTGACGCTCCACCTGACGACGGCGCTGGTTGTAGCGAATGCGGTCACCGAAGAACCGGTTGACCAACACGCACACCCCGATGAAGAGGCCGAGCAGCACCAGGAGGTAGAAGCCACCAAGTGCCGAACTCTGCCCTTCGGTTATGGCCTGGATCATGTCAGTGCCAACCTTTCTCGTGGTCCCGGACGACTCGGCGCATCTGGCGCATCGTCCGGCGCTTCCGAACCTGCATGACGAGGTGCTGTTCCAGCGGCGACAACCGGCGCTCGTACTTCCGCACACCCCAAGCTGCCTCGATGTAGAGAAGCCCCCAGACGAGCCAGAAGAGGAGAACGAAGCCGACGACACACTTGTCCCAAGTCGTCATTTAGAAGCCCCGCCCGAACTCGCGGATGTCACGCGCAGTGGTGCGGGCGAATTCCTGAACGATCGGGATCAGCAGGCTCGCGATGAACTGGTCACCGTTCGCCAGCTCGCGGGCAAGATTGCCGACGTCGGCAACGTCCGCCAGGCCGTCTTCCGCCAGGCGACGACGAACCATCGCGCGGGCCTCTGCCTGCCTGCCGCTGTTGATAAGCTGGGCCAGGTCGAGTTCGCCGCGCTGCTGCAACTCACGCATCGCGCGGGACGAACGACGAGCTGCGGCCCTGCTGCTGCCGCCCTCGTACCTGATGAGATCGCTCATGTTGGGCCTTCCTGTCCTTCGCTGTCGGTGCGCGCTGGTTGGTCGCGCAGACCAACCGTCAGCCGGCCAGGGGGCGGCGGTACATGCAGTTGACGTGCAAGTTCAAGGCTGTACGTGATCTGTACGTGGCTGCATGGGATTCTGTACGTACTGGTTGCGTGCAGGCGGGTGGGGACCTAGTGAGCGACGAGACGAAGTTGATCGCGGCCTTCGAGGAGATGCGGCGAGGGGAAGGTGTCACGCCTGCCAAGTTGAATGCCAGGCCGTGGCTCCTCGATCTGCTCAGCACGCCGGGCGATCCAGTCGCTGGGCTGGCAGCCTTGGATCAGGCAATCAACGCCCTGGGTGACAGACGAGTATCCCGCGCTGTCCGCAACGCACTCAACGTCAACATGGAGTGGCATGGCGACCTCGAAGAGCGCCGAGAGTGGGCGTACGGCGTTAACCTTCCCAAGAATGAGCGCTTTCTCGGCGTCAGTCGAGGAACACACATCAAGTACGAGAAGGACGGTTTTGCAGAGCTGGCCCAGCTCATCTTGGCTCGGGCTGCAACTGGCAAATCTGAAGCTGAGAGCGGCGATCCATTCTTGGATGCCGCGCAGCAGCACCTTGATGAAGGAGACGATAGCCAGACGCCTACTGCCGAAGAATCCGCCGTACCTACCAGAACACTGAAGGTAGTAATCCGGCACCGTCATCTGGTGGTGCTAGCAGTTGCCTGCCTTGGTGCTGCTGCCATCATTGCCCCAGCCGCTTGGGATGGTGAGACAAACAAGGAGACGCCTAAGGCGTCGTCCAGTGAGACGCCAGTGAAAATCCCCGAGACAGATCTCGACAATTCTTACGGGTGGGGACCTGATCGAAAGATGTACTCGGTCAAGAGCCCGGCACCATATGCCGTCTTCAACTCGCTCACAGACCAGTTCACCTTTGGCGATGAACGTGAATTCTTGCTGTGTCACGACGAAAAGGAAGCCGTAGATAAGCGGCGCTGGAGCAATCGCATCGCAGCCGAGGATGGTCATTTGTATGACTGCCAGGCATGGTTCTCGAATGCCGTGTCACCGGGCCTTGATAAAGGGAACTCGGCTGCGCAAATCCATAACGCACGCTTTAAAATCGGCGTACGTAAACAACCTGCTTACAACCCTGGCTTGTGGGGGCGACTCAGTGCGGATAACGCACCAGCAGTATGGGCTGCGTGCAACTTCGTGGCCGAGAAGCCGATGGAAATCCTATATATAGAAGATTCGACATACCTCATCACCAAGCCCACTCAAGAAAAGCATGGGGACAAGGGGCTCCCAATATCGGATGGTGACGACAATATATTCACACCGGAAGACGAGGGAGTGCTGGGTGGAATCACCAAGCCTGACGGCGCACTGATCGGTGAGGAAAGGCAAGACGGAATCTTGCGGCAGTCGCCCGGATGGGTGCAGTTCACCATCCTGGTGAAGTTCTCCGATAAGGTCGGTTAACATTGACTAAAATATCAATTCATGTTTAAATAGGCGTGAATTGTCGCGAGTTTCGACGATTTGCATCTTGCCTCTGTCTTCGGATGTGGCACCCCGTTCGGTTGATTTCAGCCAGTGGCGTGCCCTATCCGAATCGAACCAAGAGGCACACAATGTCGGAAAAAGTGCTCGGCCTCGCTGCAATGGTGCACGATCACCGCGAAGTCTTCTTGCGTCAACTCCGCTTCCTGAAAAAGGGGGCCGGGCTCACGCCTGAGAGTGCGGGCGGTGGCACACTGAGATTTCTCCGGTACTTCGGCGTAACAACCGCGCTTGAAGCCTACGAGTTGCTGCGTGCTTCCCTGAACGCCATGGACGCGAGCCACCTCTACGTTCAGGCGCTCCTCAACGCGTACGGCGGTGAAGGACTCGCGGGCGACATCAAGACTCGGCGCAAGAACTTCGCTGAGCAGCACGGGCTCACCGAAGCTCGCGTGTTTCACCTTGAAGACCTCGCCCTGGACGAGATGGTCGAGATCCTCGACGCACTCGCGCAGGGAAAGGAAATCAAGCGACGCACACCTGAAGTCACGGAATCCTCGGTCGAGGAGCCGTCCATCAGGGCTCTCCTGGTCAGCCTCATCGAGGCCACCCAGGAGCAGACGGCGGTCCTGCGAGAGATCAGCACCAAGCTGGACGGCTGGTAACGCCAGACTCCCTCCGACACTCCACCCCGCACCACCCAGCGAAGAACGCCTCCCCGCGTCCGCTGGTCGGTCGCGGGGTGTTCTTCATTTTTGGGGTGTGCGCTGGAACTGTTCGACCAATAGGCCATGGCCGGCTTGCGCTACGTCGACGCGATCCAAAACGACCGCGGCGAGTTCGTGGTTAGCGCCGACCTACACTGCACTGGTTGGCGGACATGCCGCAGTGATTTCCGTTCTTGCATCCCGGACACCCGCAGCGACAGTTCTGTGCGCTGAGAACACTCGACAGAATCTGACGCACTCGCAGACGCATGACATCTCCTTGGTCGTGCGGATATTTTGGGGCGTTATGCTATTTTAAATACATGTTACCCGTCAACCCTCAATTCACTGTGCAGTCCGACGCGTTGAAGCGCGTCGTACGACTGACCAAGAAGAGGGTTGCTCTTATTGAAAATGACCTCCACTTGCTGACGGTCGAGAAAGTTAATCTGCTGGCGCTGCTGCTCGGGCACAAGCAGATCACCGACGTTGCCATAGACCGAGGTGACAAGGCGGCGGCCACACAGCTCCTTGAAGCACTCAACCTCCCGTTCGCTCCCAACCACTACACCGACCCCGACGGCGTGCGGCACGAATGGCTCCAGGTCGCGGCCAACAAGCCGACGCTCGACTACGTATTGAACCGCCGCAACGAGCTGACTGTGCTTGAAGCCGGGGTCCTCTACGGTTACCCCGCCTCTGCCTGCTTGGCGTACGAGGGCCTGCTGGAACAGGAGTGGTTCGGTAAGACGCTTGGCGAGTACTTTTTGTCTGGCGTCTTCTCGAAGCCCTACGTCAACGAGGAGCGTGCGCACTTTGAGCGGGTGTGGCAGGACGTGGCAGCGGTCAGTCCAAGGGTCGTAAGCGAGGCGGTAGGGGCGCGTGCGCAAGACGACTTGGGGCTTGCTGCCTGACGGCACCATATGCGGCGAAACCGGTTGCGATCATGCGCTCCCCGGTGGCTCACTGAACGTCCCGACGTAGAACAGCTCACGAGGTCGCACTATGAGCACACCGCACAGCTTCTACAACCCTGACGACCCCCGGTATGGGGAACAGAATGTTCTTGCGGCAGGGGAGATGGGGTGGATGACTCCTGAGCAACAGCACAATCATCTCGGTGAGATTCATCTGCGTCAGCGCATGATGGATGAGCAGCAGTTGGCCAGATATCGTAACGGTGACTTTCCTGTTACGCCCCGGCCGGTCGATGACCGCCTTCAAAATTGGCTCGAATCAGAAGATGGTCGCCGTGCAGAACGGCACCGTTTGGCGGCAGAGCGTGCTCGTCAGAGACATGCGGCGGAATCCCAGAGGAAGGAGCAGGAAGCGCAAAGCTGGTGGGAGGGGCTGAGTAGCACCGATCAGTACAACTGGCGATGCTCAGCGAGATCAGCCGCGTCTGTCTCCGAGTTGCGGAATGAAGCACTGGTTCGCAAGTTGCAGCTGCCAGCAGAGAGCCTCGTTTGGTACGTCTGGGACTGGTACGGGCCTAGGGCTGATGAGAACTGCGAACATACAGAACGAGGTGATCTCGGTTCAGGGTTCATCACCGCCGCCCTGTGGCTGGTTGCCATCGTCGTCATCGTCGCGGTCATTCGGGCGGCTGCCTAGGGTTATCGAACATTCTTGAGTGGCCAGTCGCACTTCAATTTGGATGTACAGAGAAAAATCCAAGGCCCCCGTCGAGCGGGGGCCTTGGATCAAGCAGATAAACGTTAGGCGACCTTGGCCTTCGCGTACGCTTCCTTGATGTCCGCAGGAACGCGGCCACGGTCGTTCACCTCGTAGCCGTTCTCCTTGGCCCACGCGCGAATCTGTGCGGTGTCGCTGTCACCAGTAGCCCGCCCGGCACCCGCACGCTTGCCACCGCGCGTCTGGCTCGTCTTCCGCCCCTTGTCGACGTACGGCTCCAGCACCTTGCGCAGCTTGGCGGCGTTCTTCTCGCTCAAGTCGATCTCGTATGTCCTGCCATCGAGGCCGAACACGATCGTCTCAGACGCCTCGGACCCGTCGAGGTCATCGACCAGTTGGGTAATGATCTGCTGTGCCATCGTTGGTCTGCCTTCTTCGGGTTCGAGATAATCAACGTCTTACGTTGCGATTCTTATCAGCGCGGCGGCGACGGTCGCAACGTCGTTGGCGAATCATCGTGGCAGAACTCAATCACCGCGCCGCCCGGGCGCCATCCGTGAAGTGTCCCGCAACCGCCTACCGCACTCCTCCACCCACCGAAGAGCACCCCGCGATCGGCTTCTCCGTCATGGCGTCCTGCCCTGTCAGCGGGTCGGATCAGAGGAGGTTGCGCAGGCCATCAAGGACGCGCTGCATCAGGGCGATGGACGCCTGTTCCTTCACGGGACCGGGCTGCGGATTCAGCTCATCCGGCACGCGCAGTTGCAGCGTCTGACCATCCAGCTCGGGGCTTGGCAGTTTGGTCGTCGTGATGAGCGCCCACACGATCTTGCCCCCGGCCGGCGGATGGTAGATGCCCCACTTCTGGGCCAGCGCTTCGACCAGGTGAAGTCCGCGCCCACCTTCGGCATCCGCGGTGACGTGTTGTTTGGCCGGTTCACGCGGGCTGCGGTCCCAGACCTCGACGTACAGTTCATCGCCAATAGCTCGAAGCTGCAAAGCCATGACGTGCTCGGCGGTGACTTCCCATGGCCTCGGCTGCCGGTCGTAGAAGCCGGTCGCCTTGACGGCGTTACTGACCAGCTCGGACATCACGAGGGCGGTGTCGGCGGCGTAGCTGTCCAGCTTCCAGTGCTGAAGCATCAGGTGGACGAACTCGCGCGCAACCGCCACGGCGGAAGCGGCGGTAACAAGGTGCAGCCGGGCAACATGCAGTGTCTTCACAGTGGAAGCGGTCGCGTTCATCGGTCGCCGCCGTTCTCCGCGACGCTCGGCGCACCCGATGACTCGCCCTCGGCGGACGCGACGATCCAGACGTGACCGCCGATCTCCTGCTCAAGTTCTTGTTTGAAAAGCACCAACAGCATCGGCAGTTGGTTCAGGTGCTCACTGGTCGGCACGACTACGTGGCGGATGCCGTGACCTTTGCAGTAGGCGGTCAGCGCGTTGAGGGCGAGCGTCCGTAGCCAGCGCTTCTCAACGAACACCATCGACAGGACGAGCCCTTTACGTTCAGCGAAGGCCGCCATGTCCACAATGTGCTGCCGTTCTACCTGGTCGTCGTCGGACATGCGAAGCCGTAGATACCCAATGCACAGCGGGGCGGGTGTAGTCACCGGGTCTTCACCCCCTGCACGATCCACAGCCGCGCACCGAGTTCCTTCTCGATGTGTTCGCGCATGGCCGCTTGCAGTCCAGGTAGCCGCGCGAAGTGCCACAGCGACGGCACGATGACGTGCTTGACGTCAGTGGCCTTGAGGGCGTCTACGAGGGTGAAGAAGGCCGACTCTTCTTCCGAACCGAGCCGCTCGATGAACAGCCGCTCCAACGTGAAGCCTTCGCGGCTGGCATGAGCCGCAAGCTCCTGCCGGATTGCCTCGTTTTCATCTTGGCCATCGTCGCTTGGCGTTAACCGCATGAAGCCATACATGGCAGGTGGCATCCGCTCCTCCTGGGGGACTGGAACGGCTGGCGAGTGACGTCACCGTCCGCGCCACTCGCCAACCTGCCCGCCAGACAAGCGGTCTGACCTGCAAAGACACCACAGCAAACGTGCGGCACACATGCCGCATCCGTGCGGCGTTTTCTGCCCTGGCCTGCACGGATGTCCCACGAACCGCTACGGTGTTAGCTCGCCCCACACCGGAGGGATGTCCTGGTGGCAGCGAAGCGCATACGTCTCGCCAGGCGGCGGAAGTCGGCAGGCTTCACGCAAGAGGGACTGGCCGAACACCTTAGCGTCGAGCGCTCCACGGTAGGTCGCTGGGAGAATGCCGAGACCGAACCTCAAGCCTGGTTGCGGCCAAAACTGGCACGCGCGCTGAAGGTGACGGCCGAGGAACTGCAAGCACTGCTCGATGACATCGTGGTCACCGATGACCGGCCCAGCGACCGGATGACGTATGCCCTGGAGAATCCAGCCTCCGCCGACCTGATGGTCGTTGCCTACCTCCACGAACGGCTGCGGCAATTGGATGAGTCGTACGACCAAGAGGCATCCACCAGCCTGCTAGGTCGTGCCGGACAACTGCACGGCCAGGTGAAGTTCCTCCGCGAGAATGCCGCCAACCCGCGTGTACGTCGGGCGCTGTACGAAGTCGAAGCCGACTCAGCAACGTTCATGGGGCAGTTGGTCTGGGACGTCAGCCAGCGACGCGACCACCACGCACCCCTGAGCTACTTCGGGGAGGCTGTCGACGCTGCAAGGCATGTCCGTGATCCCTCCATCGAGGCGTACGCGACACTCCGCATGGCCTACGTCGCGCTGTACGGCGAAAAAAATCCGCAGCGCGGAGCTGTCCTGGCGCAGCAGGCAGCCGACGTTGCCACGCTGGTCAGCCCGTCGCTGACTGGACTGTCCCTTCTTCACGTCGCCGAAGGACACGCGATGACCGGCGCGACCTCCGAGTGCGAAGCAGCACTGCGAAAGGCGGAGGATCAGTTCGACCGCATCCACCCCGATGACGTGGCCGCCCCGTACTACACGGTGAACGAGTACAACCGGCTGGCAGGCTCCTGCTATCTGTTCCTCGACCTTCCCGAACGCGCCGAACCCATCCTCCGTATGACTACACGGGCGCTCGCTGCCAAGAAGAAATCTCAAGCCATCGCGCTGGGCAACCTGACCTTGGCGCTCATCCGGCAACGGAAGCTCGACGAAGCAGCCAGCGCCATGCACCGGACGATTGATGCCGTGGAGCTGACTCGTGGTGGTGGCGGGCTTAACCTGGCGTTTGCTGCTGGTCGGGAGCTTCGGCAGTGGCGGCAGGAACCGTGGGCGCAGGAGATCAACGACCGGTTGCTCGCGTTGATGGCAGGGATCTAAACGTACGGGCGGGGTGCAGGGTGAACGACATCGACCAGGCCAAGCAGGCACTGCGCGAGAAGGTGTGGCGTCGCCTGATCGACGGGGGCGGCGCACCCGCCGACTCGTACGGGAAAATCCCCGGCTTCTACGGTGCCGACGACACTGCCGTACAACTGGCCGGTCAGGACTTTTGGCTGCGAGCGACCACCGTGAAGGCCAACCCCGACTGGGCGCAGCTTCCGGTACGTGTCCAGGCGCTCAAGGACGGCAAGCGCGTCTACATGGCCGTGCCGCGTATGGCGTCACTCGAACCGTTCTACCTGCTCGACCCCAAGAACCTCGGGCTTCCACCCGAGGAAGCTGCCGAGAAGAAGGGTGCGGCTCAAGTCGCCCGCCGGCTTGCGCCAGAGTCGATGGAACCTATCGACGTGGTGGTGTGCGGCAGTGTCGCCGTGAACCGATCCGGAGCACGCATCGGGAAGGGTGCCGGGTACTCCGACCTTGAGGTGGCGCTCTTGATCGAGGCGGGCCTCGTCACGGACCGCACGGTGATCGTCGCACCGGTTCACGCGCTCCAGGTGGTCGAGGACGACATCCCCGAAACCGAGCATGATTTTTCCGTGGACTACATCGTCACGCCTGACGAGGTGATCCCCTGCCCTAACCGGCGTCGGCCGTCGGGGCTTGTCTGGAACGACCTCACCGCCGAGAAGATCGCGGCGATTCCGGCGCTGGCAGCACGGGCCGAGCAGGGGTAGCCGGAGCCGTCCCTGGGGGCGCTAGACGGCTAAACTAGTCCTCGGAGCCACCCGCACACGACGCGTCGGGTAGCCCTGTGACCAGCCGAAACGCACGAAACGCATCCGTCAGTTTGGGTATAGTCCACAGCGCATTGAGCCCGCTCGGGTTGGGCAGCACCCACACCCGCGTACCACCGATGACCCGCTCCTGCGGCCCCACCCGGGCTTCGCGGTCGTCGAAAGCGGCGCGGTACGCGGTGACGCCCACCGCCGCCAGCCAGCTCGGCCGCAGTCGTGCCGCCCTCAGGGCGAGCAGGCGCCCGCCCTCGCGGTACTCCTCGGCGGTCAGTTCGTCGGCGCGGGCGGTGGCGCGGGCCACGACGTTGGTGATGCCGAGGCCGTAGGACAGCAGTTCCTCCTGCTCCGACGGTCCCAGCAGGCGGGGCGTGAAGCCGGACAGGTGCAGTACCGGCCAGAAGCGGTTGCCGGGGTGGGCGAAGTGGTGGCCCGTCGCCGCGCTCATCAGGCCGGGGTTGATCCCGCAGAACAGCACCCGCAGGCCGTCCGCGACGACGTCCGGGACGCGACGGTCGCGGGCGGCCTCCAGCTCCGCCGGGGTGAACCGGGCCATGGCGGGGGCGCCGGTCAGAGGATGGCGCCGGGCGTGTAGCCCGCGGCCTCGGGGTGCTGCTTCGCGATCTCCTCGATCCGGGCGACCACGGTGGCCACCTGGTCGGCGGCGGCGCCGGTGAAGGACAGCTTGTCGGCCATCAGCGCGTCGAGCTGGGCGCGGTCCAGCGGCAGGCGCTCGTCGGCGGCGAGCCGGTCGAGGAGCTCGTTGCGCTCGGCGCCCTGCTCCCGCATCGCCAGCGCGCAGGCGACCGCGTTCTCCTTGATCGCCTCGTGCGCGATCTCCCGGCCGACCCCGGCGCGGACCGCGCCCATGAGGACCTTCGTCGTCGCCAGGAACGGCAGGTAGCGGTCCAGCTCACGCGCCACGACGGCCGGGAACGCCCCGAACTCGTCCAGCACCGTCAGGAACGTCTCCAGCAGCCCGTCCAGCGCGAAGAACGCGTCGGGGAGCGCGACCCGGCGCACCACCGAGCAGGACACGTCGCCCTCGTTCCACTGGTCGCCCGCCAGCTCGCCGGTCATCGAGGCGTAGCCGCGCAGGACGACCATCAGGCCGTTGACGCGCTCGCAGGAACGGGTGTTCATCTTGTGCGGCATCGCGGAGGAGCCGACCTGCCCGGGCTTGAAGCCCTCGGTCACCAGCTCGTGGCCCGCCATCAGCCGGACCGTCTTGGCCAGCGAGGACGGCGCCGCCGCCAGCTGCACCAGCGCGGTGACGACCTCGTAGTCCAGCGACCGCGGGTACACCTGCCCGACCGAGGTGAACGCCTGCGAGAAGCCCAGGTGGGCGGCGATCCGCCCCTCCAGGTCGGCCAGCTTCGCGGCGTCCCCGCCGAGCAGGTCCAGCATGTCCTGGGCGGTGCCGACCGGGCCCTTGATACCGCGCAGCGGGTAGCGCCCGAGCAGCTCCTCGACCCGGGTGTACGCCACCAGCAGCTCGTCGGCGGCGGTCGCGAACCGCTTGCCCAGGGTGGTGGCCTGCGCGGCGACGTTGTGCGAGCGCCCCGCCATGACCAGTTCGCCGTACTCCCCGGCGAGCTTGCCGAGCCGGGCGAGGACCGCCACCGTGCGGTCGCGCACCAGCTCCAGGGAGAGCCGGACCTGGAGCTGTTCGACGTTCTCTGTGAGGTCGCGGGAGGTCATGCCCTTGTGGACCTGCTCGTGCCCGGCGAGGTCGTTGAACTCCTCGATCCGCGCCTTCACGTCGTGCCGCGTGACCTTCTCACGCTCGGCGATGGAGGCCAGGTCGACCCGGTCGAGCACGCGCTCGTAGTCGGCGATCGCCGCGTCCGGCACCTCGATCCCGAGGTCCTTCTGGGCCCGCAGCACGGCGAGCCAGAGCTGCCGCTCCAGCCTCACCTTCTGTTCGGGCGACCAGAGGGTGGCCAGTTCGACGGAGGCGTACCGTCCGGCGAGGACGTTGGGGATACGGGGCTTGGCGGGCGCAGGAGTCACGTGTACGGATTCTACTGGCGATTCGTGCAGGCCAGCGCCACGGGGTGGTTCGGAGGAAGCTCCAAGGGCCGTGCGGGCGGGCTACGCCGACCCGTCGTACGGCAGCAGGTCCGGGCGCTTGGGCGGCAGGCCGTCCCCGGAGGAGCGGCCGGTCAGGCGGCGGCCGATCCACGGGAGCAGGTGCTGGCGGGCGAACCGGAGGTCCGTGACGCGCCGGGTCACCCACCCCGGCGGCAGGGTGGGCGGCATGGGGACGCGCCAGTCGGGGTCCGCCGCCTCGTGACCGAGCCCCTGCCAGACCGCCTCCGCCACCCTGCGGTGGCCCTCGGCGGTCAGGTGCAGCCGGTCCACGTCCCACATGCGCGGGTCGGCGAGGGAGGGGGCGCCGTACAGGTCGACGACGAGGGCGCCGTGCCGGGCGGCGAGGTCGTCGACGCAGGCGAAGAGTTCCTCCATGCGCGGGCGGAACCGCTCCAGGACGGGGCCCTGGCGGCCGGGGCTGCGCATCAGCACCAGCTGCTTGCAGGCGGGGGCGAGGCGTTCCACGGCCTCCGTCAGCAGGCCGCGCACCCGGTCCATGTCGCACTTGGGGCGCAGGGTGTCGTTGAGACCGCCGACCAGCGTGATGACGTCGGCGCCCATCGAGGCGGCCACGTCCACCTGCTCGTCGACGATCTGCCCGATGAGCTTGCCGCGCACCGCCAGGTTGGCGTACCGGAAGCCGGGGCTGCTGGCCGCCATCCGGGCGGCCAGCAGGTCGGCCCAGCCGCGGTAGGTGCCGTCGGGCAGCAGGTCCGACATGCCCTCGGTGAAGGAGTCGCCGACCGCGACCAGACTGGCGTACGGGGGAGGGGGGTTCGTCTGCATGGCGTCGGCGATGCTATCCCGACGCCATACCCAGCGGTCGGTCGCCCCCTCCCCCCGGATGTCAGGCCCGCTGCCCGAACAGCTCCCGCAGGACGTCCTCCATGGTCACCAGCCCCGCGAGACGGCCGTCGGAGCCGAGCACGGCGGCCAGGTGGGTGCGGCTGCCGCGCATCGCGGTGAGCACGTCGTCCAGCGGCGTGGCCTCCCGGACCCGCGCGATGGACCGCATGTCCCGCAGCCGGAACGGCAGGTCGCGCGGGGAGGCGTCCAGCGCGTCCTTCACATGCAGGTAGCCGATGATCCGACGCTCCTCGTCCACCACCGGGAAGCGGGAGAACCCGGACTCGGCGGACAGCCGCTCCAGCTCCTCCGGGGTGACGCCCACGCGCGCGTACACCACGCTCTCCAGCGGCATGACGACGTCGCGCACCGGACGGCGGCCCAGCTCAAGCGCGTCGTGCAGCCGCTCCCGCGCCCGCTCGTCGATCAGCCCCGCCTCACCGGAGTCCTTGACCAGCCGGGCCAGCTCGGCGTCCGAGAAGGTCGCCGTGACCTCGTCCTTGGTCTCGATCCGCATCAGCTTCAGCAGACCGTTGGCGAAGGCGTTGATGGTGAAGATCACCGGTCGCAGGCCGCGCGACAGCGCCACCAGCGGCGGGCCGAGCAGCAGCGCGCTGCGCACCGGCTCCGCGAGCGCGATGTTCTTCGGCACCATCTCACCGAGCAGCATGTGCAGATACGTCGCCAGGGTCAGCGCGATCACGAAGGACACCGCGTGCCCCGCGCCGCTCGGCACGCCCACCGCGTGGAACACCGGCTCCAGCAGGTGCGCGATCGCCGGTTCGGCGACCACGCCGAGGACCAGCGTGCACAGCGTGATGCCGAGCTGCGCCGCCGCCATCAGCGCCGACACGTGCTTCAGACCCCACAGCACGCTCTTGGCGCGCCGGTCGCCCTGGTCGGCGTACGGCTCGATCTGGCTGCGGCGCACCGAGATCAGCGCGAACTCGGCGCCCACGAAGAAGGCGTTGACGACCAGCGTCGCGAAACCGATCAGCAGCTGTACGGCGGTCACCGCCCGCCCTCCTCGTCCTCGATGTCCTTGGCGTCGTCGGCGCGCACGGCGTCGTCGTCGAGCGGGGCGTGCAGCAGCACCCGCGCGGCCCGGCGCCCGGAGGCGTCGACCACGTCGAGGCGCCAGCCGTCGACGGCGAGGCTGTCACCGACCGCGGGGATGCGGCCCAGCTGGCTGGCCACCAGACCGGCGAGGGTCTCGTACGGCCCCTCGGGCGGGCGCAGGCCGACGCGGGCGAGCTGGTCCATCCGGGCGGCGCCGTCCGCGGAGTACACGGCGTGGCCGTCGTCGTCCGTCCCGGCCGCGGCCAGGTCGGGCGTCTCGTGCGGGTCGTGCTCGTCGCGGACCTCGCCGACGACCTCCTCGACGATGTCCTCCAGGGTGGCCACGCCCGCCGTACCGCCGTACTCGTCGATGACGACGGCCATGGTGCGCTTGCCGGACAGCCGGTCCAGGAGCCGGTCCACGGTCAGCGACTCGGGGACGAGCAGCGGCTCGCGCATCAGCTCGGCCACCGGCACCCGGGGCCGCTGCTCCGCGGGCACCGCCAGGATGTCCTTGATGTGGGCCGTGCCCACGACGGTGTCGAGGCCGCCGCGGTAGACCGGGAACCGGGACAGGCCCGTCGCCCGGGTCGCGTTCGCCACGTCCTCGCAGGTCGCCTGCGCGTCCAGGGCGATGACCTGCACGCGCGGGGTCATCACGTTCTCCGCGGTGAGGTCGGCCAGGTTCAGGGTGCGCACGAACAGCTCGGCGGTGTCCGCCTCCAGGGCGCCCTCGCGGGCGGAGTGCCGGGCCAGCGCCGCCAGCTCCTGGGGTCCGCGCGCGGACGCCAGCTCCTCGGCGGGCTCGATGCCGAACCGGCGCACCATGTGGTTGGCGGTGTTGTTCAGGTGGGCGATGAACGGCCGGAACGCGGCGCTGAAGAACCGCTGCGCGTTGCCGACCCGCTTGGCCATCCCGAGCGGCTCGGAGATCGCCCAGTTCTTGGGCACCAGCTCGCCGACGACCATCAGGAAGACCGTCGACAGCGCGGTGCCCAGCACCAGCGCGAGGGAGGACGCGGCGGACTCCGAGACGCCGAGGCCGCGCAGCGGTCCGGAGATCAGCTGGGCGATCGACGGTTCGGCGAGCATACCGACCACCAGGTTGGTGACGGTGATGCCGAGCTGCGCGCCGGACAGCTGGAAGGTCAGGTTCCGTACGGCCTTCAGGGCGCCCGCGGCGCCCCGCTCGCCGCGCTGCGCGGCCTGTTCGAGGGCGCCGCGCTCGACCGTGGTCAGGGAGAACTCGGCGGCGACGAAGGCGCCGCACGCGAGGGAGAGCAGGATCGCCACGAACAGCAGGAGCACTTCGGTCATCGGGTCACCCCCGTCCCAGGATCCGGCAGGGCGGGGAGGAACGCACGGTGTCTACTACTGGGAGGCTCGCCCATCGGCGGACGCTCACACCTTTCATGGAGAGACGAGTGTTCCCCCAATAGTAAAGGACCGGCAAAAGAGGTCAGTTCTCGGTCAGGTGCTTCACCCAGCGCCGCCAGTGCTCCTCGGGCGCGTACCCGGCCGCCTCCCACGCGCGCTGGCCGGTCGCGTTGCGGGTCAGCACCATGGCGTCCGCGCGACGGCCCCCAAGCCGTACGAAGCGCTCCCCGGCGGCGGCGAGCAGCGCCGTGCCGACGCCCTGCCGCCGCTGGTCCGGGTGGACCGCGAGCCGGTACAGGTGGCACCGCCACCCGTCGAAGCCGGCGATCACCGTGCCGACCAGCTCACCCGCGCGCTCGGCCAGCAGCAGCGACTCCGGGTCGCGGGCCACCAGCCGCTCCACGCCGTCCCGGTCGTCGCTGATGCTCGTCCCCTCGGCGGCCACCTTCCAGAAGGCCAGTACGGAGTCCAGGTCCGCGGGCCCGGCGGCCCGTATGCGCAGCTCAGTCATGCCGGGATCCCATCATGCGCCCGGCGTCCGGACGCGGGATTCCAGCATCCGGACACCGGGGGCGGGGTACCTCACTCGTGCGCGATCGCCGCCAGCACGTTCATCCGCGACGCCCGCAGCGCGGGCAGCAGCGCCGCGACGATGCCCACGACCGCCGAGCCGACCACCACCGCGACGACCGTGCCCCAGGGGATCGCCAGCGCCGTCATGCCCTGGAGGGCCAGCACCTGCTGCACGCACACCCCCCACACCAGCCCGAGCGCCAGCCCGAGGAGCGCGCCGAACACGGCGATCACCACCGACTCCAGGCGGATCATCCGGCGCAGCTGCCGCCGGGCCAGCCCGATCGCCCGCAGCAGCCCGATCTCCCGGGTGCGCTCCACCACCGACAGGGCGAGGGTGTTGACCACGCCGAGCACCGCGATGACGATCGCCAGGCCCAGCAGCGCGTACACCAGGTACAGCAGGACCGCGATCTGGTCGCGCACCAGCTGCTTGTAGTCGGCCAGGTCGCGCACCTGCACCTGCGGATAGGGGTCGAGCGTCTCCTCCAGCGCGGCCCGCAGGTCGTCGTCGGCGGTCCCGTCGGCGGCGTTGACGTACACCGCCGCCTCCTGCCCGCCCGGCCCGTACCGCTCCAGCGTGGCCAGGCCGAAGTACATCCCGCCCTGGGTGCCGAAGCCGTCCGAGGTCTCCTGGTCGGTCAGCGCGCCCACGGTCAGCTCGGCCGTCCGGCCGCCCTGGAACTCCACCGGCAGCGCCGTCCCGACGCGGACGCCGTGGTCGCGGGCGAAGTCCCGGTCCATCGCCATCCGCCCGTCGGCGAGCGCCGCCGCGGTGTCGCCCTCGGCGTACGGGATGTTCGCGACGTCGTCCAGCCGGGGGTCGTACGCCGCCGCCGTCGTCTCCACCCGGTCGCCGTCCGGCAGCCGCACCCCGACCGGGGTGAACTGGGCGCGGACGACCAGGCCGACGCCCTCGGTGGACCGCACCGCGTCGGTGATCTCCGCCGGGAAGGGCACGAAGTTGGCGTTCTGCACCACGAAGTCGGCGCCCAGCGTCCTGTCGATCTGCTGGTCGAACGACTTCGTCATGGACGCGCTCGCCACCGACATCCCGCCGACCAGCGAGAGACCCACCATCAGCGCGGCGGCCGTCGCCCCGGTACGGCGCGGATTGCGCAGGGCGTTGCGCTGGCTCATCCGGCCGACGGAGCCGAACAGCGCCGGGAACGCCCCGCCGAGCACCCGGATCACCGGCCGCACCAGCAGCGGCCCGGCGATCACCGTGGCGATCAGGGTGAGGACCACCCCGAGGCCCAGCAGCGACGCCGCCGCACTCGTGTCCGAGGACGCCGCGCACCCCGCGAGCGCCGCCGCGCCCGCCGCGCCGATCACCGCGCCCACCATGGCGCGCACCCGCAGCGGGCGGCCCACCCCGGCGATCTCGGCGTCCGACAGCGCCGCCATCGGCGAGACGCCCGCCGCGCGCCGGGCCGGGAGGTAGGCGGCGACGAAGGTGACGCCCACCCCGACCGCGTAGGCCGCGACCGGGGTGCCCCAGCCGATGACCATCTCGGTGGCGTCGATGTTCATGCCGAGCAGGCCCATCAGCTCCATCAGCCCGGCGGCGAGGCCGATGCCGGTGGCCAGGCCCAGGGTGGAGCCGAACAGGCCGAGCAGCAGCGCCTCGGTGAGCACGGAGCGGCGCACCTGCCGCCGGTCGGCGCCGAGCGCCCGCAGCAGGCCCAGCTCACGGGTGCGCTGGGCGATCAGCATGGAGAAGGTGTTGACGATCAGGAACACGCCCACGAGCACGGCGATCCCGGCGAAGCCCAGCATCACGTACTTGATGACGTCGAGGAATCCGCCCAGTTGCTCGGCGTCGGACTCGGCCTGCTCGTCGGCGGTGCGCAGGTCGTAGCGGTCGCCGCCGAGCGCCTCGGCCACCCGCTGCTTGAGCTGCGGGTCGCTGACGCCCTCGGCGGCGTCGACGGAGATCGAGGTGGCCGCCTCCGGGTCGCCCAGCAGCCTGGTCCGGGCGGTCGGCTGGTCGAAGAAGACCAGCGCGGCGCCGGGGTTGGTGGTCTTGAAGGTGACGATGCCGACGACCTCGACCTTGAAGGAGCCGGGCCGCGCGATCACGGTCAGCGGGTCGCCGATGTCGATGTGCCTGCGGTCCGCGGTCTCCGAGTCCAGCAGCACCTGACCGTCGCCGCTCGGGGCGCGGCCGGAGCTCAGCTCCACGGGGCTGCGCTCGGTCGGGTTCCAGTCCAGGCCCAGGGTGGGGGCGCCGGTGGTCGGGCCGACGGACTCGTTGTCCGCGTCGGCCACGGTGATGCCCGCGACGTCCACCTCGGGCCGCGCGTCCGCCACGCCGTCGACCGCGGCGATCCGGTCGGCGACCGAGGCGGGGAGGGTGGGGGTGACGCCGGAGGGGATGGCCTCGTCGAGGTCCTGCTTCGGGCTGACGGTGACGTCGGCGGCGGTCGAGGCGAACAGCCGGTCGAAGGTACGGCTGACGGTGTCCGAGAAGATCAGGCTGCCCGCGACGAACGCCACGGACAGGATCACGGCCAGCGCGGACAGCAGCAGCCGCCCCTTGTGCGCCAGGAAGCTCCGGAAGGTCGCCTTCAGCACGGCGTCAGACCTCCTCGGCGGTACCGGCACCGGCACCGGCACCGGAATCGGTACCGCCGCCGGTACCGGAACCGGGAACGGGGCCGGAATCGGGGCCGGAGGTGAGGGGGCCGCCCTCCGCCTGACCGCGGATCACGTCGAACTGCTTCATCCGCTCCAGCACCGCCTCCGCCGTCGGGTGCTCCATCTCGTCCACGATCCGGCCGTCCGCGAGGAACAGCACCAGGTCGGAGTGGGCGGCGGCGCCCGGGTCGTGGGTGACCATGACGACGGTCTGCCCGAGGTCGTCGACGGCCTCTCGGAGGAAGCTGAGCACCTCGAGACCGGCCCGCGAGTCGAGGTTGCCGGTCGGCTCGTCGGCGAAGATCAGCTCGGGCCGGGAGGCCAGCGCGCGGGCGCACGCCACCCGCTGCTGCTGGCCGCCGGAGAGCTGGGCGGGCCGGTGCTTGAGGCGGTCCCGCAGCCCGAGGGTGTCGATGACCTGGTCCAGCCACTTCGGGTCGGGCTTCTGCCCGGCGATATCCATGGGCAGGGTGATGTTCTCCAGCGCGTTCAGCGTCGGTATCAGGTTGAACGACTGGAACATGAACCCGATCCGGTCCCGGCGCAGCCGGGTCAGCTCGCGCTCCTTCAGCCCGGTGATCTCGGTGTCACCGAGCCAGACCTGCCCGGCGGACACCGTGTCGAGGCCCGCCAGACAGTGCATCAGCGTGGACTTCCCGGAACCCGACGGGCCCATGACGGCGGTGAACCGACCGCGTGCGATGTCGACGTCCACCGAGTCCAGGGCCAGCACGGTCGTCTCGCCGGAGCCGTACGCCTTGGTCAGACCGCGGGCGCGGGCCGCGTTGCCGTCGGCCGGAGCCTGACCGGGGACGTGCCCCGCTACAGGAGTGGACAAGGCTGCCTCCTAGGTCGTTCCCGACACGCGGACGTCCCAGATCCCCGGATCCCCCGTCGCGGCCGAGGGTAGTGATACGCGGCCCACACGGTATCCCTCGCGGGCGGGGGGCGTCTTCCCCCACCCCCGGTACCTCGGAGGCGGGTGTACGGAGCACCCTTCGACGCGGGCCGGAACGCCTACGGGTTCCCCGCGACCGGCCGCCACGCCGTCCCCAGCACACAGAACGACGACGGCAGCCGCGGCCCCTTCTCCGGCATCGACAGCCGTCGGTACGGCCCCGGTTCGAACCCGGCGTCGCGCAGCGCGGCGACCGGGTCGCGGTGCAGGTGGCAGCCGCCGTTCAGCGGTGGCCACACCGTGCGGTCCAGGGCCCGCTGGGCGAGGTCCATCATCCGGCCGCCGCCCCGCCCGTGCTCGAAGAACCGCACCTGCCCGCCCGGCCGCAGCACCCGCCGCGCCTCCCCCAGGGCGCGCGGCACGTCCCGGACGCTGCACAGCACCAGCGACAGCACCACCGCGTCGAACGCCTCGCTCTTCACCGGCAGCGCCTCCGCCGCCCCCGGCACCACGTCGACCGGCACCCCGGCCCGCAGGGCGGCCTCCACGGCCAGGTGCCGCAGCAGCCGCTCCGGCTCGATGGCGACGACCTCGGAGACGGCGGCCGGGTAGTGCGCGAAGTTCAGCCCGTTGCCCGCGCCGATCTCCAGGACCCGCCCGGAGAGCCCCGCGAGCAGCCGGTCCCGCACCCCGGCCATGCCCATCCGGCTCTCGGCACGGAGGCTGACCCGCGCGTAGCGGCGGGCGAACAGCGGATGGTGCACGGCATCCCGCGCCGCCTTCCGGGCACCGACGGTCCGCAGTGGCATGGCGACCTCCTCGCCGACGAGCATGGTCCCGGGCCCCGTTCCGCGACGGCCGGGCCCTACGGCGATTCTCCCCCTCGGCGCCGCCACGCACCCCCGCCGTCGGCGCCCGGGGCCGTTGGTCGGCGGCCCGGACCTACCGCGGCTGTCCGCCGAGCGGCTCCCGGACACCCTCCGCCGTCGGCGGCGCCTCCCGTGCCCGGAACGCCTCCGCGTCCCAGGTGCCGTCCAGGCGTGGCGCCAGCCAGGCCGGGGCGGTGGTCCGGAAGTCGGCCGGGGGCAGCGCCGCGGCCCCGGCGGGCAGGGCGCCCAGCAGCGGCGCCCCCGCCACCTCCGGCAGGTCGGCGAGGTTGCACCGGCTGGCGAGGTCGGGCAGCGCGGGCCAGCTGCCGATCACCACGCCGGTCAACCCGAGGCCGCGCCGCTCCAGTTCACGGGCCGTCAGCTCGGTGCCGTTGAGGGTGCCGAGCCCGGCCGGGGCGACCACCAGGACCGGCGCCCCCAGCAGCGCCGCCGCGTCGGCCAGCGTGCCGCCCGCCGCGTCGAACCGGACGAGCAGTCCGCCCGCCCCCTCCACCAGCACCAGGTCGTGGTCGGTGGCCAGCTTGGCGGCCGCCTCGGCCACGTCGCCCGGCGCCACCGGCCGCATCCCGGCCCGCCGGGCCGCCGTCGCCGGGGCCAACGGCTCCGGGTACCGGGCGAGTTCGGCGGCCGTCACGGTGCCCGCGAGCCGCGCCACCTCCGCCGCGTCCCCGCGCTCGTCGGGCCGTACGCCCGTCTGCGCGGCCTTCAGGACGGCCACCGAGCGACCGGCGGCCAGCGCGGCGGCGGCGACGGCGGCGGTCGTGACCGTCTTGCCGATCTCGGTGCCCGTACCCGTGATGATCAGGACCGGCATGTCTCATCCCTCCCGTGCCGCGGCGCACACCGCGCGCCCGATCCGTGCCACGTCGGCGTCCCCGGTGACGTACGGCGGCATCGTGTAGACCAGGTCGCGGAACGGCCGCAGCCACACGCCCTCGCGCACCGCGGCCCGGGTCGCCGCCGCCATGTCGACCGGGCGGTCCAGCTGGACGACGCCGATCGCGCCGAGGACGCGGACGTCCCGCACCCCCGGCAGCTCCGCCGCCGGGGCGAGGCCCTCCCGCAGCCCGGTCTCGATCCGCTTGACCTCCGCGCGCCAGTCCTGGCCGACGAGCAGCCCGATCGAGGCACAGGCGACGGCCGCGGCGAGCGGGTTGGCCATGAACGTCGGTCCGTGCGCCAGCACCGGCACCTCGCCCCGGGAGATCCCGTCGGCCACCCGCGGCGTGCACAGCGTCGCCGCCATCGTCAGATAGCCGCCGGTCAGCGCCTTGCCGACGCACATCACGTCCGGCGTCACGGCGGCGTGCTCCGCGGCGAACAGCGCGCCGGTGCGGCCGAAGCCGGTGGCGATCTCGTCGAAGACCAGCAGCACGTCGTGCGCGTCGCACGCCTCGCGCAGCACCCGCAGATAGGCGGGGGAGTGGAACCGCATCCCGCCCGCGCCCTGCACCACCGGCTCCACGATCACCGCGGCCAGCTCGTCGGCGTGCCGCCCGATCAGCGTCCGCAACTCCTCGGCGTACGCCTCCTCGTACCGGGCCGGAGGCGCGTCGGCGAACACCTGGCGCGGGAGGACCCCGCTCCACAGCTGGTGCATCCCGCCCTCGGGGTCGCACACCGACATCGGCTGCCAGGTGTCGCCGTGGTAGCCGCCGCGCCAGGTCAGCAGGCGCCGCTTGGCGGGGCGGCCGAGCGAGCGCCAGTACTGGAGGCACATCTTCACCGCGACCTCGACCGACACCGAGCCGGAGTCGGCGAGGAAGACGTGTTCGAGGCCCTCGGGCGACAGGTCGACCAGGAGCTTCGCGAGCCGTACCGCGGGCTCGTGGGTGAGCCCGCCGAACATCACGTGGCTCATCCGGCCCAGCTGGTCGTGGGCGGCCTCGTTGAGCACCGGGTGGTTGTAGCCGTGGATGGCCGACCACCACGAGGACATCCCGTCGACCAGCTCGCCCGAGCCGTCCGCGAGCCGCAGCCGCACCCCGCTCGCGGACTCCACGACCAGCGGGTCCGTACGGCCCGGCATCGGCCCGTACGGATGCCACACGTGCGCCCGGTCCAGGTCGAGCAGGTCGGGCACGCTCAGGTCAGGCATTCGGCGCGAGGTCCGTTCCGGCGCCACGGCGGCGTACGGCGACGAGGTCGGTACGGGCCTCGTTCACGTGCGGCGTGGAACCGCACACCCCGCCCCCCTCGTGGGAACCGCACGCGCCGCCCGCCGCCCGGTGCTCCGGCAGCGTCACCTCGTCCGCGCCCTCCACCTCGAACCCGGCGTCCGCGATCATCTCCAGGTCCGCCTTGCCCGCCTGGCCCTCGGTGGTCAGGTAGTCGCCGAGGAAGATCGAGTTGGCCAGGTGCAGGGCGAGCGGCTGCATCGTGCGCAGGTGGACCTCACGGCCGCCCGCGATGCGTACCTCGACGTCCGGGCAGACGAACCTGACCATGGCCAGAATCCGCAGGCAGCGCTGCGGGGTGAGGTGCCACTCCCCGGCCAGCGGGGTGCCCTCGACCGGGATCAGGAAGTTGACCGGAACCGAGTCGGGATCCAGCTCGCGCAGCGCGAAGACCACGTCGACGAGGTCCTCGTCGCCCTCGCCCATGCCCGCGATCAGCCCGGAGCAGGCGGACAGCCCGGCCGCGTGCGCCTTCTGCACGGTGTCGACCCGGTCGGCGTAGGTGTGGGTGGTGGTGATGTCGCCGTACGTCGCCTCGGAGGTGTTGAGGTTGTGGTTGTAGGCGTCCGCGCCCGCCTGCCGCAGCCGTTCGGCCTGCCCGTCGGAGAGCAGCCCGAGGCAGGCGCACACCTCGACGTCCTCGTGCTCGCCCTTGATGGCCCTGATGGTCTCGGAGACCCGGTCCACGTCCCGGTCGGTCGGACCGCGCCCGCTGGCCACCAGGCAGACCCGCTTGGCGCCCCCGGCGAGACCGGCCGCCGCCGCCTCGGTCGCCTGTTCCGGCTTGAGCCAGGTGTACTTGAGGATCCCGGCCTCGGAGCCCAGCCGCTGGGAGCAGTAGGAGCAGTCCTCCGGACACAGTCCGGACTTCAAGTTGACGAGGTAGTTGAGCTTCACCCGTCGCCCGAACCAGTGGCGGCGCACCTTCCCGGCCGCGGCCACCACATCGAGCAGGTCGTCGTCGGAGGTGGCGAGGACGGCGAGCGCCTCCTCGCGGCTCGGCGGCTCGCGCCGAAGCCCCTTGTCCACCAGCGTGTTCAGCAGGTCCATGGGAGCCGATCCTGTCGTAAGGTGCCCCTCCGGGCCAAGGAGGCTTCGTACAAGACCGGCACTTCGTCGTGTGGGTATGGCCACATTCTGAGCTGCGCGGTCTGTGGATAGGGTCTGTCGACTGCCTACAAAATCAGCGGAGGGCCGATGGGGGCGTTCGGGTGGATCGACGAGCAGGCCGAGGCACGTCGCCGGGCCGGGCTCGTGCGGGTGCTGCGGCCTCGCCCCGCCGACTCGACGCTGCTTGACCTGGCGAGCAACGACTACCTGGGCCTGGCCCGGCACCCGGAGGTCACCGAGGGCGCGGCGCGGGCCGCGCGGACCTGGGGCGGGGGCTCGACGGGCTCCCGCCTGGTCACCGGCACCACCGAGCTGCACGGCGAACTCGAACGCGAGCTGGCCGACTTCTGCGGTGTCGAGGCGGCGCTGGTCTTCTCCTCCGGCTACGCGGCCAACCTCGCCGCGGTCACCGCGCTCGCCCCGCACGGCTCGCTGATCGTCTCCGACGCGGGCAACCACGCCTCGCTCATCGACGGCTGCCGACTGGCCCGCGGCACCACCCAGGTGGTGGCGCACGCCGACCCGGACGCCGTGCGCAAGGCGCTGGGTACGCACGACGGGCCCGCCGTCGCCGTCTCGGACGCCGTCTTCTCGGTCGACGGGGACGCCGCGCCGCTGGCGGAGCTGGCCGCGGTCTGCCGGGAGCGCGGGGCGGGGCTGGTCGTGGACGACGCGCACGGGCTCGGGGTGCTGGGCCACGGCGGCCGGGGCACGCCGTACGCGGCGGGACTCGCGGGCGCGGACGACGTCGTCGTCACGGTCACGCTGTCCAAGTCGCTGGGCGGTCAGGGCGGTGCCGTCCTCGGTCCCGCGCGGGTGATCGGCCATCTGGTCAACGCGGCCCGCACGTTCATCTTCGACACCGGTCTCGCGCCCGCCGCTGCGGGCGCCGCACTGGCCTCGCTGCGGCTGCTGCGCCGCGAGCCGGAGCGGGCCGCGCGGGCCCGCGCGGTGGCGGGGGAGCTGTACGACCGGCTGACGGCCGCGGGCCTGACGGCGGTGCGTCCGGACGCCGCGGTCGTCTCGGTGCGGGCGCCGTCCCCGGAGGGCGCCGTGCGGTGGGCGGCCGAGTGCCGTGCCGCCGGGGTGGCGGTGGGGTGTTTCCGGCCCCCGTCCGTACCCGACGGGATCTCGCGGCTGCGGCTGACCGCCCGCGCGGACCTCTCCGGGGAACAGCTGGAACGCGCTGTACGGGTCATCGGCGAAACGCGACCGTGAGTCGGCGTGGCACGGCCGTGCGTCGCGCGCGGTCGGTCAGTGGAAGGCTGCCGTGAACCCCGCCCAGCTCTCGGGGGAGAAGAGCAGCGCGGGTCCGTCCGGGGTCTTGGAGTCGCGTACGGCGAGCAGTCCGGCGCCCGGTCCGCTGACCGGCCGGGCCGTCTCGACGCAGTTGTTCGCCCCGGTGCTGTAGCTGCTGCGCAGCCACCGCGTGCCTGGCGGTTCGCTTGTCGTGGAAACGTTCTGAGGCAGTGCGGTCATGGTGCCTCCTTATGTGCCGTCGCCTATTCCGGCGATGTAGTCCAACGAGTCCTCGGGTGAAAGGGCGTGGAACTGAAGGGCATGGAATGCCTCGGTGTATGTCTCCAGGTCTTCTTTCCGGTCGAGGTAGAGGCTACTCGTCAAGTGGTCGAGAACAACCACGTCCAGATCAGAAGTGCTCGAAAATGAGAAGATAACGAAAGGCCCGGTGACCCCGACATGCGCCCCAGCGGCGAACGGCAGCACCTGGAGCCGCACCTGGGGCAGCCGCGCCGCCTCCCTCAGCCGCACCAACTGCCGGGCCATCACCCCGGGGCCGCCCACTTCGCGCCGCAGCACCGCCTCGTCCAGGACCGCGCTCAGCTCCAGCGGGCGCCGCGCCCGCAGCACCTCCTGCCGGGCCAGCCGCACCTCCACCAGCGCGTCCAGCTCGTCCTGCGGGCGCCCGCCCGCCGCCGCCCGGGTCACCGCGCGGGCGTACTCCCGGGTCTGCAGCAGGCCCGGCACCACGGAGTTCTCCAGGGTGCGCACCGAGGTCGCCTGTGACTCCAGGCTGATGAAGTCCCGGTAGGTGGGCGGCAGTACCCCGCGGTAGGCGTGCCACCAGTGGTGCCGTCCACCGCCCGTGTCGGGACCGGCCAGCATCAGCAGCAGTTCCCGCAGTTCGGGCTCGGTCACGCCGTAGGCGTCCAGCAGTAACCGGACGTCGGCCGGTTTCACCCCGCTGGCGCCGGTCTCGATCCGGCTCACCTTCGACTGGTGCCAACCCACCAGTCTGGCAGCGTCACCGCTGGTTATGCCCAGGCGGGCGCGGAGCGCGCGCAGTTCGGCACCCAGTTTCCGGCGGCGCACCGCGGGACCGTTCGGCATGGACAACCCTTCATTTCCCGGCCACTCGGCCGCTCCCCACCGAGACTCCAGACAGTTCGACCAAATACGGTCTGCCGTCGCAGAGTTCACCGTTTCGAGCGACAGATATATGCAGATCTTGGTGGATCGCCACCGGAAACAGCGCGCTAGTGGCAGTCTGGCGACGAAGCACCAGTCCGGGACCGTACTCGAACCATCCGTTGAGTGTCGGACCGCGGTCCCATGGGAAAGGGACGACATCGCCATGGCAGACCATCTGGAAGCATCCGTCACGCTGCCGAGCGAACCCGCCTCGGTCTCCGCGGCCCGGGCCTTCGCACTCGGCACGCTGGGGGAGTGGGGTCTGCCGTCGGCGTCGGAGCTGGCCGAGACGGTCCGGCTCATCGTCTCCGAACTCACCACCAACGCCGTACAGCACACCTTCGGTCAGTCACCCACCTTCACGGTGGACCTGCGGCTGTGCCGTGACGAACAGCTGAGCATCGGGGTCACCGACAGTCACCCGCGGTTCCCCAGACGGCTGCCGGCCGCCGTGCAGCAGGACAACGGCCGCGGCATGGTGATCATCCGCTGGCTGACCACGGAGTGCGGCGGCCGACTGAGAGTCCGGCCCACCGGCGAGGGCGGCAAGACCGTCCTGATCGAGCTGCCGTGGCCGGAAGCCGTACCGGCGGCACCCCTCACCGCCGTACGGCGCCGGGAGCCCTGAGGCCCGGCAGGGCGGGACGACGCGGTGGCGGTGCGTCAGGGCACCGCCACCGCGCCACCCGGGTCAGGAGACCCGGCCGTACCAGACGCTCCTCGTCCAGATCTTCTGGAGCCGCACCACGTCCCCGGTCTTCGGGGAGTGCCAGATCCTGCCCTTGCCGGCGTAGATGCCGACGTGGTAAATGCTGGAGCCGGAGTGGAAGAACACCAGGTCACCGGCCTTGCGGTGGGAGGCCGACACATGGCGCGTCTTGTTGTACTGCTGGGCGGCCGTCCGCGGCAGCTTCTTGCCCGCCTTCTTGTACGAGTACAGGGTGAGCCCCGAGCAGTCGAACCTGCGGGGACCGGTGGCGCCGTACCGGTAGGGGGAGCCCTTCTTCGAGGCCGCGACCTGGAGGGCCTTCCTGGCGGGCGTGGCGGCCTCGGCGTCCGGGGCGAGGCCCGGCACCACGAGGGAGCCGCCCACCGCGGCGAGGGTGAGGGCCGAGGCCGTACCGGCCCGGGCCATGAGTGACGGGACGCGATTGTGCGTGGTCATGCGCAACCCTTCGTCAGCCGCCTGTGAAGGATGACCTGTCGGATTCGGGCTGGCGAAGTTGCCCGGCCGCGCGAACGCGGCTTCACCCCAAGGGCCGCCCGGAACGTCTGCTCCGGCGGACCGTCGTGCTCGGGTCCTCCACTCCTGCCGATCCACTTCCCTGTCGACCGGTCGTCCGTGCGGCGGCAGGACTCGGCGTCCGCCCGGACCGCCCCGCCGCGGCGGCGGGGTCTTGTCGTCAGACAGGGATCTTCACCCATGCATGTCCGAAAATCCCAACTGAACCGGGCATTTGTGTCGTTCCTCACCGCTCGTCCGTTCGGGTGGACAGGCCCCCTTTCGAGCAGTTGGGGAGGTGGGAGAGGAGGCCCGGACCAGCGGCGAAACGTCGTGTTCACCCTTCGGAGCACGTGTGTCGCGCAACCCTGGCGGTCTCGCGAAACGTCTGGGTCGTACTCCGACGGGGGGTCCACCGTTCAGATCGTTTCACTTTCCGACCGGGTGCCGTCGGGTCAACTGGCAGAGCGCGCGGGCAGCGTGACGCGCGCCGTGCGCCGCTCACCGTCCAGGACGCGCAGCGCCCGCTCCAGTGTGGCCGCGTGCAGTTCGGTCTCGCCCCGCTGGTGCATCAGCGCCAGCGCGTCACGCAGTTCGACCGCCCGGCTCACCAGCGCCTGGGCGGCGCGCAGACCCCGGTAGGTGTCACCGGGGCGCGCCGGGTTGATCCGGCCGAGCAGGTCCACCACGTCCAGGTAACGGTCGATCAACTCGCCCTCCGCCCGGGTCAGGGCGGGCAGCGGCGGCAGTTCGGGGGACGGCATCGACGGCTCACCGCACCCCGGGGTCGGACGCCGTGCCCCGGCGCTCGTCGAGGACCCGGTCCACCAGGCCGTACTCCACGGCCGCCCGCGCGTCGAGCACCTTCCCCCGCTCGAAGTCCCGGGCCACCTGCTCCGGCGCGCGCCCCGTGTGCCGTACGAGGATCTCCTCGGCCAGTTCGCGGACGCGGGTCAACTCCGCCGCCCGGACGGCTAAGTCGGACGTCCGGCCGTGCACCGGTTCGGTGAGCGTGGGCTGCCGCAGCACCACGCGGGCGCCGGGCAGCGCGAACCGCTTGCCCGGGGCGCCCGCGGCGAGCAGCAGCGCGGCCGGCGCACCGGCCTGCCCCGTGCAGTAGGTCCGCACGTCGCAGCTGACGTGGCGCATCGTGTCGTACACGGCCGTCATGGCGCTGTGGGAGCCGCCGGGCGAGTTGACGTACAGCGCGATGTCCTGGTCGGGCGAGCCGTGTTCCAGGTGCGTGAACTGCGCGATCACGTCGACCGCGGCGGCGTCGTCGAGCGGCGTGCCCAGGATGACGATCCTGCCCTCCAGCAGTTTCCCGTACGGGTCCAGCGTGCGGCCGCCGAGGCTGGTGGGCTCGGTGAACCCGGGCAGGACGGGGCGGGCGGACGGTCGGGTCATGGCGGACCCCTCCTCGCGGCAGGGCGACTCCGGAGCTGTCGCTGAAAAATGTACAGGACGTACATTCTCCGGGGGAGGGGTGGCCCGTAAGCTGGGAGTCATGGCCTACGAGATTCCGGTGACGCAAGCCAGGGCTGAACTCGCCGACCTGATCAACCGGGTGGTGTACGGCGGTGAGCGCGTCGTCGTGACGCGGCACGGCAAGCCCCTCGTCGCGCTCGTCTCCGCCGCCGACCTCGAACGCCTGGAGGGCCGGCCGGAGGCCGCGGACGAGCGGGTCGTCAGCGCCGTCTCCGGCGTCCGCGAGGCGCCGGTCACGCCGCGCGAGCGCCAGCGCTTCGGCATCACGGCCGAGCACCGGGCGCCGGGAGCGTCGTAGGGCGGGGCGGACGTGAGGGCCCGGCCCCGCGCCGTCGTCGGCGGGACCGGGCCCTCACGCTCCGGCGTTCAGCCCGCGAGCGCCGGGCTCCGGGTGGGCTCCGGGGCGGTTCCCGCCCGCTTCCCGGTCAGCGTGCCGACCGCGACCGCGCCCAGGCCGAGGGCGGCCCACCAGGTCAGGGTGAGGGCGGGGCCGGTCGCCGCCGCGCCGTCGAAGTAGGCCACCGAGCGCAGCAGGGACGCCGCCGCGCCGGGCGGCAGCAGCTGGCCGATGAACCCGGCGGGCTCGGGCAGCAGCTCCGGCGCCGAGGACGCCCCGGCCCACGGGTTGCCGAACAGCATCACCAGACCCGCGCCGACCCCGGTCCCCGCGGTGCGGAGCAGCGCGGTGAGCCCCGCGACGGTGGCGCCCACGGCCAGCACCGCCAGCCCCAGCACCGCCGCCTCGGCCCACCAGCCACCGGCGAAGACCCCGAGCCAGCTGTGCGCGACCGCCGCCGCGGCCAGACCCGTCAGCGCCGCGGCACCCACCAGCGCGGTCACCGCGCGCCCCCCGTGCAGCCCCGTCACGCCCACCACGGCCCCGGCGGCGATCCCGGCCAGGGAGAGCGGCAGCACGCTGGCGGTCAGCGCCGCGCCGCGCGGGTCCTCCTCGGGGGCGGCCACCACGTCGACGGTCCTGACCGGGGGCCGTCCGCGGACGCCCGCTCCGCCACCGCCGCCTGGAGCAGCTGGGCGACGGCCGGGCTGGCCGCTGACGCGGTGAGCAACTGCGGGCCGCTCCCGCCGACGACGACCGCGCCGTACACCGTCCGGTCCTCGACGGCCTGGCGGGCGGCGGCCTCGTCGTCGTAGTGGTGGATCTCGAAGGCGCCCTCCCGCTGCTCCAGGCGTTCCCGCGCCCGTGCCGTCGCCGCCGTGGTTAACGTGCTCGAAACGCGTGCCCACTAGCCTGCCCCTCCACGCCACCAGGGACGCCGCCTGCTGGCCGCGGTCACCGGGCCCGCGCGGCCCCCGGCGAGAAGGTGAGGTGGGACGTGCGACTGACCCCGCACGAGCAGGAGAGGCTGCTGATCCATGTGGCCGCCGACGTGGCCGGGAAGCGCCGGGCGCGCGGGCTCCGGCTGAACCACCCCGAGGCGATCGCCCTCATCACCTCCCACGTGCTGGAAGGCGCCCGCGACGGCCGTACCGTCGCCGAACTCATGGCCAGCGGACGGCAGGTCCTCACCCGGGACGACGTCATGGAGGGCGTCCCCGAGATGATCCACGACGTGCAGGTGGAGGCGACCTTCCCGGACGGCACCAAGCTCGTCACCGTCCACGAGCCGATCGTCTGACGGGGCGGCGATGATTCCCGGAGAGAGCCGATGATCCCTGGAGAGATCCTCTTCGCCGACGGGCCGATCGCCTACAACGAGGGCCGCGAGGTCACCCGGCTCACCGTCCTCAACGCCGCCGACCGGCCCGTCCAGGTCGGCTCCCACTACCACTTCGCCGAGGCCAACCCGGGCCTGGAGTTCGACCGCGGCGCCGCCCACGGCAAGCGGCTGAACGTCGCCGCCGGTACGGCCGTACGCTTCGAGCCCGGCATCCCCGTCGAGGTCGAACTCGTCCCGCTCACCGGCGCCCGGATCGTGCCCGGACTGCGCGGCCGGACCGGAGGTGCCCTCGATGCCTGAGATCTCCCGCGCCGCCTACGCCGACCTGTTCGGCCCGACCACCGGGGACCGCGTCCGGCTCGCCGACACGGACCTGCTGATCGAGATCGAGGAGGACCGCGGCGGCGGACCCGGACGCGCCGGGGACGAGGCCGTGTTCGGCGGCGGCAAGGTCATCCGCGAGTCCATGGGCCAGTCGCGCGCCACGCGCGCGGAGGGCACCCCGGACACCGTCATCACCGGCGCCGTCATCGTCGACCACTGGGGCATCGTCAAGGCCGACGTCGGCGTCCGCGACGGCCGGATCACCGGCATCGGCAAGGCGGGCAACCCCGACACCATGGACGGCGTCCACCCGGACCTCGTCATCGGCCCCGAGACCGAGGTCGTCGCGGGCAACGGACGCATCCTCACCGCGGGCGCCATCGACGCGCACGTCCACTTCATCTGCCCGCAGATCGCCGACGAGGCGCTCGCCTCCGGCATCACCACCCTCGTCGGCGGCGGCACCGGACCCGCCGAGGGCTCCAAGGCCACCACCGTCACCCCCGGCCCCTGGCACCTGGCCCGGATGCTGGAGGCGATGGAGGCGTACCCGCTCAACATCGGCCTCCTCGGCAAGGGCAACACCGTCTCCCACGAGGCGATGCTCTCCCAGGTCCGCGGCGGCGCCCTCGGCCTCAAACTCCACGAGGACTGGGGCTCCACCCCCGCCGTCATCGACGCCGCCCTCACCGTCGCCGACCGGACCGGTGTGCAGATCGCCATCCACACCGACACCCTCAACGAGGCCGGGTTCGTCGGCGACACCCTCGCCGCGATCGACGGGCGCTCCATCCACGCCTACCACACCGAGGGCGCGGGCGGCGGCCACGCGCCCGACATCATGACCGTGGTCTCCGAGCCGCACGTGCTGCCCAGTTCGACCAACCCGACCCGGCCCTTCACCGTCAACACCGCCGAGGAACACCTCGACATGCTGATGGTCTGCCACCACCTCAACGCCGCCGTCCCCGAGGACCTCGCCTTCGCCGAGTCCCGGATCCGGCCCTCCACCATCGGCGCCGAGGACGTCCTGCACGACCTCGGCGCCATCTCGATCATCTCCTCCGACTCCCAGGCCATGGGCCGGGTCGGCGAGGTCGTCATGCGGACCTGGCAGACCGCGCACGTGATGAAACGGCGGCGCGGCGCGCTGCCGGGGGACGGGCGCGCCGACAACCACCGGGTACGGCGCTATGTCGCCAAGTACACGATCAACCCGGCCGTCGCGCAGGGGCTCGCGAGCGAGATCGGCTCCGTGGAGAGCGGAAAACTCGCGGACCTCGTGCTGTGGGAGCCCGCGTTCTTCGGCGTGAAACCGGATCTGGTGATCAAGGGCGGGCAGATCGCCTACGCGCGGATGGGCGACGCCAACGCCTCCATCCCGACGCCGCAACCGGTCCTGCCGCGGCCCATGTTCGGCGCCATCGGCCGGGCACCCGCCGCGAACTCGGTCAACTTCGTGGCGCCGCTGGCGCTGGCGGACGGTCTGGTGGAACGGCTCGGGCTGGGGAAGCGGTTCGTCGGCATCGACTCCACGCGCGGGGTGACCAAGGCCGACATGCGGGAGAACGACGCGCGGCCCGAGGTGCGGGTCGATCCCGACAGCTTCGCCGTGCACATCGACGGGGAGCTGGTCGAGGCGGTGCCCGCCGTCGAACTGCCCATGGCCCAGCGCTACTTCCTCTTCTGATGTCGCGGGCCGCGCTTCTCGTCCTCGCCGACGGCCGCTTTCCCGCCGGGGGGCACGCGCACTCCGGCGGGGCCGAGGCCGCCGTGCGGGCGGGGCGGATCACCGACGCCGGGAGCCTGGAGGACTTCTGCCGGGGGCGGCTGCACAGCGCCGGGCTGGTGGCGGCCTCGCTCGCCGCGGCGGCGGCGGTCGGGGTGGACCCGGGCGCGCTGGACGCCGCGGCCGACGCGCGCACGCCGTCGCCCGCGCTGCGGGGTACCGCGCGGAAGCTGGGGCGGCAGCTGCTGCGGGCGGCCCGGGCGACGTGGCCGTGCCCGGAGCTGGACACCGTCGCGGCGCGGTTTCCCAAGGGGACGCATCAGCCCGTGGTGTGGGGGGTGACGGCTCGGGCGGCGGGTCTGGGTGACGCTGACGCCGCGTACTGCGCGGCGTACGAGAGTGTGAGTGGGGCGGCTACGGCGGTGGTGCGGTTGCTGAGCCTTGATCCGTTCGACGCGGTGGGGGTGTTGGCTCGGGTGGCGCCGGAGGTGGACCGGGTGGTGGAGCGGGCCGTGGGGGCGGGACGGCGGGTGCCGGGGGAGGGGGTGGAGGTGCTGCCGTCGGTGTCGGCGCCGTTGCTGGAGATCGGGGCGGAGCTCCATGCGGGGTGGGGGGTGCGGTTGTTCGCCTCGTAGGGGTTCTCGCCGCCGCCCCTTCCCGTTCCCGACCCTGGGGGCTCTGCCCCCAAACCCCCCTTTCGGCCTGGCCGGCCTCGTCCTCCAACGCCGGACGGGCTGAACAACTGCCCTGAATGACAGAGGAGCCGTCTGATGCATCGTGACCATTCCTCCGCAGGACCCGCGGCCGTGAGCGCCGACGCCCGGCGGGGGGACGGGTCCCGGCGGGCGTTGCGGATCGGGCTCGGTGGGCCTGTGGGGTCCGGGAAGACCGCTACCGTGGCCGCGCTCTGCCGGGCGTTGCGGGACGAGTTGTCCCTTGCCGTGGTGACGAACGACATCTACACCCGGGAGGACGCCGAGTTCCTGCTCCGGGAGGCCGTGTTGCCGCCCGAGCGGATCGCCGCCGTGGAGACGGGCGCCTGTCCGCACACCGCGATCCGCGACGACATCTCCGCCAACCTGGAGGCGGTCGAGGACCTGGAGGACGAGGTCGGGCCGCTGGACCTGATCCTGGTGGAGTCCGGCGGGGACAACCTCACCGCGACCTTCTCCAGGGGGCTGGTCGACGCGCAGGTCTTCGTGATCGACGTGGCGGGCGGGGACGACATCCCGCGCAAGGGCGGCCCCGGCGTCACCACCGCTGACCTGCTCGTCGTCAACAAGACGGACCTCGCCCCGTACGTCGGCTCCGACCTGGGGCGGATGGCGGCGGACGCCGGGGCGCAGCGGGCCGGGCTGCCCGTCGTCTTCCAGTCGCTGCGGAGCGGGGACGGCGTCGCCGAGGTCGCCGCCTGGGTGCGGGCGCGGCTCGCCGCGTGGACGGCGTGACCGTGGGCGGTGTCGCCGCCACCGCGCGGATCGGGGCGCGCGACGACGGCCGGGGCGGCACCGCGCTGCCCGTCCTCCAGGGCGACGGGCCGCTGGCGCCCCGGCGGACCCGGGGGAGCGGCGGCGAGGCGCGGGTCGTGCTCGTCGGAGCGATGAGCGGGCCGCTCGGCGGGGACCGCTTCGCCGTGGAGGCCGAGGTGGGCACCGGCGCCCGGCTCCGGGTCGGCTCGGCCGCCGCCACCATCGCGCTCCCGGGACAGGCCGAGGGGGAGGCCCGGTACGACGTCCGCCTCACCGTCGCCGACGGCGGCGAACTGCGCTGGCTGCCCGAGCAGTTGATCTCCGCCCGGGGCAGCGACCTGTACGTCACCACCCGCGCCGACCTCGCGGCGGGCGCCCGGCTGGTGCTGCGGGAGGAGGAGGTGCTCGGCAGGGTGGGCGAGGAGCCGGGGCGGCTCACCAGTCGGCTCACGGTGTGTGTCGCCGGGCGGACCGTGCTCGACCAGGAGCTGGCCTGCGGGCCCGGCGCGCCGGGCGGCTGGGACGGGCCCGCCGGGCTCGGTGGCCATCGGGCCGTGGGACAACTGGTGCTCGTACGGCCGGAGTTCGAGGAGCGGCCGGTGGTGGCCCGGCCGTTGGGTGACACCGCCGCCGTGCTGCCGCTGGCCGGGCCCGCCGCGCTGGTGACCGCCGTCGCCCCGGACGCCCTGCGGCTGCGACGGGTGCTCGACGAGGCGCTGGGGGAGTTGGCGTGGCGGCGCTCCGCCCGTGCGGCGCCCCTCGGCTGACAGCGGAGCCGTCAGCTCATGGGCAGGCGCCGCCGGCGGCGGCCCGCCGCGCCCTCCTTCGCCGCGGTCTCCTCCTCGGCCTTGACGACGGCCGCGTACCGGTCGACGTACTCCTGGCCGGACAGCTGCAGGATGGCGTAGATGATCTCGTCGGTGACGGCCCGCAGGACCGCCTTCTCGTTCTCCATCCCGGCGTAGCGGGAGAAGTCGAGGGGTTCGCCGAAGCGGATGACGACGGCGCGCGGCCGGGGGACGACCTTGCCGGGCGGCTGCGCCTCGAAGGTGCCGATCATGGCACAGGGGACCACCGGGACCTGCGCCTTCAGGGCCATCACCGCGACGCCGACCTTCCCCTTGTAGAGGCGTCCGTCGTGGGAGCGGGTGCCCTCGGGGTAGATGCCGAGCAACTCGTCCTTGGCCAGCACGCCGAGGCCCTCGCGGATCGCGGCCTGACCCGCCTCCTTGCCGGACCGGTCGACCGGGATCTGCCCGACGGCGTGGAAGAACGCGGCGGTCAGACGGCCCTTGATGCCGGGGCCGGTGAAGTACTCGGCCTTCGCCAGGAAGGTGATGCGGCGCTTGAGGACCGCGGGCATCAGGAAGTGGTCCGAGAAGGAGAGGTGGTTGCCCGCGACGATGGCCGGGCCCGTCGACGGGACGTGCTCAAGACCCTCGATCCTGGGCCGGAAGAGCAGCCTCAGCGGCGGTCCCAGCAGGACGTACTTGAGCAGGTAGTAGAACAAGGCGGTCGCCCCTCACTGCGCGGGTCCGCTGGGCCCGCCGGGTCACGGCAGGTCAACCGGCATCTCGTGGCGCCAGTGTAGGCGTGGGCGGCGCTCCCCGTAACCCGGCGGACTCCTGGGGAGCCGCCGGGTTCACACCGCCCGTGCCCTGGCGGGCTGCGCGTCAGCCCGCCAGGACCTTCTCCAGGGTGCCGAGCGCCGACTCCAGCTCACCGCCCGTGACGCACAGCGGCGGCGCCAGCCGGATCGTGGAGCCGTGGGTGTCCTTGACCAGGACGCCCTCCCGCATCAGCCGCTCGCTGACCTCGCGCCCGGTGCCGATCGCCGGGTCGATGTCGACGCCCGCCCACAGCCCGCGCGCCCGGAAGCCGACGACGCCCTTGCCGACCAGCGAGGCGAGACCGCCGCGCAGCACCACGCCCAGCTCGGCCGCCCGGCGCTGGTACTCGCCGGTCTCCAGCAGCTCGACGACGGCCGTGCCGACCGCGGCGGCCAGCGGGTTGCCGCCGAACGTCGAACCGTGCTCGCCGGGCCGCAGCACGCCGAGCACCTCCCGGCGCGCCACCACCGCCGACACCGGCACGATGCCGCCGCCGAGCGCCTTGCCGAGCAGCACCACGTCCGGGACCACGCCCTCGTGCTCGACGGCGAGGGTACGGCCCGTGCGGCCGAGGCCCGACTGGATCTCGTCGGCGATGAAGAGGCAGCCCGCGCGGCGGGTCAGCTCCCGTACGCCGGTCAGGTAGCCCTCGTCGGGGATGACCACCCCGGCCTCGCCCTGGACCGGCTCGATCAGCACCGCCGCGGTGGTGTCGTCGACGGCGGCCTCCAGCGCGGCCAGGTCGTTGTACGGCACCACCCTGAAGCCCGGGGTGAAGGGGCCGAAGCCGGTGCGGGCGGTCTCGTCGGTGGAGAAGCTGACGATGGTCGTCGTACGGCCGTGGAAGTTGTCCGCGGCGACCACGATCGTCGCCTGGCCGTCCGGGACGCCCTTCACGTCGTAGGCCCACTTGCGGGCCACCTTGATCGCGCTCTCCACCGCCTCGGCGCCGGTGTTCATCGGCAGCACCATGTCCTGCCCGGTCAGCGCGGCCAGCCGCTCCGCGAAGACCGCGAGCCGGTCGTTGTGGAAGGCGCGGGAGGTGAGGGTGAGCCGGTCCAGCTGGCGGTGCGCCGCCGCGACCAGGCCGGGGTGGCGGTGGCCGAAGTTGAGGGCCGAGTAACCGGCGAGCATGTCGAGGTAGCGGCGGCCCTCGACGTCCTCGACCCAGGCGCCCTCGGCGCCGGCCACCACCACGGGCAGCGGATGGTAGTTGTGCGCGAGGACGGGCTCCTCGGCCTCCATCAGTTCGGCGGAGCTGCGGGTGCGCGCGGGTGCGGTCATGAGCGGATCTCCTGGGTGCAGCACTTGATGCCGCCGCCTGCCTTGTGGAACTCCGACAGGTCGACGGGGACGGTGACGTAGCCGCGCTGTTCGAGCTGGGCGGCGAGCGCGGTCGCCTCCGGGGCGATGAAGACGTGGCGGCCGTCGCAGACGGAGTTCAGCCCGAAGGCCATCGCGTCCTCGCGGGTGGCGAGCACCGCGTCCGGGTAGAGGCGGGCGAGCACCTCGCGGCTGCCCGGGGAGAAGGCGTCGGGGTAGTAGGCGACGGTGTCCTCGTCCAGCACGAACAGCGCCGTGTCCAGGTGGTAGAAGTACGGGTCGACCAGCGTCAGGCCGATCACCGGGACGCCGAAGAACTCCTGCACCTCGCGGTGCGCCTCGGGCGTCGTACGGAATCCGGTCCCGGCCAGGACGTAGCGGCCGGTGGGGACCAGGTCGCCCTCGCCCTCGCAGACGTTCTCCGGGCGGTAGACGTCGAACCCGGCCGTCTTGAACCAAGTGTCGTAGGGCGGGGACTCGGGGCGCCGTTCGGGGGCGTGGAAGAGGGAGCCGAAGACCCGGCCGCCGACGACGACCGCGGAGTTGGCGGCGAACACCATGTCGGGGAGCCCGGCGACCGGCTCGATGGTGTCCACGGTGTGACCGTGGGAACGGTAGGTGCGCACCAGGGCGTGCCACTGCTCCTGGGCGAGATCGAGGTCGACCCGGACATCGGGGTGCATCCAGGGGTTGATCGCGTACTGCACGGCGAAGTGTCTGGGTTCGCAGACGAGGAATCGACGTCGGCGCGGCACACGGCACTCGGACACAGAGGGGTTCCTCCGCTTCCTGCGGTGTCGGGGTGAGAAGGATGCTCACCACGGTAGGAAGCCGCGCCGACGCCCGACAAGGAACGAATCATGCGCGTTGGCGCAGGAACGCTGCGTCTTCGCCGACCTCAGCGCACGTCCACTGCGTCCTGCTCGGGGGCCGCCTGGTTCGCGCCCGCCTCCGGGCTGTCCGGCAGCAGATGCGACAGCACCATCACGCTGATCGTCTTGCGGATGAACGGCTCGGTGCGGATCCGCTCCAGCACCTCCTCGAAGTGGTCCACGTCCCGGGCCCGCACGTGCAGCAGCGCGTCCGCGCCGCCGGTCACCGTCATCGCCGCGGTGATCTCCGGGTGGTTGCGCACGACTTCGGCCAGCCGGCGGGGTGGCGCCGCGCCCTCGCAGTACACCTCGACGTACGCCTCCGTGCGCCAGCCCAGCGCCGACGGCCGCACCGTCGCCGTGAACCCGGTGATCACGCCGGTCTCGCGCAGCCGGTCCACCCTGCGCTTGACCGCGGTCGACGACAGCCCGACCGTCGCGCCGATCTCCGCGAAGCTCGTGCGGGCGTTCGCCATCAGCGCGGTCAGGATCTTCCGGTCCAGTTCGTCGAAGGGTGTCGGCCTGCTGTTCATGCGCGCACTGTATCCAGCCACAAAGGTCGTCGTCCGACACGTGTGCAGGCGTACGGATTCCTCCTACACTCCACCTTCATGCTGCGCGCCCTGGCTGTCGACGACGAACGCCCCTCGCTCGAGGAACTGCTGTACCTGCTGCACGCCGACCCCCGGATCGGCAGCGCGGAGGGCGCCGGCGACGCGACCGAGGCGCTGCGCCGCATCAACCGCGCCCTGGAGTCCGGGCCACGCGGGCCGGAGGCGATCGACGTCGTCTTCCTCGACATCAACATGCCCGGCCTCGACGGCCTCGACCTGGCCCGGCTGCTCACCGGCTTCGCCCGGCCGCCGCTGGTCGTCTTCGTCACCGCCCACGAGGACTTCGCCGTGCAGGCGTTCGACCTCAAGGCCGCCGACTACCTCCTCAAACCCGTCCGCAAGGAGCGGCTCGCCGAGGCCGTACGGCGCGTCGTCGAACTGCGCGGCAGCACCGCCCCGGCCATCCCCGTGCACGAACCCGACCCGGACCACATACCCGTCGAACTGGGCGGCGTGACCCGGTTCGTCGCCGTCGACGACATCACGCACGTGGAGGCGCAGGGCGACTACGCGCGGCTGCACACCGACCGGGGCAGCCACCTCGTCCGCATCCCGCTGTCCACCCTGGAGGACCGCTGGCGCTCCCGCGGCTTCGTCCGCATCCACCGCCGCCATCTCGTCGCCCTGCGCCACATCGGCGAACTACGGCTGGACGCGGGCACCGTCAGCGTCCGCGTCGGCGACGAGGAACTCCAGGTCAGCCGCCGCCACGCACGCGAACTGCGGGACCTGCTGATGCGCCGGACCACGGACTGAGGGGGACGGCGCACCACATGCCCGCAGAGCCCACCGAACGGCGCGTCGTCGTCACCGGCCCACCGCGCCGCACCCGCAGCGCCCCCGCCTACTACCGGCCCCGCACCGAGATCGACGAGCAGACCACCCTCGGCCACACCTACGTCCGCTCCCTGATGCGCACCCAGCTGCGCGCCGCGCTCGCCGTCTGCGCGGTCCTCGTCCTGCTGGTCGGCCCGCTCCCGCTGCTGTTCGTCTCCACCCCGGACGGCCGCCGCCTGAAGTGGCTGGTCCTCGGCTTCGGCCTCTACCTGCCGATGGTGCTGCTCGCCCGCTGGTACGTAGGGCGCGCCGAACGCAACGAACGGGACTTCGTCCGCCTAGTGGAGGACGAGAACGCCGAGAACAACACCGAGAGCGCGGAGACCCACGAGAGCCGCGACCATCCCGAGGGCCAGGATCGCTGAAGCGCCGTGAACGACAACTACGCCGTCCCCGCCGTCGCCCTCGTCGTCGTCGCCACCGTCTTCGTCGGCGCCTTCGGGCTGCGCATCTCCCGCACCACCTCCGACTTCTACGTCGCCTCCCGCACCGTCGGCCCGCGCCTCAACGCCGCCGCGATCAGCGGCGAGTACCTCTCCGCCGCGTCCTTCCTCGGCATCGCGGGCCTGGTCCTCGTCCAGGGACCCGACATGCTCTGGTACCCGGTCGGCTACACCGCCGGATACCTGGTCCTGCTGCTGTTCATCGCCGCCCCGCTGCGCCGCTCCGGCGCCTACACGCTGCCCGACTTCGCCGAGGCCCGACTCGCCTCCCCGTCCGTACGGCGGCTCGCCAGCGCCTTCGTGATCGGCGTCGGCTGGCTGTACCTGCTGCCCCAGCTCCAGGGCGCCGGACTGACCCTGACGGTGCTCACCGGCGCCCCCGACTCGCTCGGCGGCATCATCGTCGCCGTCGTCGTCACCGCGACGGTCGCCGCGGGCGGGATGCGCAGCATCACCTTCGTGCAGGCCTTCCAGTACTGGCTCAAGCTCACCGCCCTGTTCGTCCCCGCCCTCTTCCTGGTCCTCGCCTGGCAGGCCGACGGCGCGCCCCGGCACGCCTTCGACGAACCGGCCACCTTCCGGGAGCAGCGCGTCGTCCGCGTCGACCAGACCCTCGACCTGAAACTGGAGCGCCCCCTGACCGTCATCGTCACCGGGACCATCGACGGCCGCCCGCACGAGTCCGCCATGCTGCGGCTGCCCGCCGGAACCCACCGCGTCGACCGGGGCACCCGGCTCACCTTCGACCACGGCGACCCCGTCCCCGAGGCCGACCGCGGCAGCAACGGCGGCATGTCCACCTCCCTCGCCGAGGGCCGCGACGCACGCCCGCTGTACGCGACGTACGGGCTGATCCTCGCCACCTTCCTCGGCACCATGGGCCTGCCGCACGTCGTGGTGCGCTTCTACACCAGTCCGCACGGCGTCGCCGCCCGCCGCACCACCGTCTCGGTGCTCGTCCTGATCGGCGCCTTCTACCTGCTGCCGCCCGTGTACGGCGCCCTCGGCCGCCTCTACGCCCCCGACCTGGTCCTCACCGGGCACGCGGACGCCGCCGTGCTGCTGCTGCCGGAGCGGGTGATCGACGGCCTCGGCGGCGACCTGCTCGGCGCGCTGGTCGCCGGGGGAGCCTTCGCCGCGTTCCTGTCCACCGCGTCGGGGCTGACCATGGCCGTCGCCGGGGTGCTCGCCCAGGACGTGCTGCCCTCGCGCGGGGTACGGCACTTCCGGCTCGGCACGGTCCTCGCCATGGCCGCGCCGCTCGCCGCGAGCGTGCTGGTCGGCGGGCTGCCGGTGGCCGACGCGGTGGGCCTCGCCTTCGCGGTGTCGGCGTCCTCGTTCTGCCCGCTGCTGGTGCTCGGCATCTGGTGGCGCCGCCTCACCCCGCCCGGCGCCGCCGCCGGGATGCTGGTCGGCGGCGGCGCCGCGTTCCTCGCCGTCGCCGTCACCATGGCGGGCTTCCCCGGCAGGTCCGCCCTGCACACCCTGCTCGCCTGGCCCGCCCTGTGGTCGGTGCCGCTGGGCTTCCTCACCATGATCCTGGTCTCCCTGGCGACCCCGGCCCGGGTCCCGGCCGGAACGGCGGCGATCCTCGCCCGCTTCCATCTGCCGGAGGAGCTGCGGGCGGAGGTGAAGCCATGACGATGGCGTTCGTCGCCGGGCTGTGCGTCGCCCTGCTGCCGCTGCTGGCCGCCGGTTTCTGGCTGGGGCGACGCACCGCGCCCCGGCCCAAGAGCTACGGCGGGCTCGGCACGCCCGTCGAGCACGCCACCTTCCAGACCCTGCACACCGCATCCCTCGCCGCGCCCCCCCTGCGCGCCGGGCTCACCGAGGAGACGGCCCGCAAGTCGGCCCGCCGCCTGCGCTCCCTGCTGGGCACCGACGCCCTGTGCCTGGCCGACGAGCGGCGGGTGCTGGTCTGGGACGGGGTGGGCGCCCACCACCGGGCCGAGATCATGGAGAAGCTCGCGGGCCCGCTGGAGAGCGGCCGGGGCGAGGCGTTCCGGCTCGGCTGCCACACCCCCGACTGCCCGGTCCGCTGGGCGGTGGTCGCCCCGCTCACCGTCGACGACCGGGTGCTCGGCGCCCTCGTCGCCTGCGCGCCCCGGGAGTCCGCCGTGCTGGTGCGGGCCGCGGGGGAGGTCGCCCGCTGGGTCTCCGTACAGCTGGAACTCGCCGACCTCGACCGCTCCCGCACCCGTCTCATCGAGGCCGAGATCAGGGCCCTGCGCGCCCAGATCTCCCCGCACTTCATCTTCAACTCGCTCGCGGTGATCGCCTCGTTCGTGCGCACCGACCCCGAGCGCGCCCGTGAGCTGCTCCTCGAGTTCGCCGACTTCACCCGCTACTCGTTCCGCAGGCACGGCGACTTCACCACCCTCGCCGACGAGCTGCACGCCATCGACCACTACCTGGCGCTGGTCCGGGCGCGCTTCGGCGACCGGCTCTCCGTCACCCTCCAGATCGCGCCCGAGGTGCTGCCCGTCACGCTGCCGTTCCTCTGTCTCCAGCCGCTCGTCGAGAACGCCGTGAAACACGGTCTGGAGGGCAAGACGGGCACCTGCCGCATCAGCATCACCGCGCAGGACGCGGGCGCCGAGGCGCTGGTCGTCATCGAGGACGACGGCGCCGGAATGGACCCGGAGCTGCTGCGCCGCATCCTCGCCGGGGAGGACAGCCCGTCCGGCGGCATCGGACTGTCCAACGTCGACGACCGGCTCCGCCAGGTCTACGGCGACGACCACGGCCTCGTCATCGAGACCGCCGTCGGGGCGGGCATGAAGGTGACCGCCCGGCTGCCGAAGTACCAGCCGGGCGTCCACTGAACCGGGCCGCGCTCAGGCGCTGCGGGTGGCCACCATCCCGAGCGTGATCAGGCCCAGCACCACCCAGCCGAACCACAGCCAGCCGTTGCTGCCGAGCGCCACCGTGTAGGCGGTCACCGCGACGAGGCCGCCCACGGTGAGCACCCCCATGGTCTTCGTCGAACTGTCCGGGGAACCGGGCATCGCAACACCCTCCTCATTGGGCCGTCCTCCTCCATGGTGCCCCGGTTCCGCCCCCGTACCGAGCGGACGACCGAATACGCGCGCGGTTTTCCCGCCCCGCGCTCAGGTCCCGCGTGCGTTCAGGGAGGCCAGATAGGCGTTGTACGCCTCCAGCTCCTTGTCGCCGTCCCGGTCCGCCGCCCGGTCCTGGCGCCTGGCCTGCCGCTGGTCGGAGGCGTACCACTGGAACATCAGGGCGATCAGCACCAGCACCGACGGGATCTCGCTGAACGCCCAGGCGATCCCGCCGGCGGCGTTCTGGTCGGAGAGCGCGTCGATGCCGAGCGAGGCGGGCGGGTCGGCGTACGTGTCCACCATCGGCGTCGAGGCCATCATCAGCGCGATCCCGAAGAACGCGTGGAACGGCATCCCCGCGAACAGCTCCAGCATCCGCATCAGGTAGCCGGGCCGGTGCGGACCCGGGTCGACGCCCATGATCGGCCAGAAGAACACCAGGCCGACGGCGAAGAAGTGCACCATCATCGCGGTGTGCCCCGGCTTCGACTCCATCAGGAAGTCGAAGAGCGGCGTGAAGTACAGCGCGTACAGGCTGGCGATGAACATCGGGATGGTGAACCCGGGGTGCGTGACGACCCGCAGGTAGCGGCTGTGCAGGAGGGCGAGCAGCAGCTCACGCGGCCCCTTGCGGCCCCGCCCGGCGGGCGGCAGCGCGCGCAGCGCCAGGGTGATCGGGGCGCCGAGCAGGATCAGGATCGGCGACAACATGCTGATGACCATGTGCTGCACCATGTGCACGCTGAACATGACCATGCCGTAGTCGTTGAGCCGGGTGCACATCATCAGGGCGACGGTCAGCACCCCGGCCGCGAACGCGACGGTCCGCCCGACCTGCCAGGTGTCCCCGCGCCTGACCAGCCGGACGACGCCCCACCCGTACAGCGCCAGCCCCAGCAGACAGGCGACGAGGAAGAACGGATCCGCCGACCACTGCAGTCCCCGCCCCAGCGTGAACGGCGCGAGATCGACGCCCATCCCATGCCCGCTGTGGTCCATCGGCCCGGCTCCTGATTCGTGGGGGGTTGCGCTGTCTGTCCGAAGCAAGAGTAGAACCGCCCCCGGCCACTCCTGTGACCGGGGGCGGGGGTGCCCTTCGACTGGGGGCCGGGCAACGTCCTCAGCGGCGCGAGGAACCCCCGCGCACCCGCACCCGGCGACGAGACCTAAAGCACACACTCCGCTTCCGCGTACCGCGCCGACGGCACCGTCTTCAACGTCTCCACCGCGTCGGCCAACGGCACCATCACGATCTCCGTCCCCCGCAGCGCCGTCATCATCCCGAACTCCCCGCGGTGCGCCGCCTCCACCGCGTGCCACCCGAACCGCGTGGCCAGCACCCGGTCGTACGCCGTGGGCGTCCCGCCCCGCTGCACATGCCCGAGGATCACCGGCCGCGCCTCCTTGCCGAGCCGCCGCTCCAGCTCGACCGACAGCTGCCGGGCGATCCCGGCGAACCGCTCATGGCCGTAGACGTCCTTGCGACCCTCGTCGAAGGCCATGGTGCCGGGCCGCGGCTTGGCCCCCTCCGCGGCGACGACGATCGCGAACCGCTTGCCCGCCGCGAACCGCTCCGCGACCTTCGCGGTCAGCTCCTCGACGTCGAAGGGCCGCTCGGGCACGACCACGGCGTGCGCACCGGCCGCGAGACCGGAGTGCAGGGCGATCCAGCCGGTGTGGCGGCCCATGACCTCCACGATGAGCACCCGCTGGTGGGACTCGGCGGTGGTCTTGAGCCGGTCCAGGGCCTCCGTGGCGACGCCCACCGCGGTGTCGAACCCGAAGGTGACGTCGGTGACGGCGATGTCGTTGTCGATGGTCTTCGGCACGCCGACGATCGGCAGCCCGCCGTCGGACAGCAGCCGGGCCGCCTTGAGCGTGCCCTCGCCGCCGATCGGGATGACGGCGTCGAGACCGAGTTCCTCGACGTGCCCCCGGGCCCGTGCGACGCCGTTCAGCAGCTGCTCGGGCCGGACCCGGGAGGAGCCGAGGACGGTGCCGCCGCGGGTGAGGATGCCGCTCACGGCGTCGAGGTCGAGCTTGAGGTAGTCGCACTCCAGGAGGCCCCGCCAGCCGTCCCGGAAGCCGATGACCTCGTCGCCGTGGTCGACGACGGCGCGGTGCACGACGGACCGGATGACGGCGTTCAGGCCGGGGCAGTCGCCGCCGGACGTGAGGACACCAATGCGCATAGCCCGAAAACCTTCGTGACGTGGGCCGGGGCCGGACCGCGCTGTCCGGCTCGATCCCCGCCACCCTAGCGCCAGCCGGGGGCGGGGACGCACCGTGCGTCCGCCTGCTGGACGACCGCGCTCACCTGTGCGGATGCCCCGTCAGACGGGCTCGCGGACCGCTCTACGCGGGCTGCTGCTGGGCCGCCGCGATGCGCTCGCCCCGCAGCGCCTCGTACCAGCGGTCGTCGGTCGGCGGGAGCGCGTTGACGTCCAGCGCCAGCTTCAGCAGCAGGTCGGCGATCAGCGGGTTGCGGGCCAGCACGGGGCCGTGCATGTAGGTGCCGAAGACGGTGTCGTTGAACGCGCCCTCGGTGCCGTCGCCGGTGCCGTTGCCGTTGCCGAACCGGACCTGCGCCAGGGGGCGGGCGGTGGGGCCGAGGTGGGTGACGCCCTGGTGGTTCTCGAAGCCGGTCAGCGGCGGCAGGCCGAGCCGCGGGTCGATGTCGCCGAGCACGTCGCCGACGCACCGCGCGCCCTCGCCGCGCGTCGACACCACGTCGAGCAGGCCGAGGCCGGGCTCGCGCTGGCCGAGGTCGTTGACGAACTCGTGGCCGAGGATCTGGTAGCCCGCGCAGACGGAGAAGACGATCGCGCCGTTCTCCACGGCCCGGTACAGCCCCCCGTCGCGGCGCAGCCGCTCGGCCGCCAGCCGCTGCGGCCGGTCCTCGCCGCCGCCGATGAGGTAGATGTCACCGGAGGTCGGGATCGGCTGGTCGCTGCGGACGTCGAGCCGGGCCACGTCGAGGCCGCGCTGCCGGGCCCGGCGCTCCACGACGAGGACGTTGCCCTGGTCGCCGTAGGTGCTGAGCAGGTCGGGGTAGATCCAGACGACCCGCAGTTGGTTGTCGCTCACGAAGAATCCCTGAAGTCGTGGGTCAGTTGCCGACGCGGCGGCGCAGGTCCTGGAACGCGGTGTAGTTGGCGATGACCTCGATCCGGCCCGGGGGGCTCATCTGCACCGCCTGGTCGAGGTTCTCGCAGACCTGGAACTGCTGGTTCGCCACTTCGAGGCGCACCGCGAGGTCCAGCTTCCGGTCGCCGACGACGCAGATCGGGTGGCCGGTCAGCCGCGTGTAGTCGACGTCCCACAGCCAGGACGTGTCGGTGCCGTCGGCGCCGCGCGCGTTCACCGAGAGGATCACCGGGGTGGGCGGCGGGTCGATCAGGGAGAACGTCTCCAGCCAGCCCGCGGGGTTCTTCGCCAGCAGCAGCCTGAGGTCGCGCTGCATGAACTGCACGACGTCGTACCGCCCGGCGACCGCCTGCACCTGGTACATCCGCTCCAGCGCGACCTGCGGCGGTACGCCGAAGACGGCGGCGACGGCGGCCGAGGAGGCGGCGTTGGCCTTGTTGGCGCGTCCCGGCAGCTGGAGGTGGATCGGCCAGGCGGAGCCGTGCGGGTCGAGGACGTGGTCGCCGGAGAGCGCCCAGGTCGGCGTCGGACGGCGAAAGCCGCACTCGCCGCAGAACCAGTCGTCGCCGGGGCGCTGCATCACACCGCCGCAGGACGGGCAGGACCAGGCGTCGTCCTTCCACATCTGGCCCGCGGCGACCCAGATCACGTTGGGCGAGGACGACGCGGCCCACACCACTAGCGGGTCGTCGCAGTTGGCGACGATGACGGCCTTGGACCCGGTCAGGCCCTCACGCCAGTTCTCCGCGAGCATCCGGGTCTCGGCGGCGCGGTCCAGCTGGTCGCGGGAGAGGTTCAGCAGGGCGATGCACTTCGGGTCGGTGTCCCGGGCGACGCCGGCGAGGTACTTCTCGTCGACCTCGATCACGCCGTACCGCGCGTCCGAGCTGCCCGCGAGCGCCGAGGTGATACCGGCGGGCATGTTGGCGCCGAGCGCGTTGGAGACCACCGGGCCGGCGGCCCGCAGCGCCTCGGCGATCAGCCGGGTGGTCGTGGTCTTGCCGTTGGTCGCCGAGACGAGGACCACGTCCAGGTTCTGGGCGAGCCGGGCGAGCAGGTCGGGGTCGAGTTTGAGGGCCACCCGGCCGCCGATCACCGAACCGCTGCCGCGCCCCGCGGCCCGGGATGCCGCCGCGACCGCCTTGCCCGCGGTTACGGCGATCTTGGCCCGCGGCGAGAGCGGGTCCGAGTTGCCTGCCATCAGTCCTCGATCCTCCTTGCGTACGCGCCGCGCCTCTGCCTGACGGCAACGTGGTGGTGGTCAGCCTATCGAGATCCATTCGCACTCCCGAATTGCGGCACCGTCACGATCCGGCAGCGCGGCGGACGCGACGTCGTGAACCGTACCCTTGCCGCCATGCGACCAAGCTCCATCCCGGGCTCCCGCGGGAGCGTGCGCCCCCTGACCCTGCTGGGCGACCCGGCCCTGACCGCACCCTGCGCCGAGGTCACCGACTTCGGACCCGAACTCGCCCGGCTCGTGGAGGACTTGTTCGCCACGATGTACGCGGCACGGGGCGTCGGCCTCGCGGCCAACCAGGTCGGCGTGGGCCTGCGGGTCTTCGTCTACGACTGCCCCGACGACGAGGACGTCCGCCACCTCGGCCACGTGGTCAACCCCCGCCTCGTCGAGGCCGACGGCCTCCGGCTGCGCGGCCCGGAGGGCTGCCTGTCCCTGCCGGGCCTGGAGGCGGGCACGGAACGCCACGACCACGCGGTGGTCGAGGGGTGCACGGTCACCGGGGAGCCGGTCACGGTGCACGGCACGGGGTTCTTCGCGCGGTGCCTCCAGCACGAGTGCGACCACCTGGACGGCCGGGTCTACGTCGACCACCTCACGGGGTGGCGCAGGCGCCGGGTGCTGCGGCAGGCGGCCCGGGCCCCCTGGCGCCGGGAGCGGTGACCCACCTGGGGGCGCGGGGAACCGCGCGGGCAGCCACGGACAACCCGCGCCCGAGGGGCGACCGTCAGAACCCCGGACCCCCCACCCGGTCCCCCGCCGCGGCCAGCCGCCCCCACAGCAGGTCCGCCAGACTCCGTACCAACTCCGCCCGCGAACAAGGCCGTTCCCCCAGCCACCAGTCCCCGGCCGCGTGCATCATGCCGACGATCCCGTGCCCCCACACCCGCGCCAGCCGCGGGCTGTCCGGGCCGAGGTCGACCCGCTCCTCGATGACCTGGGCCAGTTCCTCGCCCATCCGCCGCAGCAGCGGGGCGCTGTGCTTGCCGACGTCGAACCCCTGGTCCGTCGGCTGGCCGCCCTCGGCCGGGTGCATCAGGAACCGGTACACCTGGGGACGGGACTCGATGGCCGCGAGATACGTGTCGAGGGTGGACTCCACCCGCTCCCTGCGCTCCGCCGGGGCGTCCAGCGCGGCCCGCAGGGAGGCGAGCAGGGCGTCCGTGTGCCGTTGGGCGAGGGCGGCGTAGAGTCCGCCCTTGTCACCGAAGTGCCGGTAGAGGATCGGTTTGGTGATGCCCGCCTCGGCGGCGATCGCGTTCATGGACGCCTGGGGACCGTCGCGCAGGACGACGCGGTCGGCGGCCTCCAGCAGTTCGCGTCGGCGGCGGTCCGCGGACCGCTGCTGCTCGGCCCGCTGTGTGGTGTCCATTGGTTCTCCCCACCCGTGCTGGTTCGGTGACGCCTGCGCAAACTAACACCCGCGCCACCCCGGTGATCGAACGGGCTACCGAGGGGTAGTCGTGAGTTGACTTTTCCTACCCACGGGTAACAGACTGCTGTTACCGCTAGTAACACACATGCGCCGCTGGAGGGGACATGGCCGAGTTCACCATGGAGCTGAACGACGAACAGAAGGAGGTCCAGAGCTGGCTGCACGGCTTCGCCGCCGATGTCATCCGCCCCGCGGCCGCCGAATGGGACGAGCGTGAAGAGACTCCCTGGCCGGTCATCCAGGAGGCCGCGAAGGTCGGCATCTACTCCCTCGACTTCTACGCGCAGCAGTACTTCGACCCCACCGGCCTCGGCATCCCGATGGCGATGGAGGAGCTGTTCTGGGGGGACGCGGGCATCGCCCTGTCCATCGTCGGCACCGGCCTCGCCGCCGTCGGCGTCCTCGCCAACGGCACCGAGGAGCAGGTCGGCACCTGGATCCCGCAGATGTACGGCGACGCCAACGACGTGAAGGTGGCGGCCTTCTGCTCCTCCGAGCCGGACGCGGGCTCCGACGTCGCCTCCATGCGGACCCGGGCGGTCTACGACGAGGCCAGGGACGAGTGGGTGCTCAACGGCACCAAGACCTGGGCGACCAACGGCGGCATCGCCAACGTGCACGTCGTCGTCGCGGTCGTCGACCCCGACCTCGGCTCCAAGGGCCACGCCTCCTTCATCGTCCCGCCGAACACGCCGGGGCTGTCCCAGGGGCAGAAGTTCAAGAAGCACGGCATCCGCGCCTCGCACACCGCCGAGGTCGTCCTCGACGACGTGCGCGTGCCCGGCGCCTGTCTGCTCGGCGGCAAGGAGAAGCTGGACGAGCGGCTCGCCCGCGCCCGGGAGCGGGCGAAGCAGAAGGGCGAGCGCGTGAAGAACGCGGCGATGGCGACCTTCGAGGCGTCCCGCCCCGCCGTCGGCGCCATGGCGGTCGGCACCGCCCGCGCCGCCTACGAGGTCGCGCTCGACTACGCCAGCACCCGTGAGCAGTTCGGCCGCCCGGTCATCGACAACCAGGGCGTGGCCTTCCAGCTCGCCGACATGCGCACCCAGATCGACGCGGCCCGGCTGCTGGTCTGGCGGGCCTCCTGGATGGCCGTCAACGGCAAGCGGTTCACCGCGGCCGAGGGCTCGATGTCGAAGCTGTTCGCCAGCGAGACCGCCAAGAAGGTCACCGCGCAGGCCATCCAGATCCTCGGCGGCAACGGCTACACCCGGGAGTACCCGGTGGAGCGGATGCACCGGGACGCCGCCATCTACACCATCTTCGAGGGCACCAGCGAGATCCAGCGCCTGGTCATCGCCCGCACCCTGTCGGGGATGCCGATCCGCTGAGCGCCGGGTACCCGGGAGGGGGAGGCCAGGGCGTGTGGCGAACGTCCCGCCTGTCGAGCGACGCCCGGCACGCTCCCCCGAGCTCTTCGAGCAGGGGGTACCCCCACTCGCCGCGCCGGGCGGAAGCCCACGTACCACCAGTACGACGGTGCACCGGACGCCGCTCGGCCCGCCCTCCGGGCGGACGACGGGACTCTCGCCACACGCCCTAGACCGTCTCCTCCTCCACGGACGGCCGCCGCCCGTTCAGCACCTTGCGCACCCACCCCTCCGACAGGCCCAGCGCCGCCGCCAGCTCCGGCACCGGCATGCCCCGCTCGTGCGCGGAGCGCAGCGCGGCGTTGCGGCGGGCCTGTATGCGCTCGACCGCCGCCCGGCCCGCCACGGCCCGGTGCAGCACCACCGCCAGCCGCAGCAGCAGCCGCCCCGCCACGTCGTCCCAGCCACGCCCCATCGAGCCCCCTGTCGTCCGTCGGCGTGCGCGCACCGCACACCCTCCACGGTCACCGCGGGGACAGGTCGCCCACAAGGGCGTGAAACGGGCGCACCGGCTCCCGCGCGCTCCCGTCCGTCGGCGGCGGGTACCGTTCCGCACCATGAACCGAGGACGATCCCGGGTACACCTGGTCACCGGTGGGCCCACGTGGGAGCAGCGGCGGGCGGTGCCGCGGGACGCGCCGTACACCAGGTCGCAGCAGGCCGCGCGGGTGCCGCTGCGCACGGTCATGGGCCAGCTGGACGCGGCCGTGGCCCGGCGGGACTGGCGCGCCGCGCGGGCCGCGCGCTCGGCGGCCTGGGCCGAGGTCGACAAGCTCGTCGACCACCTCACCCGCGAGGAGCGCCGCGAGCTGGGCGAGTACGGGCGCCGGATCGTCCGGGGCGAGGCCCGGGACCGGGGGCGGGGGCCGGTCAGCGGTGCCTGAGCGGCGTCAGCTGCTGGATGTCGTACTTGGCGCGCAGTTCCTCGATCGCCGCGTGGTCCGGCGGCCCGCCCGCGGAGAGGATCTCCAGCAGCTCCTCGAAGTAGCGCTCGTGGTCCGGTGGCGGTGAGGACTGGAAGAACATCTTCGCCGGGGTGTGAGTCGGGTTCGCGAACGCGTGCGGGCACCCCGGCGGTACGACGATGACCGTGCCCGGCGTGGCCCGCACCACGCGGTTGCCGGTCGGGGACTCCCAGCGCTGCCAGTTGTCGGGGGTGCGCACCCGCGGCTCGAAGGCGAGCACGTCGAGTTCGCCCTCCAGCACGTAGAACAGCTCCTCGCTGCGGGTGTGCACATGGGCGCCCACGTCGAAGCCGGGCGGTACGAGCACCTCGAAGGTGGACGCCATCCGCGAGTGCGAGCCGGTCACCTTGAAGGTGACGTGCTGGGCGGGGGTCTCGACCACCCGCCCGTGACCCGGCGGGACGAGCAGCCCCTCCGTCGCCTCCGTCGCCGTCATCGGGCACTCACCAGGTCACGGGCAGGGCCTCGGGCCCGCGGATCAGCGCGCCCTTCTTGAAGGGCACCTCGTCCGGGTCCACCGCCAGGCGCAGGGTCGGGACCCGGTCCAGCAGCGCCTCGATCAGCAGTTCGGACTCCAGCCGGGCGAGCATCCCGCCGGGGCAGTAGTGCGGCCCGAAGCCGAACGCGACGTGCGGGTTGGGGGCGCGTTCCACGTCGATGGCCTCCGGGTCGGGGAAGACGTCCGGGTCGCGGTTGGCGGCCAGGTAGGAGACGTAGACGGCGTCGCCCGCGCGGATCAGGTGGCCGCGGAGCTCCACGTCCTCCCGGGCGATCCGGGAGAGTCCGACGGCGTTGCGGTGCGGGATGTAGCGGAGCAGTTCGTCGACGGCCCGGGGCCGGATCCCCGGCTCGGCGCGCAGCCGGTCGGCGAGTTCCGGGCGGGTGAGCAGCAGGTAGAACATCTGCCCGCTGTTGTTGGTGACCGCCTCGCCGCCGATCTGCAGGAGCACCGCGAGCCCCACGGCCTCCTGGAGCGTGACCTCCTCGCGGCCCACGGCGGCGCCGAGCAGGGAGGCGACGTCCTCGCCCGTGCTGCCCTCCCGCAGGCCGATCAGGTCGGCGAAGTAGGCGCCCATCTCCTCCTTGGCCCGCTCGCTGACCTGCGCGCCGTTGGAGGAGGACAGGATCAGCTGGGTCCAGGTGTGCATGGCGTGCCGGTCGGCCGCGGGCACGCCCATCAGCTCGCAGATCACGGCGATGGGGAACGGGCTCAGCACGGCCGCGGTGAGGTCGGCGGGCGGGCCGTCCTGGAGCATTTCGTCGACGAGTTCGCCGAGCAGCGCGCGCGACCGGTCCCGGATGCGCTCCACGCCCCGGGCGGTGAAGGCGGACGCCACCGAGCGGCGCAGCCGGGTGTGGTCGGGCGGGTCGAGGAAGCCGACCGCGCCCCGGCTGGGGATGAAGTGCGGGGCGAGCCGGGTGACCTGCCGGTCCATCACCATCTCGCGGCTGAAGCGCGGGTCGTTGGTCACCATCCGGACGTCGTCGTAGCGGGTGGCCAGCCACGCCCAGCCCTCCCCGTTGGGCAGCTGGATGCGGGTGAGCGGGCCCTCGTCCATCAGCTCCCGCAGGACCGGGTCGAAGTCCGTGCCGGACAGGTCGAGGGCGGGCCACTGACGGATCGGCGGCGCGAATCGGAGAATCGTTTCTTCGGTCTCGGTCATGTCAGCTGTTCCCGTCGGTGGTCTGCCAGCGCCCGAGGGACATCTCGGCGGTGATGCCGGGCCCGAACCCGGCGAGCAGCCCGCGCGCCCGCCGCTCGGCGCCGCCCTCGTCGAACAGCCGCCGCAGCGCGTCCAGGACGACGGCGCTGGCGATGTTCCCGTACTCGGTGAGGGTGGCCCGGCTGAAGCGGAAGGCGTGCGGGTCGACCTGGAGGAACTTGCTGAGGTCGTCGAGTATCCGGGGCCCGCCCGCGTGGATGATGTAGAAGTCCAGGTCGGAGGCGTCCCAGCCGTGGTGCCCGGCGAGCTCCTGGAGCGCCGGCGCGAGCGGCTCCATGGTCCCCGGCACCCGCTTGTCCAGCAGGAAGTGGAAGCCGGTGGCGCGCACGTCGTACGAGATCCAGTCCTCGGTCTTGGGGATCAGGTACGAGCCGTTGCGCTCCAGCCGCACCCCGGTGCCGCCCCGCCCGCGCACCACGGCGGCGGCGACCCCGTCGCCGAACAGCCCGTTGGACAGCAGCGAGCCGACGCCGACGTCGGTGGGCTGGTAGCACAGCGAGCAGAACTCGCAGGCCACGATGAGCGCGTTGGCCTCCGGGTAGGCCGTGCAGAAGTCGTGCGCCCGGTTGATCGCGGCGCCGCCGGCCGCGCAGCCGAGCTGGGCGATCGGGAGCTGCCGGGTGTCGCTGGCGAAGTCCATCTCGTTGATCAGCCAGGCCGTGAGCGACGGCATCATGAAGCCCGTGCACGACACGTAGATGATCAGGTCGACATCGCGGGTGAGCAGCTCCGCGTCGTCCAGCGCCCGCTGGACGACCGCCGGGACGCGGGCCTTGGCCTCGGCCTCGTAGAGCTTGTTGCGGTCCTCGAAACCGGGGTGCTTCAGGGTCTCCTCGATGGGCTGCACGATGTGCCGGGTACGCACCCCGGTGTTCGATATCAGCCGCAGGACCAGCGGGAGCTGGGGGTGGTCGGCGTGGCGGGAGCGCGCCAGGTCGAGCGTCTCCTCCATCGTGATCACGTGCTCTGGAACGGACACCGAGGGTCTGCACAAAGTCGCCATGAACCGTGCCTGCTTTCGCCGAAGGTGGTTCACCTTGAAGGTGCTCCACCCACGATCACCCGCGACGGCGGCGATCTCGCGCGGGACTACTCCGTCTCAGGGACCCCCACGGCGCTCACCCGCTGCTGTGGGCGATGCACGCCACGTCGATCCGGTCGGCCAGCTTCGCCAGTTCGATCGTCAGCGCGGCCACCGTGTCCTCGTCGAGTCCGTCCTCCCCGGCCTCGACGAGGTGCAGCCACCGGCCGCCCACGGTGCGGAGCAGTTTGCTGACGTCGGCCGCGGCCACCTGCAAGGTACCGCGGTCGTCGACGATCAGAGGGAGAGTCACTTCGCGGTTCACGCGGTCGATCGTAGTCGCGGAAGGCTCACGCCCCGTGCCATACGGTGGTGATGTTGCAGAACTCGCGGATTCCGTGCCCGGACAGCTCACGCCCGTACCCCGACCGCTTCACCCCGCCGAACGGGAACGCCGGATGGGAGGCGGTCATCCCGTTCACGTACACGCTGCCGGCCTCCAGGTCCCGTACGAACCGGTCGACCTCGGCGCCGTCCCGGGTCCAGACGTTGGAGCTGAGTCCGAACGGGGTGTCGTTGGCGATGAGCACGGCCACGTCGAGGTCGCCCGCGCGGTACAGGGTGGCGACCGGCCCGAACGCCTCCTCGCGGTGGATGCGCATCTCGCGGTCGATCCCGGCCAGCACGGTCGGCGGGTAGTACCAGCCGGGCCGGTCCGGGCGCCGACCGCCGCACAGCACGCGCGCGCCGCCGCGTACGGCGTCGTCCACCAACTCCTCCAGGTCGGTCCGGCCGCGCTCGCTGGACAGCGGCCCGATCTGGGTGTCCTCGTCCATCGGGTCGCCCAGCACCAGCGCCTCCATGCCCTCGGTGAAGCGTTCCGCGAAGGCGTCGTAGACGTCGGTGTGCACGATGAACCGCTTGGCGGCGATGCACGACTGCCCCGCGTTCTGGCAGCGCGCGGTCACCGCGACCTCCGCGGCCCGGTCGACGTCGGCGGACGGCATCACCACGAACGGGTCGCTGCCGCCCAGCTCCAGCACCGTCTTCTTGATCATCTCCCCGGCGGTGGCGGCGACCGCGCGGCCCGCGGGCTCGCTGCCGGTGAGGGTGGCGGCCTTCACCCGCTCGTCGCGCAGGATCGCGTCGACCTCGGCGGAGCCGATCAGCAGGGTCTGGAAGGTGCCCTCGGTGAAGCCCGCCCGGTGGAAGAGGTCCTCCAGGTACAGGGCGGTCTGCGGCACGTTGGAGGCGTGCTTGAGCAGGCCGACGTTGCCCGCCATCAGCGCGGGCGCGGCGAACCGGACCACCTGCCACAGCGGGAAGTTCCACGGCATCACCGCCAGCACCGGCCCGAGCGGCCGGTAGCGCACCACGGCCCGGACACCGCCGGAGTCGCGCACGTCGGCCGCGGCGGGCTCCTCGTCGGCGAGCAGTCCGGCGGCGTGGTCGGCGTACCAGCGCATCGCCCTGGCGCACTTCGCGGCCTCCGCGCGGGCCTGCTTGACGGGCTTGCCCATCTCGGTGGTGATGACCCGGCCGATGTCGTCCTGGTCCTCGTCGAGGAGGTCGGCGGCGTGGCGCAGCAGCGCGGCCCGCTCGTCGAAGGTGGTCGTCCGGTAGGTGCGGAACGTGGCCTCGGCGAGCTGGAGCCTGCGTTCGATCTCCTCCTCGCCCATGGCCTGGTACGTCTTGACTGTCTCGCCGTTCGCCGGGTTCACCGTCGCGATGGGCATGGCTGGACCTCCTGGGGGCGACTGTGTTTCGACCTTCGCGTGCGACGCCGGGCCCCGCAACGCCTCAGCCCGGGTGCTCCGCCAGCCGGTCGAGAAACGCGCCCTGCGCCGTGACGATCACCTCTGCCGCCTCGGCCAGCGGGAACCAGCGCACCCGGTCCAGCTCGGGGAACTCCTGGGTGCGGCCGGAGCGCGGCGGCCACTCCATGGTGAAGGTGCCCGGCACGACCGTCGCCGGGTCGAGGTCGCCCTCCACCGCCCACACCGTGACCAGCTTGCCGCCCGACTGCCGCACCTCGCCCAGCGGTACGGTCGCCCCCTCGGGCGGCGGCACGCCCAGCTCCTCGGTGAACTCACGGCGGGCCGCGTCCCAGGCGGGCTCGTCCGGCTCGTACTCGCCCTTCGGGACCGTCCAGGCCCCGGCGTCCCGGCGCGCGAAGAACGGTCCGCCCATGTGCCCGAGCAGCACTTCGAGGCCGTCGCCGGTGCGCCGGAACAGCAGCAGGCCCGCGCTGCGCCTCACCGCGCCACCTCCGGGTGCGCGGCGAGCAGCGTCTCCACGGTGTCGGCGTCCTCGGGGCGCTTGTCCTCGCGGTAGCGCACGACGCGGGCGAAGCGCAGGGTGACCCCGGCCGGGTAGCGGGTGGAGCGCTGGAGACCGTCGTAGGCGATCTCGACGACGAGTTCGGGGCGTACGGTCACCACGTGGCCGTCGCTGTCGACGGCCAGCTCCCGCAAGCGTTCTGTCTGCCAGGCGAGCAGGGCGTCGGTCATCCCCTTGAACGTCTTGCCCAGCATCACCAGCGAGCCGTCTGCCGCGCGGGCGCCCAGGTGCAGGTTGGAGAGCTTGCCGGTGCGCCGCCCGCTGCCCCACTCGGCGGCGAGGACCACCAGGTCGAGGGTGTGCACGGGCTTGACCTTCAGCCAGGACGCGCCGCGGCGGCCCGCGCTGTAGGGGGCGTCGAGGGACTTGACGACGACGCCCTCGTGGCCGCGCCTGAGCGTCCCGGCGAGGAACTCCTCCGCGGCGGGCAGGTCCGCCGTGCCCGACACCACCGTCCGCCGTACCCGCATCGGCTCCGGGACCAGCCGGGCCAGCTCCGCGTGCCGTTCGGTCAGCGGCAGGTCGAGCAGGTCGCGGCCGTCGACGGACAGGACGTCGAAGAAGACGGGGGAGACCGGCACCGCGCGGGCGGCCCCGGCGACGTCCAGGCGGGAGCCGACGCGCCCGGCGGTCTCCTGGAACGAGCGGGGGCGGCCGTCCGCGTCGAACGCGATGACCTCGCCGTCCAGGACGAACCGCTCGCCCGCCAGCCCCAGCGCGGCCGACGTCACCTCGGGCAGCCGGTCGGTGATGTCGTCCAGGGCGCGGGTGTAGAGCCGTACGGCGCCGCCGTCGCGGTGCACCTGGACGCGGATGCCGTCGAGCTTCTCCTCGACCGCGCACCCGGCCAGCCTGCCGACGGCCTCCGCGACCGAGGACGCGCTGTGCGCCAGCATCGGCAGCACCGGGCGGCCGACCGTGAGCCGGAACGCCGCCAGCGCCGCCGGGCCGTCCGCGAGCAGCGCCTCGGCCACCGTCTGGAGGGAGCCCGCCAGCATCACCGCCCGGCGTACGTCGGCCGGGGGCGCCCCGGTCGCCTGCGCCAGGCCCTCCACGGCCACCGCGTCCAGGGCGCCCTGCCGCACCTCGCCGGTGATCAGCCCGACCAGGAACCGCTGCTCCTCCTCGGTGGCCAGGCCCATCAGCTCGCCGGTCAGCCGGGTCCGCTCCGCCTGGGAGCCGGTACCGGAGACCGCGCCGATCGCGGTGAGCCGCCCGTCCACCTCGCGCACGGTCAGGGTGGGCTCGGTGGCCGGGGGCACGGCGCGGCCGAACACCTTCCAGCCGATGCCGAGCCGTCCCTGCGGCAGCCGTCCGGCCAGGTACGGGATGACCAGCGGCACGTCGGCCGCCTCCGCCTCCCGGAACAACTCGGCGAGCAGGGCGGTCTTCCGGGACCGCGCGGAGGTGGCGGCGACCTCCCGGGACACGTGGGCGAGCCGGGTGAGCAGCATGGAGCCAGGGTGCACCGGTGCGGCGGCTTCCACACCTCCGCGGCGGCGGTCCGTGTCGCTGGGGCGGGGCCCGTGCCTCCGGGGGCGCCGGTCCACGCCTCCCGGGCGCTGGTCCACGCCTCCGGCACGCCGTTCCACGCTCCAGGCGGTGTTCCACGCCCGAGGCGGTGTTCCACGCCCGAGGCGGTGTTCCACGCCCGAGGCGGTGTTCCACGCCCGAGGCCGTGTTCCACGCCCGAGGCCGTGTTCCGCGCCCTGGAGCGGCGTCTCTACGCCCCCAAGGTCGCGTCCAGGTCGGACATCAGCAGCTCGCCGTTGATCGTCGCCCCGGCCCGGTAGCCGCCGCTCGCCGCGTTCACCACCTGCTCCCCGAAGCCCGCCGCGTTGCCCGCCGCCCACACCCCGGGCACGGTGGTCCGCCCGCTCGCGTCGACCACCGGGTACGCGCCGAACGGCGTCTCGGTCAGCTCCGCGCCCAGTTGCTCCAGCAGCCCGGTCCGCGGCACCGCGCGCGGCGCCACGAACAGCACCGACCGCGCGTGCGTGGTGCCGTCCGCGAGCCGTACGCCGGTCAGCCGGTCGTCGGCCACCGCCAGGCCCGCGACCTCGCCGGGGACGACCTTCACCCCGGCCGCGGCCAGCCGGCGCAGGTCCTGGTCCGACAGCTCGGCCTCGGGGACCCGGTGCAGGAACAGTGTCACGTCCTGGGACCACTGGGACACCATCAGCGCCTGGTGGGCGGGCATCGCGGCACCCGCGAGGACACCGAACGGCCGGTCGCGCACCTCCCAGCCGTGGCAGTACGGGCAGTGCAGCACGTCCCGGCCGAACCGCTCGGCGACGCCGGGCACGTCGGGCAGCTCGTCCTTGAGGCCGGTGGTGACCACCAGCCGCCGCGCCCGCACGGTCCGCCCGCCGGCCAGCGTCACGGCGAAGTCCGCGCCCTCGCGCACGCCGACCGCCTCGTCCCGGACCAGCTCGACGCCGTACTCCGCGATCTCCGCGCGGCCCACGGCCAGGAACTCGGCCGGGGACATGCCGTCCCGGGACAGGTAGCCCTGCATGTGGGCGGCGGGCGCGTTGCGCGGCTCGCCCGCGTCGACGACCAGGGTGCGGCGCCGGGCCCGGCCCAGGACGAGCGCCGCGGACAGGCCCGCGGCACCGCCGCCGACGACTACCACCTCGTACGGTTCGGTCTTCTCGGTCATGGTGACCACCTCCACGCCCACCGTCACCCGACCGGGTTCGGATTGACAAACTTGTTTGCCGAACCTGCAATAAGAACATGAGTACCGACGACGTCCTGGCGGGCGTGGGCCCCCGGCTGCGGCAACTGCGCAAGGAGCGGGAGGTGACGCTGACCGCGCTGTCCGAGACCACCGGCATCTCGGTGAGCACGCTCTCCCGGCTGGAGTCCGGGCTGCGCAAGCCCAGCCTGGAGCTGCTGCTGCCGATCGCGCGGGCGCACGGCGTGGCGCTGGACGACCTGGTGGGCGCCCCGCCGGTGCGCGACCCCCGGGTCCGGGCGGCACCGATCTGCCGCTACGGCCGCACCCACTGGCCGCTCACCCGCCAGCCCGGCGGGCTCCAGGCGTTCAAGGTGCTCGAGCCGCAGATGGAGCGGGTGCCGGAGCTGCGCACCCACGAGGGGTACGAGTGGCTGTACGTGCTCTCCGGGCGGCTGCGGCTGGTGCTGGGCGACCGCGACATCGTGCTGACGGCGGGGGAGGCGGCCGAGTTCGACACCCGGGTGCCGCACTGGTTCGGGTCGACGGGGGAGGGCCCGGCGGAGTTCATCAGCCTGTTCGGGCCGCAGGGGGAGCGGATGCACGTACGGGCCCGGCCCACCCGCAGGGGTGAGCACGGGCAAGACGACTGACGCCAGCTGTTCCCAGGGCGGCAAGCGACCGCTTAGTATGCGGACCGACCCCGGACAGACGCAGCAGTCCCCCGTGGAGGCCCTTCATGCAGGCATGGCAAGTGCACGAGAACGGCGAGCCGGGCGAGGTGATGCGCCTCGCCGACGTGGCGCGGCCCGCCCCCGGGGACGGCCAGGTCCTGCTCAAGGTGCGCGCCGCCAGTGTCAACTTCCCGGACGCGCTGATGTGCCGCGGGCACTACCAGGTCCGCCCGCCGCTGCCGTTCACCCCGGGCGTGGAGATCTGCGGGGAGACCGAGGACGGGCGCCGGGTCCTCGCCACCCCCCTCCTGCCGCACGGCGGCTTCGCCGAGTACGCCGTCGCGGACGCCGCCGGACTGCGGCCCGCCCCCGAGGCGCTGGACGACGCGGAGGCCGCCGCCCTGCACATCGGCTACCAGACCGGCTGGTTCGCGCTGCACCGCAGGGCCCGCATCGCCCCCGGTGAGACGCTGCTCGTGCACGCCGCCGCGGGCGGGGTGGGCAGCGCCGCCGTCCAGCTCGGCAAGGCCGCCGGGGCCACCGTCATCGGCGTCGCGGGCGGCGCCGAGAAGGCCGCCGTCGCCCGTCGGCTGGGCTGTGACGTGGTGATCGACCGGCACACCGAGGACGTCATCGCCGCCGTGAAGGAGGCCACCGGCGGCCGGGGCGCCGACGTCGTCTACGACCCGGTGGGCGGCGACGCCTACACCCAGTCCACGAAGGTCGTCGCCTTCGAGGGCCGGATCGTCGTCATCGGCTTCGCCAGCGGCACCATCCCCAGCCCCGGTCTGAACCACGCCCTGGTGAAGAACTACTCGATCCTCGGCCTGCACTGGGGCCTGTACAACACCAAGAACCCCAAGCTGGTCGAGGAGTGCCACGAGCAGCTCACCGAGCTGGCCGCCCGCGGCGCCGTCAAGCCGCTGGTCAGCGAGCGCGTCCCGCTCGCCGGGGCCGCCGACGCCGTCCAGCGGGTGGCGGACGGCGTGACCACCGGCCGGATCGCCGTGCTGCCGGGGGTGGCCGCATGACCGACGCCGCCGAACTGCGCCGCCGCACGCGGGAGTTCCTCGCCGCGCACCCACCGGGTGACACCGACCGGCTGGAGTTCCTGCGCGCCCGCTTCGACGCCGGGCTCGCCTGGGTGCACTTCCCCGAGGGCCTCGGCGGACTGGGCGCCCCGCGCACCCTCCAGGCCGTCGTGGACGCCGAACTGGAGGCCGCGGGCGCCCCCGACAACGACCCGCGGCGCATCGGCATCGGCCTCGGCATGGCCGCGCCGACGATCCTGCACTACGGCACCGAGGAGCAGAAGCGCACCTACCTGCGCCCGCTGTGGACCGGCGAGGAGGTCTGGTGCCAGCTGTTCAGCGAGCCCGGCGCCGGATCCGACCTCGCCGCGCTCGGCACCCGCGCCGTCAGGGAGAGTGGGGGAGACTGGGTGGTCAACGGGCAGAAGGTGTGGACGTCCAGCGCCCATGTCGCCCGCTGGGCCATCCTCATCGCCCGCACCGACCCGGACGTGCCCAAGCACCGCGGCATCACCTACTTCCTGTGCGACATGACCGACCCCGGCGTGGAGGTCCGCCCGCTGCGGCAGATCACCGGCGAGGCCGAGTTCAACGAGGTCTTCCTCACCGACGTCCGCATCCCCGACTCCCGGCGCCTGGGCGAGGTCGGCGACGGCTGGCGGGTCGCGCAGACCACGCTCAACAACGAACGCGTCGCCATCGGCGGGATGCGGCTGCCCCGCGAGGGCGGCATGATCGGCCCCGTCGCCGCGACCTGGCGCGAACGCCCCGAACTGCGCACCCACGACCTGCACCAGCGGCTGCTGAAGGTCTGGGTCGACGCCGAGGTGGCCCGGCTCACCGGTGAACGCCTCCGCCAGCAGCTCGCCGCGGGCCATCCCGGTCCCGAGGGCGCCGGGACGAAGCTCGGCTTCGCCCGCCTCGCGCAGGAGATCAGCGGCCTGGAGGTCGAACTGCGCGGCGCCGAGGGCCTGGCGTACGACGACTGGACCATGCGCCGCCCCCAGCAGGTCGACTTCACCGGCCGCGACGCCGGGTACCGCTACCTGCGGGCCAAGGGCAACAGCATCGAGGGCGGGACCAGCGAGGTCCTGCTGAACATCGTCGCCGAGCGCGTCCTCGGGCTGCCCGCCGAGCCGCGCACCGACAAGGACGTCGCCTGGAAGGACCTCGCCCGATGAGCGCACAGCCCGACCTGCTCTACAGCGAGGAGGAGGAAGCCCTCCGCGCCGCCGTCCGCGACCTGCTCGCCGACCACTGCGACGCCGCCGGCGTCCTCGCCCGCGCCGAGTCGGACGAGCCCCACGACCGAGAGACGTGGAAGGCGCTCACCGAGGGCATGGGCCTCGCCGGTCTCCTGGTCCCCGAGGCGCTGGGCGGCCAGGGCGCCACCCACCGCGAGGCCGCCGTCGTCCTGGAGGAACTGGGCCGCGCCGTCGCGCCCGTGCCCTACCTCACCAGCGCCGTCGTCGCCACCGAGGCCCTGCTCGACTGCGCCGCCGACGACCTGCTCGCCGAGCTGGCCACCGGTCGCCGCGTCGCCGCCCTCGCCGTCGCCCTGCACGTCGGTCCGGGCGGCGACTGGGACACCGTACGACTCGACGACGGCACCCTGCACGGGGAGTTGACCGGCGTCGCGGACGCCGCCGTCGCCGATGTGCTGCTGGTGCCCGCGGACGACGGCGGGCTGTACGCGGTGGCCGCCGACGCCGTGACCGTCACCCCCCGGGTGCCGCTCGACCTGACCCGGCCGCTGGCCACGGTGACCCTGGACGGCGCGCCCGGCCGACGGCTGGGGGAGGCGCGGCCGGCCGTGCGCCGCGCGCTGCGGGCCGGGGCCGGACTGCTCGCCTCCGAGCAACTCGGCGTCGCCGACTGGGCGCTGACCGAGACCGTGCGCTACCTGAAGGAGCGCAAGCAGTTCAACCGGCCGGTCGGCGGCTTCCAGGCCCTCAAGCACCGGCTCGCCCAGCTGTGGCTGGAAACCGTCAACCTCCGCGCCGCCGCCCGCAACGCCGCCGACGCCCTCACCACCGCCGAGGACACCGACCTCGCGGTGGCCGTCGCCCAGGCGTACGCCGCGCCGGTCGCCGTGCACGCCACCGAGGAGGCGCTGCAACTGCACGGCGGCATCGGGATGACGTGGGAACACCCGGTGCACCTGTACCTGAAGCGGGCCAAGGCCGACTCGATCGCGTACGGCACCGCGGGCGCCCACCGGCAGTCCGTGGGCGCACTCGTCGCGCTGCCGACGCCCTGACCGGTTCCCGGCACGCGAAGGCCCGTCCCTTCCGGGGCGGGCCTTCCCGTGTGTCCGGAGCGGCCGGAGTGAACTCGTGGCGGCGGTCCGGCCAACTCCTGTCACGGTGAGCTCTTCTGAGGTCCGTTCCGGCTCATACTCTCTGCGTCCCGATCCGGCCCTCCCGGGAGGCAGACATGGCCCTCACCACCCGCCGCAGAGCCCTCACCACCCTCGGCGCCGCCCTCGCGGGCTCGTTCGCGCTGCCCGCCACGCAGGCGCTCGCGGACGAGCGCGGGCGCGGCCCGCGCCCGCTGTGGCGCGCCCACGCCCACAACGACTACGAGCACCCCCGGCCCCTCCTCGACGCCCTCGACCACCGCTTCGGCAGCGTCGAGGCCGACATCTACCTCGTCGACGGCCAACTCCTCGTCGCCCACGACCCCGAGGACCTCGACCCGGCCCGCACCCTGGAGTCCCTGTACCTCGACCCGCTCGCCGCCCGGGTCCGCGCCGGGCACGGCTGGGTCTACCGCGGCCACCACCGGCCCCTCCACCTGCTGGTCGACATCAAGACCGACGGCGCGGCCACCTACCTCGAACTCGACCGCCGACTGCGGCGCTACAAGCACCTGTTCACCAGCTACGCCCACGGCCGGGTGCGCCGCGGCCCGGTCACCGCCGTCATCTCCGGCGACCGCGCCGCCCGCGTCCCCATGGAGGCGCAGACCGAACGCCGCGCCTTCTACGACGGCCGCCTGGCCGACCTCGGCGGTCCCGCGCCCGCGTCCTTCATCTCCCTCGTCAGCGACAACTGGACCCACCACTTCACCTGGCGGGGCGTCGGCGCGTTCCCCACCGCCGAGCGGGAGAAGCTGCACGCCCTCACCGGCGCCGCGCACGCCCGCGGCCAGCAGGTGCGGTTCTGGGCGACGCCGGACGTGCCGGGCCCGGACCGGGACGCGCTGTGGACGGAGCTGCTCGCCGCCGACGTCGACTACCTCAACACCGACGACCTGGCGGGCCTGGAGGCGTTCCTGGACGCCCACCGGGCCGCGTAGGCGACCCGCGGCGGGATCCCCGGCAAGACCACACGATCGGAGGACAGGTCAGCCGCCCGGACGAACCCTCCGCTACGCCACACTTGCGGCCGAACGCCGTGAACCGGACGTGCGGCGTGGCGGAGGAGTGTGACGATGGCCGTTTCCATCTCTGTGGTGCTGCTGCTCCTGATCCTGGCGGTGATCTTCGTCCGCAGCGGTGGGCTGAAGATCTCGCACGCCCTGGTCTGTCTGCTGCTCGGGTTCTACCTGGCGGGCACCAGCATGGCCCCGACCATCAGCAGCGGCCTCACGGCGACCGCCGACATCGTCAGCGGACTGCGCCCGTGAGGCCGCCGCCCCCGGTCAGCGCGTCGAGTAGACGCCGATGCCGTTCGGCACCGGGCGCTCGGCGCCACCGGACGGGTGGTTGAGCACGGTGACACCCGTGTCGCCCGGCGCCCGGGCGACCAGCGCCGACGACCCGCCGCCGTCCAGGCTGAAGGCGTCCACCGACCCCAGCTCCCGCATGACGTCCGCCACTTCGGCGACCGTCAGGCCGGTGCGGTACTCCGGCGCCCCGTCCACGGCGACGAGCAGCAGGCTCCGCCCGCCGTCGGCGATTCCGGCGGCGCTGCGGACCGCGGGGGTGGCGTTGCTCAGGCCGGGTACGGGCCGACCGCCCGTCAGCACCGGGTAGCCGCCCACCGCGAACCGGAACGGCACCCGGCTCCCGGCCGCCACCAGCCGGTGGACGACCTCCACGGGCTCACCCGCGGACAGCTTCCGCAGCTCCCGCGCGCCCGCCTCCCGGCCGACGAGCACCGTCGTCCCCGGCTCGACGGGGCCGCTCCCGGGGGCGTCGGCGTGGGAAACGACGCGGCCGTGACGGACCGTCACCTCATGGGTGTCCGTCCCGCACGGCGCCGCGCGGTCGGTGTCCGTGCCGCAGGTGGCGCGCACCCGGGAGGCGCTGCCCCAACGGGGCGTGAACACGCCGACCGATCCCTCCGGCAGCGCGTACTGGTTGAACCCGCCCAGCGGCAGCGCCCCCTCCGCCGTGCGGACGCTCCCGGCCAGCGTCAGCCGGTCGAGCCGCGCCCGCCGGTCCACGCCCACCCCGATGACGTCCCGCGCGCTGGTGCCGGGCGGCAGTGCCGGTCCGAAGCGCTGCGCGTCGGGCACCGCCGCCTTCATCGCCCGCCCGGACGCGACCGCCGGGCCCGAGCCGGCCCCCGTCGCCGGCACGCCCGGGTGCTGTACCTCGGTGATGTTGAAGAAGTCGCCGTTGACGCCCGCCACGGCACCGGAGGCGTCGGCCATCGAGGACACCGTGGCCCGCGCGGCCACCGCGCCCGGGTGCAGCAGGTCGAGGCGGACCCGGGGGTCGGCCACGTCGACGCGCAGCACGTGCAGGCGCGTGGGCCCGCCGAGCGCGTCGACGTCGACCTCCTCGTAGACCACGCCCGGCGCCACCCGGGTGCCGTCGTCCACGGCGGCGGCCGGGGCGGCCCCTGTCAGCGCCGTCCCGGCCAGCGCGCCGAGAGCGGCGAGTAACGCCAGCAGTCCTCTGCCCGTCACCGTTCCCCCTGAGGGTCCGTCAGCTGTCGTGTGCACAGGAAGCAGTGCAGCAGACGGGGGCGGCCCCCGGGGGTCCTACGCGCCGACGCGGCCGGAACACCCGGCCACCCGGCGACGCCGCCGCTCAGCGGTCCGCGTCGCGGTCCGGCGCTGCGGCGTCCGCCCCGGGCGGGGGCGTGCCGTCCTTCGCGAGCCGGTCGGCGAGTTCGTCGCGGACCAGCAGCCGCCGGTCGAGCGCGTCGACCCGGTAGGCGACCCGGCCGACGATCTGGCTGGTCACCGGCGCGGTCAGCATCTGGAAGACGGCGACGAGGACCAGCACGGGCGCGTGCCGGGACGGCAGTTGCGCCGCCGCGCCCAGCAGCACCAGCAGCAGACCGAGCGTCTGCGCCTTCGCGGCGGCGTGCAACCGGCTGCCGGTGTCCGGAAACCGCAGCAGCCCCACCGCGCCCAGCAGGCAGAACAGCGCCCCGGCCGGGAACAGCACCGCCGTCAGCACGTCCCGTACGACGGTCATCGCATCCCCTGCCGCTTCTCCACCAGGTGGGCCGCCGTCACCGACCCGATGAACGCCAGCAGGGTGAGCACGACCAGCGCGGGCACGGGCGTGGGGTCCTCCCGCAGCACCATCCCGACCGCCGTGCCCGCGACGACCAGCGTCACGATCACGTCCAGCGCCATGACGCGGTCCAGGGCGCTCGGGCCGCGCACCAGCCGCACCAGCGTCAGCAGGGCGGCGGCCGACAGCAGGCCGAGCGTGACGGCGTAGAGCAGGTTCATGTCGGGTTCCCTCCCGCGTCGTCCGGGGCGCGGTCCGGGAGGGGCTGGCCCATCGCCCGTGCCACCGAGTCCTCCACCGAGCGGGCCTGCCGCCGCCGCTCCTCGACGTCGCGCGCGTCGCGGACGGGCAGCGCGTGCACGTACAGGCGCCGCCGCCCCCGGTCGATCTCCATCACCAGCGCCCCCGGGGCCATCGTGGTGACCTCGGCGACGGCCGTGACCAGCAGGTCGCTGTCGGCGCGCAGCGGCACCTCCACGATCGCCGCGGTGGTCCGCGGCCCGTACCGCACCGCCTGCCAGGCCACCACCGCGCCCGACCCGACCAGGTCGGCGAAGAGCCGCGCCAGCAGCCGTACGACGCCCAGCGGCCGGGGCGCCCAGCCCCGCACCGGCGGCAGCGGGAACGCCACCACGACCGCGACCGCGACGACCAGGCCACCGGCCAGCACCAGCGGCCCGAGCGACCCCCACAGCAGCACCCACAGCACCCACAGCCAGCCCACCATCGGCAGCTGCCGCACGACCCGGCTCACCGTTCCCCCTCACCCAGGACGACCGACCGGTACGCCTGCGGACGCAGCAGGTCCTGCGCGGCCCGCTCCCCGAGCCGCGCGAGCGGCCCCGCCCCGGCCGTGACGACCAGCCCCGCCACCGTCACCCCGGCCGCCGACGCCAGCATCAGCCGCGCCCCGCGCGTGCGCACCGACGCGCCCCGCGCCGGACGCGGCGGCTTCATGAACCCGGCCGTCCACACCCGGACCATCGCGTACAGGGTCAGCGCGCTGGTCAGCACCGCCGCCCCGAGCAGCAGGTACGCCACCGCCCCGGCACGCCCGGCACCGGCCTGCAACAGCGCCAGCTTGGCCACGAACCCGGAGAACGGCGGCACCCCCGCCAGGCTCATCGCCGGGAGCGCGAACAGGACGGCGACCGCGGCGCCCGGCGTCGGCCGCCGCGCCATCACCGACAGCGCCGCCGTGTCGCTGCGCCGCACCATCAGGTCCGCGACCAGGAACAGCGCCGCCTGCGCGACGATGTGGTGGACGACGTAGAGGATGGTCCCGGTCAGCCCGCGCACGTCGAACAGGGCGAGCCCGAACAGCATGAACCCGATGTGGCTGACGAGGGTGAAGGACAGCAGCCGGTTGATGTCGTCCTGCGCGAGGGCGCCCAGGATGCCCACCAGCATCGTCGCGACCGCCACCCAGGCCAGCAGCGGCCACACCCCGGACCGCGGGAACATCAGCGTCTCGGTGCGCAGCAGCGCGTACACGCCGACCTTCGTCAGCAGCGCGGCGAACACCGCGGTGATCGGCGCGGGCGCGGTCGGGTAGCTGTCGGGCAGCCAGAAGTGCAGCGGTACCAGCGCCGCCTTGATGCCGAGGACGGTCAGCGTCAGCAGCGCCAGCGCGCCCCGCAGCCCGCCGTCCAGCTCCGCGAGCCGCGGCCCGAGCTGCGCCAGCGTGACCGTGCCGGTGGCCGCGTACACCAGCGCGATCAGGGTGATGAACAGCAGCGACGAGGTCAGGCTGACGATGGTGTACGTCATCCCCGCGCGGGTGCGGTTCCGCCCCGCGTCCAGCGTGATCAGCACGTACGACGCCGCCAGCATCGCCTCGAACGCGACGAACAGGTTGAACAGGTCACCGGAGAGGTAGGCCAGGCTCACGCCCGCGACGAGCACCAGGTAGGCCGGGTGGAACACCCGCGCCGAGCGCTCCCGGCGCTCCGCCGTGCCCTGCCCGACCGCGAAGCCCAGCACGGCGAGGGACACCAGCGCGGACACCGTCAGCAGCAGCGCCGACAGCCGGTCCGCGACCAGGGTGATGCCGAGCGGCGCGGGCCAGCCACCCATGTGCACGGCCTGCGGCCCGTCCCGGTCGGCCAGCACCAGCAGCGCCGCCGCGTCGGCCAGCACCACCGCGAGCACCGCCCCGCTCAGGCCGCGGATGACCGCCCGCCGCGGCCCGAGCAGCGACAGCCCGGCGCCGAGCAGCGGCAGCAGCACCGGCAGCGCCAGCAGCGTCCCCCTCATCGCGCGTCCTCCGGTGGGGTCCGCTCGCGGTCGTCGTGTCGCCTGGCGCGCTCCGCGAAGGTGCCGATCCGGCGGTCCTCCACGTCGTCGCGCACCTCGTCGTTGCCCCACAGCCGCCAGGACCGGTACGCCAGCGCCGTCAGGAACGCGGTCAGCGCGAACGTGATCACGATCGACGTCAGCGCCATCGCCTGCGGCAGCGGATCGGCGTACCGCTCCGGGGCCGCCGCCTTCCCGTCCGTGATCGGGGGCCGCCCCGGGGTGCCGCCCGCGACCAGCAGCAACAGGTTGGTGCCGTGGCCGAGCACGATGAACCCCAGCACGATCCGCATCAGCGAGCGTTGCAGCATCAGGTAGAACCCGACCGCGAACAGCGCGCCGACCACGACGGACAGGGTGATGTCGATGGTGTTCACGAGGCGGCCTCCCGCTCCGCGCGCCCCCGGCCGAGCGAGACGCCCGCCGCCGACAGCAGCTTCAGCGTGACCCCGACGACGACCAGGTAGACCCCGACGTCGAAGAAGACACTGGTCGCGAACTTCACCGTGCCCAGCGGCGGCGGATGGAGTGTCACCACCGTGCTCTCCAGCGGCGCGCCCCCGGCCAGCGCCGGGAGCAGCCCGACCACGGACGCGATCATCAGGCCCGTGCCCGCGACCACGCCCGAGTGCACCCGCACCGCCGCGCCCAGGTCGGCGCGCCCGCCCACCAGGTAGCGCAGCACGAACGCCTGACCCGCCACCAGCCCGCCCGCGAAGCCGCCGCCGGGCCGGTAGTGCCCGGAGAACAGCAGGAACAGGGAGAGCACCAGGATCGACGGGAACAGCAGCCGGGTCACCACCTCGAGGAGTACCGACCGCTCACCGCCGGGCCGTTCCCGCGCCCCCGGCAGCCAGGTCCCCGCGGGCTCGTCCCAGTGCGCGGTCGGGAACGCCGTACGCCGTCGCTCACCGCCCCGCCGCGCCTGGCCCCGGCCACGCACCCGGACCAGGCTGACCACGCCGACCGCCGCCACCAGCAGCACCGAGATCTCCCCGAGGGTGTCCAGGGCGCGGAAGTCGACGACGATCGCGTTGACCACGTTGTCGGCGCCCGCCTCCCGGGCGTGCCGCACCTGTTGCGCGGAGACGGGCGGCGCCCGGCGGGCCGCGGACGTGGCGAGGGCGAAGCAGATGACGAACACCCCGACCGCGCAGGCCGCCGCCGCCCGCAGCAGCCGCGCCCGGGCCACCGTCGGGCCCGGGCTGAACCGCGACGGCATCCGCCGCAGCACCAGCACCACCACGACCAGCGTCATGGTCTCCACCAGCAACTGGGTGAGGGCCAGGTCCGGCGCCCCGCGCACCAGGAAGATCCCCGCCACGCCGTAGCCGACGGCGCCCGCCAGCAGCACGCCGGTCAGCCGGTGCCGGGCGGCCACCACCGCCCCGGCCGACACCAGCACCAGCACCCCCAGCACCGGCTCCACCGGCGACCACCACGCCGACGGCGACCCCAGCGTGGGCGCCGCCGCCGCGAGGGCCACCCCGGGCACCACGACCACCGTCGTCAGCAGCACCGTCAGGTAGACCGGCAGCGAGCCGACCTGGACCCGCCCGGTGACGGCGACCGCGACCCGGTCGACGCCGGCGAGACAACGGTCGAACAGGACCTGGGCGTCCGGCAGCCGGCGCAGCCGCCGCCCGGCGCCGTACGGCACCCGCCGCAGGACCACGTGCAGCAGCGCGCCGAGCAGCAGCGCCAACACCGACAGCCCCAGCACCCCGGTGAACCCGTGCCACGGCTTCAACGCGTACGGTCCGTCAGACCCCGCCGGGAACACGTCCGCGTACGCCTCCGCGACGGCCGCCGTGCCCGCGTATCCCACCCCGAGGACCAGCCCCGCCGCCGACAGCACCGCCACCGGCGCGAGGAACCCCGGCTCCGGCCGCCGCGCCCGCTCGACGGCGCCCGTCACCGGACCGCCGAACGCCCCCCGCAGGAACCGCGCGCTGTACGCCAGCGTCAGCGCGAAGCCCGCGACCAGGGCCGCCGTCAGCCAGCCGTGCGCCGCGAGGCCGGGTCCGTGCCCCAGCGCCTCCACGGCGGCCTCGTGGGCCAGATAGCCGACGAGTGGCGGCAGCCCCGCCATCGACGCCGCGGCGAGCGCCGCCACCGCGCACAGCACCGGCATCCGCCGCCCCAGCCCCGACAGCTCCCGCACGTCCCGGGTGCCGGTGCGGCGGTCCACGATCCCCACCGACAGGAACAGCGCCGACTTGAACGCGGCGTGCGCCATCAGCAGCACCGTCCCCGCGATCGCCGCGGTACGGGTGCCCGCGCCGAGCAGCGCGGTCATCAGGCCCAGTTCACTGATCGTGCCGTAGGCCAGCAGCAGCTTCAGGTCCAGCGCGCGCAGCGCCCGCCACGCGCCGAGGACCAGGGTGCCCAGGCCCACCGTGAGCACCATCGGCCGCCACGGACCGACCTCCGCCAGCGCGGGCGCGAGCCGGGCCACCAGGTAGACGCCCGCCTTCACCATCGCCGCCGCATGCAGATAGGCGCTCACCGGCGTCGGCGCCACCATCGCCGCGGGGAGCCAGCCGTGCAGCGGGAACTGGGCGGACTTCGCGAACGCGCCGACGAGGATGAGGACGACGGCGGCGGTGACCGTGTCGCCGCGCGGCGGGTCGGCGACGATCGCGGAGATCCGCTGCGTCCCGGCCGCCGACGCCAGCAGCACGAAGCCGAGCAGCATCACCAGGCCACCGGCCGTCGTCACCAGCAGCGCCTGCCGCGCCGCCCGCCGCTCCTCGGCCGACTCCCCGCGCCCGGCGATCAGCAGGAACGACACCACCGTGGTCAGTTCCCAGAACACGTAGAGCACGAAGAGGCCGTCGGCCAGCACCAGCCCCGCCATCACCCCCGCGAAGAGCAGCAGCAGCGCCGCGAGTTGGGCGCCGTCCCGCTCCACGTAGTACCGGCAGTACAGCAGCACCAGCGCCCCGACGCCGGCGACGATCCACAGCATCAGCAGGGCCAGCGCGTCCAGCCGCAGGTCGATCGTGAGCCCCAGCGACGGCGCCCACGCGAGGGAGTCGGTGTGGACCTCTCCGTCCAGCACCCCCGCCGACCGCACGCTCGCCCAGACCACCACCGCCAGCGGCACCAGTGCCGCCACCCCCCACACCGCCCCGCCCAGCCGCCGCCGCGCCCCCAGGACCGCCGCCGCGACCACGGCATGGGCGGCCAGCAGGAACAGCACAGCAGCACCACCCCTCCGCGGCGGTCCGCCCCGCCGACACTCCGCTCGTCCCTGCCCGGCCTTCGCGGGTGATCTACCACCTTCGCTGCTGGCGGGTGCCCGACGCGTGGGCAAATGAACCCTTTGCCGCGACAACGCCGCGCAATCGGCCCCGTCCGGCGTGTCCTGGCGGGGCGTCGGGGCACTGGAACACCGGCAAGGCCGCGCACCGCACACTCCGGAGGGGCACGTGGACCCACAGGTGACCGACCCACCGCGGCTCGACCCGCGCCGCGCCGTCCCCCGCACCGACGCCGTCCTGCGCGACCCCCGGCTGCGCGAGGCGGCGGCCCGGCTGGGTGAGGCGGCCGTGAAGACGGCGGTCCGGCAGGCCCAGGACCAGGCCCGGCACGGCACCGTCCCGCCCGGCGAGGTCGCCGACACCGCCCTCGCCCTGCTGCCGCGCACGCCGGGCGGACTGCGCGCGGTCGTCAACGCCACCGGCGTCCTGCTGCACACCAACCTCGGCCGCGCCCCCCTGTCGGCGGCGGCCCGGCGGGCGGTGCGGGAGGCCGCCGGACCCACCGACGTCGAACTCGACCTGCGCACCGGCGTCCGGGCCCGGCGCGGCCGTACCGCGCTGGCCGCCCTGCGCGACCGCGTCCCGTCCGCCGCCGCGGCCCACGTCGTCAACAACGGCGCCGCCGCCCTCGCCCTCGCCGCCACCGCGCTCGCCGCCGGACGGGAGATCGTCGTCAGCCGGGGCGAGATGGTGGAGATCGGCGACGGCTTCCGGCTGCCGGACCTGCTGGTCGCCACCGGCGCCCGGCTCCGCGAGGTCGGCACCACCAACCGCACCACACCCGACGACTACGCCGCCGCCCTCGACGACCGGACGGCGTTCATCCTGAAGGTGCACCCCTCCAACTTCCGCGTCACCGGCTTCACCCGCGCCGCCGACACCGCCGAACTCGCCCCGCTGGGCGTCCCCGTCGTCGTCGACATCGGCTCCGGACTGCTCGCCCCGCACCCCCTGCTGCCCGACGAACCCGACGCCGAGACCCAGCTGCGCGCCGGGGCCGCCCTGGTCACCGCCAGCGGCGACAAACTCCTCGGCGGCCCCCAGTGCGGCCTGCTCCTCGGTTCGGAGGACACCGTCCGCGCCCTGTCCCGGCACCCGCTCGCCCGCGCCCTGCGCGTCGACAAGCTCACCCTCGCCGCCCTGGAGGCCACCCTCACCGGCCCCGCCACCCCCACCGGCGAGGCCCTCACCGCCGACCCGGCCCGGCTGCGGCAGCGCGCCGAACGGCTCGCCCGCGCGCTCACCGCCGACGGCGTCGACGCCCACGCCGTCGACAGCGAGGCCACCGTGGGCGGCGGGGGAGCGCCCGGCGTCGCCCTGCCCAGCGCCGCGCTGTCGCTGCCCGAGCGGTACGCCGCCGCCCTGCGCACCGGCCCCGACCCCGTGGTGGGACGGCTCGCGGCCGGGCGGTGCCTGCTGGACCTGCGGACCGTGCCCGAACCGGACGACGAGCGCCTCGCCGCCGCCGTCCGGCAGGCGTCGAGGCGGTAGCCGTCATGCGGGTCCTGGCCACCGCCGGTCACGTCGACCACGGCAAGTCCGCGCTGGTACGGGCGCTCACCGGCAGGGAACCCGACCGGCTCGCCGAGGAACGGCGCCGCGGCCTCACCCTCGACCTGGGCTTCGTCTGGACCACCCTGCCCGCCGACGGCGAGACCCTCGCCTTCGTCGACGTGCCCGGCCACGAACGGTTCGTCGCCACCATGCTCGCCGGTGCCGGACCCGTGCCCGCCGTGCTGTTCGTGGTCGCCGCCGACCAGGGCTGGCAGCGGCAGTCCCAGGAGCACCTGGAGATCCTGCACGCCCTCGGCGTCCGGCACGCCGTCCTCGCCGTCACCCGCAGCGACCTCGCCGACCCGGCGCCGGTACGCGCGGACGCCGCCGAACGGCTCGCGGCGACCTCCCTGGGCGCCGTACCGTCCGTCGCCGTCAGCGCGGTGACCGGCGCGGGCCTCGACGACCTGCGCGCCGAACTCGCCCGGCTGGCCCGCGCGCTGCCCGAGCCGGACACCGGCGCCGACGTCCGGCTCTGGCTGGACCGCGCCTTCACCGTGCGCGGCCACGGCACCGTCGTCACCGGCACCCTCGCCGCGGGCACCCTGCGCGTCGGCGACCGGCTGACCGCCGGGGACGGCACGACGGGGGTGCGGGTGCGGGGGTTGCAGTGTCTGGGTGAGGACCGGGACGCCGTCGGCGCGGTGGCGCGCGTCGCGGTCAACACGCACGGCGCCCCCGACGGCCTGCTGACCCGGGGTCAGGTCCTGCTCACCCCGGACCGCTGGCTGCCGACCGCCCTGACCGACGTCCGCGTCACCGGCGTCCCCGCCGCCGACCTGCCCCGCCAGGCCACCCTGCACCTCGGCACCGCCGCCGTGCCGGTGACCGTCCGCCCGCTCGGCACCGACACCGCCCGGCTCACCCTCACCCGGGAGCTGCCCCTGCGCGTCGGCGACCGCGCCGTCCTGCGGGAGCCCGGCGGACGGCGCGCCCCCGCCGCCGTGACCGTGCTCGACGTCCGCCCGCCGAAGCTGGCCCGGCGCGGCGCCGCCCGCTCCCGCGCCGCCGAACTGGCCGCCATGACCGGCGACCCGGACGGCCCCGCCGAACTCCGGCGCCGCCGCCTGGTCCGCCGCGCCGACCTGCGTGCCATGGGCGTCCCCGCGCCCGCCGCACCCGTCGCCGGTGACTGGCTGGCCGACCCGGCGCACTGGGCCGACCTGCGCGAGCGCCTGTCCGAGGCGGTGGCGGACCACGCCGCCCGGCACCCCCTCGACCCCGGCCTGCCCACCGAGGCCGCCCGGCACCTGCTCGGCCTGCCCGACCGCGCCCTCGTCGACGCGCTCGCCACCACCCCGGGCAGGCGCCTCCTGCGCAGGGACCACGGGCGGCTGTACGGCGACACGGCCACCGGACCCGCCCTGCCTCCGGCCGTGGAGACCCTGCGCGCCGAACTGGCCGAGACGCCCTTCCGCGCGCCCGACGCGAACCGGCTGGCCGAACTGGGCCTGCACCGCAAGGCGCTGGCCGCCGCCGTCACGGCCGGCGCGCTGCTGCGGGTCGGCGACGGGATCGTGCTGCTGCCCGGCGCGGACGAACGGGCCGCCGCCGTCCTGCGCGAACTGCCTCAGCCGTTCACGACGAGCGAGGCACGCCGCGCCCTGGACACCACCCGCCGGGTGGCCGTACCGCTGCTTGAGCACCTGGACGCCCACGGCCATACGGAACGGGTCGACGACCAGCGCCGACGCTGCCTGCACAGGGGGAATGGCGGAGGCGGACGAGAATCGAACTCGCCTGTCCGAGATCCTCGGACACCGCGGTTTTGAAGACCGGGAGGGCCACCAGGCACCCACACGCCTCCACGCCCGGCCAGGCTACCCGAGGACGCTCACCGTTCCCTGCCGGTGTCCTCGTCGACACCCGCCCGCTCCCGGTAGGCGCGCACCAGCCGGGTCGCGGCCTCGCCCCGGGGACGGCGGCCGGGCCGGATGTCGACGGCGAACGCCTTGGCCTCCTGGATGTGGGTGTTGGGGTCGAGGGACAGGTGCAGCAGCTCGTTGGCCGCGTCGCCGGTGGACAGGCCGTTCGGGCCCCAGTGGTAGGGCAGTCCCACCTGGTGCAGTGGACGCCCGTGCACGGTCAGCGTCGCCATGCGCTCGGTGACCAGGACCCGTGCCTCGATCACCCCGCGCGCGCTGACGATCGTCGCCCAGCCGGTGTGCTCCAGGCCCCGTTCGGCCGCCAGCCGCGGTGACACCTCGCAGAAGAACTCCGGTTGCAGCTCCGCCAGGTACGGCTGCCACCGTGACATGCCGCCCGCCGTGTGGTGCTCGGTCAGCCGGTAGGTGGTGGCGACGTACGGGTAGACGCGGGAGCCGGGCTCGCCGGGGCCGGGCTGGTAGCGGTTGTCGGGGTGCGGGCGCGACAGATGCCGTACGGGGTTGCGCCGCTGGCCGTAGAGCAGGTTCGGGAACGGGGAGTCCTGCGGCTCGTAGTGGGTGGGCAGCGGGCCGTCGGTGAGGCCGGACGGGGCGTACAGCCACGCCTTGCCGTCGGCCTGCATGATGAAGGCGTCGGTGCCGCCGAGGGCCTCGGGGCCGGTGGCGTCCGGCGGCGGCTGGTGGTCGGGTGCCTTGTCCTTCTTGAAGTCGGGCACGTCGTGGCCGGTCCACTCGCCCCGCTCGGCGTCCCACCACACCAGCGCCTTGCGTTCGCTCCACGGGCGGCCCTCGGGGTCGGCGGAGGCGCGGTTGTAGAGCACCCGGCGGTTCGCGGGCCACGCCCAGCCCCACTTCGCCGCCACCCAGTCCTGTTCCCCGCCCGGGGTGCGGCGGGCCGACTGGTTGACGCCGTCGGCGTACACCCCGCAGTAGATCCAGCACCCGCAGGCGGTGGAGCCGTCCGCGGCGAGCTGCTCGTAGGAGCTGAGCGGGTCGCCGTCCGCGTCCCGGCCGTTGATCTCGGCGAGGACGGCGGCGGCGTCGGGCTCGGCGTGCGCGCCCTTGACCGGGTAGTCCCAGGTGAGGTCGAGGACGGGCGCGTCCACGGGGTCGGTGGACGCGGCGAGCTTCTGCCGGATCAGCCGCCCCAGGTGGTAGGTGAACCACAGGTCGCTGCGGGCCTCGCCGGGCGGTTCGACGGCCTGGTGGTGCCACTGCAGCAGCCGCTGGGTGTTGGTGAAGGTGCCGTCCTTCTCGGTGTGCGCGGCGGCCGGGAGGAAGAACACCTCCGTGCCGATGTCCTCGGTGCGCATCTCACCCGTCTCGATCTCCGGGCCGTCCCGCCACCAGGTCGCCGACTCGATCAGGGAGAAGTCCCGTACGACGAGCCAGTCCAGATTGGCCATGCCGAGCCGCTGGAGCTTGGCGTTGGCGGATCCGACGGCCGGGTTCTCGCCCATCAGGAAGTAGCCCTTGCAGACGCCGTCCAGCTGGGCCATGACCGTCTCGTAGGTCGAGTGCGAGCCGGTCAGCCGCGGCAGGTAGTCGAAGCGGAAGTCGTTCTCGGCGGTCGCCGCGTCACCCCAGTACGCCTTGAGCAGGCTGACCAGGTAGGCGCGCATGTCGCCCCAGTAGCCCTTGCGGGCCGAGTCCGCCCGCACGAACGTCTCCAGGTCCTGCCGTTCGTGCGCGTGCGGCATCGGGATGTAGCCGGGCAGCAGGTTGAACAGCGTCGGGATGTCCGTCGAACCCTGGATGGAGGCGTGCCCGCGCAGCGCCAGGATGCCGCCGCCGGGCCTGCCGATGTTGCCCAGCAGGCTCTGCAGCACGGACGCGGCGCGGATGTACTGCACGCCCACCGTGTGCTGGGTCCAGCCGACGGCGTACGCGAACGCCGTCGTCCGCTCCCGCCCGGAGTTCTCCGTCACCAGCTCGCAGACCTGCCGGAACACGTCCCGCGGCACACCGCAGATCCGCTCCACCACCTCGGGCGTGTAGCGGGCGTAGTGCCGCCTGAGGACCTGGAAGACACAGCGCGGGTGAGTGAGCGTCTCGTCGCGCTCGGGCTCCGCGCCGCCGATGTCGGCGCCGCCCGAGCCGTGCGCCTCGCCGCGCGCCGCCTCGCCCACCGGGTCGCCGCCGGCCGCGCGCTCCTCGTACAACTGCTCACGCTGGCCCGACGCCGCCTGCACCTGCGCGCCCGCGTACTGCCAGCTGCCGTTGTCGTAGCTGCGGCCGTCCCCGTCCAGGCCGGAGAAGACCCCGTCGAGGTCCTCGGTGTCCCGGAAGTCCTCCCGCAGGATCACCGGCCCGTTGGTGTAGGCGACCACGTAGTCCCGGAAGTACGCCTCGTTCGTCAGGACGTGGTTGATCAGCCCGCCGAGGAAGGCGATGTCCGAGCCCGCGCGCAGCGGAACGTGCAGGTCCGCCATCGCGCTGGTGCGGGTGAACCGCGGGTCGACGTGGACCACCTTCGCGCCGCGCGCCTTCGCCTCCATCACCCACTGGAACCCGACCGGGTGGCACTCGGCCATGTTCGAGCCCTGGATGACGATGCAGTCGCTGTTCTGGAGGTCCTGCTGGAAGGTGGTCGCGCCGCCGCGGCCGAACGAGGTTCCCAGACCGGGAACGGTGGCGGAGTGTCAAATACGCGCCTGGTTCTCGATCTGTACGGCGCCCAGGGCGGTGAACAACTTCTTGATCAGGTAGTTCTCCTCGTTGTCGAGGGTCGCCCCGCCCAGGCTCGCGATGCCCAGCGTGCGCCGGGTGCGGGCGGCGTCCACCTCCCACTGCCAGCCCGCCCGGCGGGCCGCGATCACCCGGTCCGCGATCATGTCCATCGCGGTGGCCAGGTCGAGCCGCTCCCACTCGGTGCCGTGCGGCCCGCGGTACAGCACATGGTGCTTGCGGGCGTCACCGGTGGTCAGCTGGAGGCTCGCCGAGCCCTTCGGGCACAGCCGCCCGCGCGAGACGGGGGAGTCCGGGTCGCCCTCGATCTGGGTGACGCGGCCGTCCTCGACGTACACGTTCTGCCCGCAGCCCACCGCGCAGTACGGGCAGACGGACTTCACCACCCGGTCCGCCGACGCGACCCGCGGCGTGAGCCGTTCGCTGGCGCGGCTCTTCGCGGCGGCGCCACGGCCCAGCGGGTCCGTGCCCGTCAGCTGCCGGTACACCGGCCAGGAGTCGATCCAGGTGCGGACGCCCATCTCCTCACGCCCCTTCCCGCGCGCGGGCGGCGAGCCGCTCCCGCTGCGGTACGACGGTGTACTTCGGGTCCTCGGCGGAGGCCACCCCGGCGTGGAACACCCCGAACCGCAGCGCGGCCGACCCGGCGAGCAGCGCCGCGCCCGCGGCGGCGCCGACGACCCGGCCGCCCCGCAGCCCCGCGAGGACGGCGCCCCCGACGGTGAGCGCCTCGGCCGCGTGCAGCAGGCCCCGCTCGTACGGCTCCGCCGTCAGCCCCATGCGCCGCTTCATCAGCCGGAACGCGCCCGCTTCGAGTACGGCGCCCAGGACGGCCATCCGGCGCGCGGGGCCGGTCTGCGCGGCCGGTGCGCCCGCCAGCGCCAGCCCGGCCGCCGCCGCGGCGCCGGAACCGGCGAACACGAACGGAAGCTCGCGGTGGGCCTCGTGCCACGACGGCACCGCGGTGTCGGAGACGAGGACCGCGGTGTACGTCGCCACCGCCGGGCCGAGGGCGGCGGCGCACGCGGTGGCGGCGCGGCCGACGATCCGGAAGCGGCCCGCCACGTCGGTCGCGGCGGCGGCCAGGGTGAACGGCGCGTAGCCCGCCAGCAGCCAGGAGCCGACGCTCATCGGCGAGGTGGGCTTGCAGACCCGCAGCATGTTCAGGAACCGGGCCGGGCGGCCCAGGTCGTGCACCAGCAGCGCCAGCGACGCGGAGACGGCACCCGCCGCGCCCAGCTTCGCGGTGCGGGCCAGCGCGGGCCGGGCGGTGGCCTCGGCCCCGGCGGCCAGCAGCGAGGACGCCCCGGCGAGACCGCCGGTGAACAGGTAGCCCGCGATGTCCAGGGGCTGCCATGTCGGGCTGTTGAGGACCGGGGCGCCGTAGTACGAGGCGAACGTCGCCTCGGGGACCATCGGCTGCTCACCGCGGCGTCGGCGCCGCTGTCCGGTGGCGGTCAACGCGGCCTCCTGGCGAAGCTGACGACGGCCAGCGCGGCGAGCGACGCGGCGGCGGTCGCCGCGTGCTTCCACATGGCGGGCAGGTCACGGGTGGTGACGACCGGGTCGGGCGGCAGCCCGTACACCTCCGGCTCGTCCAGCAGCAGGAAGAACGCCCCGTCCCCGCCGACACCGTCGTCCGGGTCGGCCCCGTAGAGGCGGGCGTCGGCGACCCCGGCCGCGTGCAGCGCCTCGACCCGGTCCGCCGCGCGTTCCCGCAGCTCCTCCAGCGGGCCGAACTGGATGGACTCCGTCGGGCAGGCCTTCGCGCACGCCGGTTCCATGCCGACGCCGAGCCGGTCGTAGCACAGCGTGCACTTCCACGCCCGGCCGTCGTCCTTCCGCTGGTCGATGACGCCGTACGGGCAGGCGGGGACGCAGTAGCCGCAGCCGTTGCAGATGTCCTCCTGGACGACGACCGTCCCGAACTCCGTGCGGAACAGGGAGCCGGTCGGGCACACGTCGAGACAGGCGGCGTGCGTGCAGTGCTTGCACACGTCCGAGGACATCAGCCAGCGCGTCCGGGTGGCGCCCGGACCGGCCGCCTCCAGGTCCCGGGCGGCGGTGAAGACGTCCACGTCGGCGGGGACCTGCTGCTCCACGAAGGCGACGTGCCGCCAGGTGTCCGCGCCGAGGCCGACGGTGTTGTCGTAGGACATGCCGGTCAGCTCCAGGCCGTCCGCCGGGATGGCGTTCCACTCCTTGCACGCCACCTCGCACGCCTTGCAGCCGATGCACACGGAGGTGTCCGTGAAGAACCCCATGCGCGGCGGCGCGTCGGCGTACCCGGCCGCCCCTACCGCGGTGTCTTCCGTCACGTCGACCTCCTCGCTCACCTCAAGAGCCTGGCACGGGTGCCCTCGGCACGCGCGTCCGAAACGGCGGCCGGGCCCCTTGCGGAGGACGACCGTGCCCACGGCACCATGTGCAGCCGAGGACCAGACCACCCGCTCCTGGAGGGGACCCCCGCCTCATGAACGCAGCAGACCGTCCCGGCCCGTCGACGGCGGTCGTCGGCCGCGAGGTGCCCGGCTTCGACGACCTCGACCCCGACCGGCTCAGGCAACGGCCCGGCGTGAAGTGGGCGCGGGTCGGCCCGGACGTGCTGCCCGCGTGGGTGGCCGACATGGACTTCCCCGCCCCGGCCGTCGTCCGGGACGCCCTGCGCGCCTACGTCGACCAGGGCGACCTCGGGTATCCCGACTGGCCCGACGGGACCCCGCTGCGGCCCCTGTTCGCCCGGCGCATGGCCGACCGCCACGGCTGGGACGCCGCCGCCTCCCGGGTGCGGGAGCAGAGCGACCTCATCCAGTCCGTGCAGATCGTGCTGCACCTCGCCACCGCGCCCGGCGACGCGGTAGCCGTACAGACCCCGAACTACCCGCCCTTCCTCGCGACCCTCGACACGATGGACCGCAAGACGGTGGCCGTCCCGACGACCGACACCGACGCGGGCTGGCGGATGGACCTGGCCGCCCTCGCGGACGGCGTGGCCCGGCACGGCTGCAAGGCGCTGCTCCTGGTCAACCCGCACAACCCCACCGGCCACGTCCTCACCCGCGACGAACTCCAGGAGATAGCGGCCATAGCGCGACGGCACGACCTGCTGGTCGTCAGCGACGAGATCCACGCGGAGCTGACCCACGCGCCCCACCGGCACATCCCCTTCGCCTCCCTGTCACCCGACGCCGCCGCGCGCACGGTGACCCTCACCTCCGCCAGCAAGGCGTTCAACGTCGCCGGGCTGCGCTGCATGGTCACGCACTACGGCCCCGACCGGCTGCTCGCCCTGCGGGACGCCCAGCCGCCCGAGCTGTACGGCGCCGTGCCCGTGCTCGGCGTCGTCGGCACCGAGGCGGCCTGGCGGCACGGCGACGACTGGCAGCGCACGCTGCTCGCCGTCCTGGACCGCAACCGCCACCGCGTCCGCGACACCGTCGCCGCCCGGCTGCCCGCCGTACGCCACCACATGCCGGAGGGCACCTACCTGGCCTGGCTCGACGCGGGCCGGCTGGCGCTGCCGAAGGCGCCGGTGGAGACGGTGCTGGAGCGTGGGGCCGTGCGCCTGGAGGGCGGGGACTGGTTCGGCGCGTCGGGTAGTACGTGCCTGCGGCTGAACTTCGCCACGTCGGCGCGGATCCTCGACGAGGTCCTGGACCGCGTCGTCGCCGCCCTGGCACCGCTCCAGCCCTGACGGTCGTCCGCACCCGGGGAGTCCGCCCCGCCTGGGTGGGGACCCGTCCCGGGGTGCGCCGGGAGGAGCGACGCGTACCCGACGAGTTCTACGGGCTGACCAGCGTTCTCGGTCGGCTACCGAACCGGGAGGGAGAGGCCGACGACGCGGGCACCAGGACCCGCGGCAGCGCGGGCTTCCCGGGCGCGCCGGGCCCCTGGGGATGGCTGACGCGTCGGCAAGGGGGCCGACAGGCGGCGGTGGATCGATGAGTTCCGGCGGCGGCCCGGGTCTATGGGTACGAGGGGCACCGAAGCCCACCGAAGAGATCGACGGCCACACCCCGGGAGAGCGACATGACCGCCACCTACACCTTCGACGTGTTCTCCAGCCTCGACGGCTACGCCGCCGCCACCGGCGACTGGACCGGCTACTGGGGCAAACAGGGCCCCGAACTGCTCGACCACCGCCTCGCCCTCTACAGCGCGGAGCAACGGATGGTCTTCGGGGCCACCACCTACCGCATGTTCGCGCAGATGGTGGCCGCGAGCACCGACGAGTCCGACGTGCGCGACCCCTGGGTCACCCGGATGCGGAACCTGCCCGCCACGGTGGTGTCGACCACGCTGCGGGGCCCCCTCGACTGGCCGGACGCCACCCTCGCTCACGGCGACGCCGTCGACGTCGTCGCCCGGCTCAAGAAGGAGTCCGACGTCCCGCTGCGCTCCCACGGCAGCCTCGCCATGAACCGCGCCCTGATGGCCGCCGGTCTGGTCGACCGCGTCCAGGTGACGCTCTTCCCCGTCATCACCGGCCAGACCGGCCAGGACCCGGTCTTCCAGGGCGCGGCCGACTTCGACCTGCGCCTCCTCGAAACCCGGACCCTGGACGGCGACATCCAGGAACTCGTCTACCGCCCCACACGCCACTGACCGCGCCGGCCGTCCGCGATGACGGGGCGTGATCTCGGATGACTGGCACCTCACCCACGACGTCGACGCCTTCCTCGCCCGGGCCGGGGAGTTCCTGCGCTCGCGCGCCGCGCTGCACAACCTACGGGACGGACTGACGCCCGGCGACCGGCTGCCCCGTCGGCCAGCTCACGCCCGTCAGCTCCTCCGACAGCGTCCACAGCCGTCGGGCCGCGTCCGCGTCGCTCGCCGCCGCCGACCGTCCGACCAGCGTCGGCGCGCCCCGCAGCTCGCCCAGCCCGTCCGGGCCGACGAAGCTCGCGCCGGGCAGGTCCTGGGTCGCGGCGTACAGCGTCGGCAGGGCGCCCGCCCGGTCGTCCTGGGCGAGGAACCGGTTGCCGAACTTCAGGAAGACCCGCAGCACCGGGTTCGCGGTGTGGCTCTGCAGGTTGGTCGCCGCGTAGCCGGGGTGGGCGGCGAGGGCGCGCACGGGAGAGCCGGACTCCGTCAGACGGCGCTGGAGTTCCAGGGTGAACAGGAGGTTCGCCAGCTTCGACTGGGCGTACGCGCGCCGCGGGTCGTAGTCGGTCGCCCAGTTCAGGTCCTCGAAGCGGATCCGTCCGTCGGGCCAGCGGTGGGCGCCGGAGGAGACCGTCACCACGCGGTCGGTGACATGCGGCAGGAGCAGGTTGGTCAGTGCGAAGTGGCCCAGGTGGTTGGTGCCGAACTGCGTCTCGAAGCCGTCCGCCGTCCGCCGCCGCGGCAGCATCATCACGCCGGCGTTGTTGACCAGCAGGTCCAGCGCCCTGTCCCCCCAGCTGTCCGCGAACTCCCGTACGGAGGACAGGTCCGCCAGGTCCAGGCGCCGCACCTCCGTGCTGCCGCCCACCGTGGCCGCCGCTCCACGACCGCGCTCCAGGTCCCGCACGGCGAGGACCACGTGCGCCCCGGCACGCGCCAGCGCCTGAGCGGCCGTGAGGCCGATCCCGCTGTTGGCGCCGGTGACGACGGCCGTGCGCCCGGTGAGGTCGGGGAGGCGGTCCGTGTTCCACGGCGTGTTCTTCGTGTTCTCAGCCATACCCTCAATGTAGGCGCCGCCAACAATGCTGTCAATGACAACAATGAGGGCGCTGACAACTATGCTGGCAGTGTCTACACGGAGCTACGATGACCCCCATGCCCCACCTGTCCAAGAGTCGCCCGTACCACCACGGAGACCTGCGCGCCTCGCTGCTCGCCGCCGCCGAGCAGACCCTGCGGGAGAAGGGGGTCGGATCGCTGTCGCTGCGTGAACTCGCCCGTGAGGTCGGCGTCAGCCACGCCGCGCCCGGTCGGCACTTCAAGGACAAGCAGGCCCTGCTCAACGCCCTGGCGCTGGCGGGCTATGACCGGCTGGGCCGGCTCCTGGAGGCCGCCGACGACGCGGAGCTGCCCCTCGAACCCCGGCTCGCCGCCCTCGCCCGTGCCTACCTCGGCTTCGCCGTCGACAACGCGGAGCTGCTGGAGCTGATGTACGCCCGCAAGCACGAACCGGGTGCCTCGGAGCAGATGGTCGCCGCCGTCGAACGGACCGTGGGCTCCCTCGCCCGGGTCATCGCGGACGCGCAGCGGCGCGGGGAGGTCGTCGCGGGCGACCCCGAGGACCTGAACCTCGTCGCGGGCGCCGCCCTGCACGGCGTGGCCGCCTTCGCCGCGGGCGGCATGTTGACGCCGGAGGCGGCCCTGGCGGGCGTGGACACGCTGGTCCACCACCTGCTCCATGGTCTGAAGCCCCGCTGAGTCCCGTACGCGATTCACGGAGTGAGTCCTCACTCATTGACGGAGTGAGGACTCACTCCGTACGCTTGCCGTCATGACCGCATCCCAGGAGAACCAGACCACCACCCGCCGCCGCGCCCCCGCCATGTCGCCGGAGCAGCGCCGCCAGATGATCATCCAGACCGCGATCCCGCTGATCGCCGAGTACGGGGCCACGGTGACGACGGCGAAGATCGCCCGTGCCGCGGGCATCGGCGAGGGCACGATCTTCCGGGTCTTCACCGACAAGGACGAACTGATGCAGGCGTGTGTCGCCGAGGCGCTCTCCCCGGACCACGCCATCCGCGAACTCGACGCGATCGACGCCTCCCAGCCGCTGCCCCACCGGCTGGCGGAGGCGGCCGAGGCGCTCCAGGCGCACCTGTCCCGGATGGGCGCCGTCCTCGGCTCCCTCGGACATCGCGGCGGCAAGCACCCCGGCACCGTGCGCGGGGCGGGCCGGGCCGAGTCGACGGCCCGGGTCCGCGAGGCCCTCGCCGAACTGCTGGAACCCGACCGGGCCGCCCTGCGCCGACCGCCGGAGCAGATCGCGGCGCTCTTCTTCGGGCTGCTCTTCACCCAGCCGCGCACGGCGGACGAACCCGACCTGACCCCGCGCGAGCTGGTCGAGGTCTTCCTGCACGGAGCGCTCACGGGAGACGCCGGGTGAGGGTGCGGACCCGGCGTCTCGGGGCGGTGGCCCTGGCCGTCCTGGCCCCCGTCCTGGTGTGGCTGGTCGCGGACCCCCTGCTGGGGCACCGGCTGCTAATCGCCGACGGTGAGCGGACGCTCGACATCGGCGCCGGTCCCGTGGTGTTCGTCGCGCTGCTCGCGTCGTTCTCCGGGTGGGGGCTGGTGGCCGCCCTGGAGCGGTTCGCGGCCCGGCGCGCCCGGGTCGTCTGGACCGGGCTGGCCGGTGTCGTACTGGCCGTGTCCTTCCTGCCCTTCACGGGGGACGGCATGGACGGCGGTACTCGCGCGGCGCTCGCCCTGATGCACCTGCTGGTGGCGGCGGTGCTGGTGCTGGGACTGCTGCCCGCCACCGCCTCTTGGGAGCGCTCTCATGCTTCCATGGCTGCGTCTATTGTGGACCGTACAGGTCCCGGCAGATCCCTCGAAGAGTGATCGCAGACGTACAAGAGGAGCGCCCGCCTTGCCAGAGCAGACCGTGCGGCCCCGTCCCACGCTGGAGGCCGTCGCGGCGCGCGCCGGAGTGTCCCGCGCGACGGCCTCCCGGGTCGTCAACGGGGGCGCGGGCGTACGTCCCGCGCTGGCCGAGAAGGTGCGCCTGGCGGTCGAGGAACTGGGCTACGTGCCCAACCACGCGGCCCGCACCCTGGTCACCCGGCGCACCGGCGCGGTGGCCGTGATCATCGCCGAGCCGGAGTTCCGGGTGTTCTCCGACCCGTTCTTCGAGCAGCAGATACGGGGGATCAGCAGGGAGCTGACCGCGCACGACGCGCAACTCGTCCTGCTGTGGGCCGAGGGGCCCGGCGACCACGAGCGGATCGGACGCTATCTGGAAGGCGGGCACGTCGACGGCGCGCTCGCCTTCTCCCTGCACGACGACCGGCTCCTGGCGCTGATCGCCCGGACCGGGGTGCCGGTGGTCCTCGGCGGCCGTCCGGCGGCGGGGGAGGGCCTGGCCGTCCCGTTCGTGGACTGCGACAACCGCGGCGGCGCCCGGGAGGCCGTACGGCACCTGGTCTCCCTGGGGCGCGAGCACGTCGCGCACATCGCGGGCCCGCGCGACCAGACCTCGGCGGTGGACCGGATCCACGGGTACCGCGACGTCCTGGTGGACGCCGATCCGCGGTTGCTGTGCCAGGGCGACTTCACCGAGGCGAGCGGCGCCCGCGCGATGGCCGAACTGCTGGAGCGGTGCCCCGCGACGGACGCCGTCTTCGCCGCGAACGACACGATGGCCCTGGGCGCGCTGCGCACCCTGCGCGAGCGGGGGGTACGGGTGCCGCAGGACGTGGCGGTGGTCGGCTTCGACGACATGGCGCGCGTGGCCGTGGCCGCCGACCCGCCGCTCACCACCGTCCGCCAGGACATCGAGGGCATGGGCCGGATCATGGTCAGACTGCTGAGGCGGCTGCTGGACGCCCCGGACGACGACGCCCCCGCGTCCGTCATCACGCCGACCACGCTGATCCGCCGGGCCTCCGCCTGAACGGCCTCCGGGGTCCGGGGGACACGGAGACGGCGGGCGCCGGGTGGGGGTCCGGTGCCCGCCGTCGGTGTGCGGGGTGGTCACGTGCCTCGGGGGTGTGCGCGTGCCCTAGCCGAAGGGAATGACCACCACCGACGTGTCCGTGCCGGTGCGCAGCCGGGCGTCGGCGTTGCCGATCGCGCTCCAGACCTCCAGCCGTACCGTTCCCCCGCGCAGGTTCCCGAGGGTGCCGGAAGCGGACTTCAGGCCGCGGTTCTGGTTGTACTCCTCCCAGCCCGTGACCGGGTCGGTGGCGAAGTAGTGGTACGTCTCGACCCGGTCGAAGGTGCCGTCACCGGTGAGGTCGTAGCTGACGCGGGCCTGCTGCCCGAGGCCGACCGCGGTACCGGCGTCCACCGGGAGGCGGAACGTGGTGGACGCGCCCGACCTGAGCGTGCCGTTGACGCCCCTGACCTCGTAGACGAGCGGCCTGTTGGGGGTGCCGTCGTGGTTGCGGCCCCCGGCGGAGGGGATGGTGTCGCTGCCCGCGGTGGCGCCGGTCGCCGTGGTGAGGGTGCCGCCGGAGCGGAGCTGGAAGGTGTTGCCGGTGGACGGCTCAGGGTCCGGGTCCGGGTCGCCGGGGTCGGTCGCGGTGCCGGTGCCGGTCGCGGTCGACCGCGCCGGGACGGTGAGCGCCTTGCCGTCGGAGAAGGTCACCGTACGGGACGTGGAACCGTAGTTGTGGGCGGCGTAGGTGCGGGTGCCGTTCCTGGTGAACACCGCGGACGTCGGCAGGTCGCCGGTCACCGAGGTGTCGGGGGCGCCGAGGGCGTCCAGGGTGGTGATCCACTGGTAGGTGTGCGCCTTGGACTCGCCCGCCTCCGGGGTGTACCCGGCGTTTCCGGCGTCCCACTTCGACTTCGCGGCACCCGGGTCGGCCAGTGACTCGAACTCCCAGAGGATGTCGCGCCATTCGACGGCGGGCCCGCCGTTCTCCCGCTCCAGCTCCGCGAGGTTGCGCCGGATCGCCGCCTTGTCCCCGGCCAGGTGCAGGGACCCGCCCGCGGTCACCGGCAGGACGTTGATGCCGTGGATCTCCTCGGGGTTGGCGGTCCACCAGGTGGAGTACGCCGCGCCGCTGCCCCACACCATGCCGACCGTGTCGTGCCCGAACGAGCCGGGGAAGACCTGCCGGTCGGCGTCGAACCAGTACTGGGCGATCGCCTCGCCCTCGGTGGCGAGCAGATAGCTGCCGAGGTCGCGCGTGGCGGTGTCCCCGGTGGCCGAGCCCCACAGCACCAGCGCCGCGCTCAGGTTGGTGGACTCCGAGGACGACTCCTGGTTGTTGCCCGCCGCGAAGCCCTGGTGGCCGGAGGCCCAGCTGTGCCCGGCGTACACGTCGAAGCCGCGCAGGAACGGGAAGGCGCCGTCCGTGCGGCTGGCGTTGGCGGTGTCCCGGATCAGCGTCCTGACCATGCCGCCCCACGCGGAGTCGGCGGCCCAGGCGGCGTCGTACTGGGCGACGATCGCCGCCGCGTAGACGTAGTAGCCGTAGTGGAAGTGGTGGTCGTTGAGCTCGGTGTCGCTGCCGTAGGAGGCGGGGTAGCCGATGAGGGTCTTCCAGTCGCGGTCGTACGAGAACTCGCTCGCCCCGCCCGCGGTGAACCACTCCTGCATCCGGCCCTTGAGCAGGCCGATGAGCTTGTCGCGGACCGCGGTCTCACCGATCTGGTCGGCGAGCGGCACCAGCTGCGCGAGCTTGCCCAGCGCCTTGCCGGTCCAGTACGTGTCCGTGGCCCCGCTGAACGGGTCGGCGGAGCCCGCGACCTCGGTCAGGTAGGCGCGCAGCCGGGCCGTGTCGACCGCGCTGGTCCTCGGCAGCCCCGGCAGGACCGGCGCCGTCCGCTGGCGGGTCGTGAAGGAGGTGCCCTGCCGGACCTTCATGGTGCCGCGCGGGGAGACGTAGGTGTACGAGGTGAGGGCGTCCGTGGTGTGGAGCCACTGGTGCCGGTAGAGGGCCTGGAGGGTGCCGCGTTCGGTGCCCTCCTTGGCCTCGGTGGTGAGCCGGTACGTGGCGCTGACCGTGCCGCCGGAGGTGCTCCAGTCGACCTGGGAGCCGGTGACGAAGCTGAACGCGTACGTGCGGAAGGTCGCGAGCGCGTCGGTGGAGGGCAGGACGGCGAGGGAGAAGTAGTCCTTGCCGCCGAGCCCGGCGCTGATCGTGGTGCCGGAGACGTTCCAGTCGGTGCCGCTCGGCGCGAAGAGGGCGTAGTGGTGTCCGCCGACCGTGATGCCGAGGACGTTGCCCTGGTCGGAGAAGACGGTCGGCGTGGCCGCGGTGGTGACCTGGGCGTTGCCGCCGGTGCCCTGGGCGTAGACGAAGGGCAGGCCGTGGCCGATGGTGGTGCGCAGGGTGCGGGTGCCGTCGGACCAGTACGGGGTGACCGTCCAGTCGGACCAGGCGTCGGCCTTGGTGTCCGGCGAGTTGAGCCCGCCCAGGCCGAGGGTGAGGTCCCGTTTGTGGGCGTACTCGTACTGGCGGCCGTCGCCGACCACGGCGGGGCTGGTCGGGTAGCCGACCTCAAGGCCGCCGGAGACGGCCTGGTAGGTGAGGGGGTGGCCGTACATGGGGGTGGAGTACGGGTTGTCGCCGTAGCGCTGGAAGGCCAGGGAGGACCACCAGTCGTTGGTGGGCACCGGCTTGTTCCGAGCGGCCTGGGTGAGCTTGGGGGTGACCGGAGCGCCCGTGTTGTTGGTGGGGCCGGAGGTACCGGCGGGCCGGGTGTCGGAGTAACTCCCGGCACCTTCGGTGATGGTGGCGGCTGCCGCGGGCGCGGCGGCTGGGCCGAGGCCGACGGCGGCCAGGGCGGCCGTCAGGAGCAGCGCGGCGGCCGGCCTCGGTCGGGGAGCTGGCATGGGGGACACCTCATGTCATCGTGGGGGAGGGACGGGATCCCGTCGGCGGGGTGTCACGGGGCCACCGGTGGGCGCGGTCGACGCCCGGGGGAGTGGTGGAACCGCGACGAAACCGTAGGTGGGGCGAGTTCAAGATCCCGTTGTGAGAGCGCTCTCAGATGGCCGAAACGTAAGACTCCTGAAACCGGCTGTCAATAGATCACGCACGCTGGCGGCGTTATCCGTGTAAACGGGATATTCCGGTGCGTGGCCGCTTCGTTGCCTTTTCAAGTCTTGACGGGGCTCGTGCTGGACGGGCACTCTCAGCCCACGTTTTGAGAGCGCTCTCACGAACATGGCGCGCTCGTTCCACCCCGGAGCCAAGGAGGCTTCCCATGCCCAACGCCCGAGCCGCCAAGAGGGCCACCGTCCGCCTGGGGGCGGTCGCGCTCGCGGGGGCGCTCCTCGCCGCCTGCGGAGGATCGTCGGACGGCGCCTCCAACGCCGACGGGAAGGTCACCCTCACCATCGACCTCTTCGGCTCCTTCGGTTACAAGGAAGCCGGGCTCTACGCCGAGTACGAGAAGCTCAACCCGGGTGTCACCATCAAGCAGACCGACACCGAGGACGAGGCCGACTACTGGAAGTCCCTCCAGACCCGCCTCGCCGGTGGCGGTGGCCTCGCGGACGTCCAGGGCATCGAGGTGGGCCGGATCGCCTCCGTCGCCCAGCAGCAGGCCGACAAGTTCGAGGACCTGCGCGCCTACGGCGCGGACAAGCTCAAGGGCGAGTTCGCCGAGGCCAAGTGGGCCGCCGCCACGGGGGCCAACGGGGAGGTCCTCGGCCTGGGCACCGACGTGGGCCCCGAGGCCATGTGCTACCGCACGGACCTCTTCGAGAAGGCCGGTCTGCCCACCGACCGCACGGAACTCGCCCAGAAGTGGTCCACGTGGGACGGCTACCTGGCACTCGGCGAGCAGTACAAGAAGAAGGCCCCGGAGAAGAGCGCCTGGATCGACAGCGTCGGCAGCCTCTACTCCGTCATGATCGGTCAGGAGAAGGAGCGTTACTACGACGCCTCCGGCGAGCTGATCTGGGAGACCAACCCCGCCCTGAAGGAGGCGTGGAACACCTCCGTGAAGGCGGCGCAGAACGGGCTGAGCGCGGAGCTGGACCAGTGGTCGCCGCAGTGGAACCAGGCGTTCGCCGCCGGGTCGTTCGCCACGCTGCCCTGCCCGGCCTGGATGCTCGGCTACATCAAGGGCCAGGCCGGTGACGCGGGCAAGGGCAAGTGGGACGTCGCCGCGCTGCCCGGCGGCGCGGGCAACTGGGGCGGCTCCTACCTCGCCGTACCGCGGGCCGCGAAGAACAAGGAGGCGGCGTACAAGCTCATCTCCTGGCTGACCGCGCCCGAGCAGCAGGCCAAGCTCTTCCAGAAGCACGGCAGCTTCCCGTCCGCCACCGGCGCCATCGAGAAGATCGCCGACGCGAAGGACGCCTACTTCTCCGACGCGCCGATCGGGCAGATCTTCGGCGACGCCGCCGAGAACGCGCCCGTCCAGGTCCTCGGCATCCACGACCAGAACGTGAGCCAGCAGATCACCAACGCCCTGAGCGAGGTCGAGCGCAAGGGGCTGGCGCCGGAGAAGGCGTGGGAGAACGCCAAGAAGGGTGTCGCGAACATCATCGGCTGACCCGGGCCCGCCGTCCGACGGCGGTCGGAGGCACTCCGGCCGCCGAGAGGCGGGGCCGTTGGCCGACCCGGGAAGGCGCCGCCGGGCCGGGCGCCGGTCCCCTCGGGAAGCCGCCGCCGCGGGCCGGGCGTCGGCCGCCCCGGGGAGCCGCCGCTCGGCCGGGCGCCGGATGCCGGTGCCGGGTCCGCCGCCCGCTTACGCGCTGACCGCGTGTGCCGCGTACGCGCTGGCCGCGCGTGACGGCCGTCCGGCTGCCTAGCCTGCCGCGGCCGGACGGTGCACGTCCGGTCCGGCGGCGCGGCCACCGCCGCGCTGGAGCGCTCCGCGCCCCGGGCGCCCCCGCACCCTCGAACCCCCTCCCTCCCGCACCCTCCACCCCCCGCTCCGACCACCCGAAGGGCCGCCCCGTGACCCTCACCGCCTCCGCCTCCGCCCCGCCGGGCCCGTCGAAGCAGGTGGCGCCGCCCCGGCCCAGTGCCGCCCGGCGGGCCTGGCGCAGGTTCTCGCCCTACGCCTACATCGCCCCCTTCTTCACCCTGTTCGCCGCCTTCGGCCTCTTCCCGCTCATCTACACGGCCTTCGTGTCGCTGTACCGCGTGGAACTCCAGACCCCCGGCGACATGCAGTGGCGTGGCGTGGACAACTACACCGCGCTGCTCCAGGACGACTACTTCTGGCTCGCGCTGCGCAACACGTTCACCATCGGGGTGCTCTCCACCGTGCCCCAGCTGGTGATGGCGCTCGGCCTCGCGCACCTGCTGAACTACAAGCTGCGCGGCCGCACGTTCCTGCGCACCGCGATGCTGCTGCCGTACGCGACGTCCGTCGCCGCGGCCACGCTCGTCTTCGCCCAGCTGTTCGGCCACGACTTCGGACTGGTCAACTACGTCCTCGGACTCGTCGGCATCGACCCGATCGACTGGCAGACCGGCACCGTCGCCTCCCAGGTCGCCGTCTCCTCCATCGTCATCTGGCGCTGGACCGGCTACAACGCGCTCATCTACCTCGCCGGGATGCAGTCCATCCCCGCCGAGCTGTACGAGGCCGCCGAGATGGACGGCGCCTCCCGGTGGCGCCAGTTCTTCCACGTCACCCTGCCCGGACTGCGCCCCACCATCGTCTTCACGGTCGTCGTGTCCACCATCGGCGCCACCCAGCTGTTCGGCGAACCCCTGCTGTTCGAGGGGTCGATCTCCGGCGGCATCTCACACCAGTACCAGACGCTCGGCCTCTACATGTACGAACAGGGCTGGGGCTTCTTCCACCTCGGCCGCGCCGCCGCCGTGGCGTGGGTGATGTTCCTGCTCATCGTGGTGCTCGTCGGCCTCAACGCCCTCGTCGCGCGCCACCGCTCCCGCAAGGAGGCCGTCCGATGACCGCCCTGGCCAGCCCGCCGACCGCACCCCCCGAGCGCGGGACCGGGCCAGAGCGCCCGCGCCGCTCCCGCGCGGGCCGCACCCTGCACGGCGGGAAGCTCGCCTACGCCATCCTGATCGTCGCCGTGCTGGTCTCCGCGTTCCCGTTCTACTGGACGATCGTGGCCGCCAGCCGCTCCAACGCCGACATGGCACGGGTGCCGCCCTCGCTGCTGCCGGGCCCGAACCTGCTGCGCAACTTCGACGCCGTGCTCGAAGAGGCCGACATCGGCAAGGCGCTGCTCAACTCCCTGATCGTGTCCGGCTCGATCACCCTGGGCACCGTGCTGTGCTGCACGCTCGCCGGGTTCGCCTTCGCCAAACTCCGCTTCCGCGGGCGGGGCGCCCTGCTCACCATCACCGTGGGCACCATGATGATCCCGCCCCAGCTGGGCGTCATCCCGCTGTTCATGCTGATCGCCGAACTGCAGTGGGTCAACCAGCTCCAGGCGGTGATCCTGCCCGGTCTGGTCTCGGCCTTCGGCGTCTTCTTCATGCGCCAGTACCTGGTGCAGTCGCTCCCGGACGAGCTGATCGAGGCCGCCCGCGTCGACGGCGCCTCCACCGCCCGGATCTTCTGGTCGATCGTGGTCCCGATCGCCCGGCCCGGCATGGCCGTCCTCGGCCTGCTCACCTTCATGGCCGCCTGGAACGACTTCTTCTGGCCCATCGTCGCCCTCTCCTCCTCCGAGCCGACGGTCCAGGTCGCCCTGCGCCAGCTCGGCGGCGGCTATGTGCACGACCAGTCCGTGATCATGGCCGGCACCCTGCTCGGCACGCTGCCGGTGCTCCTGGTCTTCGGCCTGCTGGGCCGTCAGATCGTCGGTGGCATCATGCAGGGCGCCGTCAAGGGCTGACCCGAGAGGCCGCGGCCCGCTCCGCCCCGGCGCCCTCCGCGTCGCACGGGGCCCTGGCCGCCATACCCCACCACCCGAGACCCGTCACCTCCTTGGAGCCCTCCCCCATGACCGCGCTCGACGCACGCCCCCACACCACCGCGACGCTCCGCTTCCCGGCCGACTTCCGCTGGGGCACCGCCACCGCCGCGTACCAGATCGAGGGTGCCGCCACCGAGGACGGCCGCACCCCGTCGATCTGGGACACCTTCAGCCGGACCCCCGGCAAGGTCCGCAACGGCGACACCGGCGACATCGCCGCCGACCACTACCACCGCGTCGACGAGGACGTCGCGCTCCTGCGCCGCCTCGGCGTCACCGACTACCGCTTCTCCGTCTCCTGGCCCCGCGTCCAGCCCACCGGCCGCGGCCCCGCCGTCCAGAAGGGCCTGGACTTCTACCGGCGGCTCACCGACGAGCTGCGGCAGGCCGGGATCCGGCCGGTGGCCACCCTCTACCACTGGGACCTGCCGCAGGAACTGGAGGACGCGGGCGGCTGGCCGCACCGCGAGACGGCGTACCGCTTCGCCGACTACGCCGCCCTGATGGCCGAGGCGCTCGGCGACCGGGTGGCGACCTGGACCACCCTCAACGAGCCCTGGTGCGCGGCCTTCCTCGGCTACGGCAACGGCGTCCACGCCCCCGGCCGCATCAGCGCGCTCGCCTCCCTGCGCGCCGCCCACCACTTCAACCTGGCGCACGGCCTGGCCACCCGGGCCCTGCGTGCCGAGCTGTCCGCCCCGGCGGAGGTGTCGCTGACCCTCAACCTCCACGTGGCGCGCGCCCACACCGACGCGCCCGAGGACGTGGACGCGGCCCGCCGGATCGACGCGGTCGGCAACCGGATCTTCCTCGACCCCGTCTTCCACGGGCGGCTCCCGGACGACCTGGTCCGCGACACCGCCCCGGTCACCGACTGGTCCTTCGTGGCCGACGGCGATCTGCGGACGGCCGCCGCCCCCCTCGACTCCCTGGGCGTCAACTACTACTCGCCCGCCATGGTCGCCGCCGGGACCTCCGAGTCGCCGTCCCCGTGGGCGGGCGCGGAACAGCACGTGCGCTTCGTCCCCGTACCGGGGCCGCGCACGGCGATGGACTGGCCGGTGGACGCGGACGGCCTGCACGAACTGCTCGTGCGGCTCAGGAGGGACCTGCCCGGTACGCCGCTGCTCGTCACGGAGAACGGCGCCGCCTACGACGACTACGCCGACCCCTCCGGGGAGGTCAAGGACCCGGAGCGGGTGGCCTACCTGCGGTCCCACCTCGCCGCCGTACACCGGGCCATCGAGGACGGCGTCGACGTGCGGGGCTACTTCCTGTGGTCCCTGCTGGACAACTTCGAATGGGCCTACGGCTACAGCAAGCGCTTCGGCATCGTCCACGTCGACTTCGCGACCCAGCGCCGCACCCTGAAGTCCAGCGCCCGGTGGTACGCGGACGTCATCACGGAGAACGGCGTCCCCACGCGGTGAACCGCCCGGCCCCGGCTGGCCGCCGAGGGACCGGCCAGCGCCGCGCCAGGGCCCCCTCGGGTGCGCTCCACCGACCCCGCTCAGGGATCGGCCGCCGGCTGCGTCACGGGGTTCCGCTGGCCGCCGTGGCCAGGATCCGGGCCAGTTCGGCGGGCTGGGTGACCATGGGCCAGTGTCCGGAGTCGATGTCGGCGAAGTCGACGTGCTGGGCCCGGGCGAGTTCCGGCACCTCTCCGGCGGCGATCCACTCCCGAGCCTGCGCGGGCGTGAACTCCGGGCACACGAGCACGACCGGGACGTCGAACCGTCGGGGGTCCGTCAGCCGCACCACACCCCTGGCCACACCCACGGGCACCGGGATCGCGGCAGCCGCCACCTCCCGCCTGGCCGCGTCGTCCAGGTCGGCGGCGTCCGGTCCGTCGAACGGGCCCCAGCCCGGGAAGGGCATGACGCCGTCCCGCACCTCGAAGAAGTCGGCGTACCGCTCACCGTCGGGGGACGGGACGCCGCCGATGAGGACGACCCTGGCCAGCCGCTCCGGCCGCCGGTCGGCGGCCAGCCAGGCCAGCGTGCAGGCGGCGGAGTGCCCCACCACCACGACCTCGCCGCGCGCCGCGTCCACCGCGGCGAGCACCGCCGCCACCTGGTCGTCGAGCGTGGCGGACGGTGAGCCGTCCCCCTGGCCCGGGAGGGTGACCGGCACGGGGTGGTGGCCGAGCGCCTCCAGTTCGGACGCGACCCGGTCCCACACGGACCCGTTCAGCCACAGACCGCCGATGAGCAGGATGTTCATGATCAGTTCTCCTTCTTCCGCCGCACGGACGCCACCGTAGGAGGAGATCCGGACGATCCACTGCCGGTTCATCCGGTGACCGTCCAAGCCCTCGGGGCGGAGTCCGTGGCCACCGGCCCAGCGGGGCCGACTAGCCTGCTTCCGTGCCGAACGACCTCAGCCCCACCGCGCGGGCCCTGCGCGCCCTGGAGATCATCCAGGCCCGCCCCGGGACGACGGCCGGTGAACTCGCCGCCCGGCTGGGCGTCACCGAGCGCGCCGCGCGCCGGTACGTCGGGATACTCCGCGAGGCCGACATCCCCGTGGCGTCGGCCCGCGGGCCGCACGGCGGCTACCGGCTGGGACGCGGGACCAGGCTGCCCCCCGTGCACTTCACGCAGGCCGAGGCGCTCGGCCTGGTGATGGCCGTGCTCAGCGGCCAGCCGACCGCGGCCGACGCGGACGACCTGGTCGGCACCGCCCTGGGCAAGGTCGTCAAGGCCCTGCCGGAGGGCGTCGGCCACCACGCGGCCATGCTGCGGGAGTACGCCTCGGCCGCGCCGGACCCGTACGCGGTCCGCCCGGACCCGGCCGTCACCGGCGAACTCGTCGGCGCCGTCGCGGCCCGGCAGCGGGTGTCGGTCACGTACCGCGGTGAGACGGGCGACGCGTGGGAGGCGGAGGTGGACCCCTGGGCCCTCGTCGTCCGCTACGGACGCTGGTACCTGCTGTGCCACTCCCACCGCGCGGACGCGATCCGCACCTACCGGGTCGACCGGATCCGCGCGGTCCGGCGGACCACGCACGGCTGCACACCGCCCGAGGACCTCGATCCCGTGGCGGTGCTGGAGGAGAACCTGGGTCTCGGCTGGCGGTTCCCCACCCGCGTGGTCTTCGACCTCCCCCCGGCCGAGGTGGCCCCCTGGATCCGGCCGCCCATGGGGCGCCTCGAACCCTCGGGGCACGGATGCGTCCTCATCGGCAGCACCCGCAACCCCGCCATGTACGCGCAGGAGTGGCTGGCGGGGTTGCCGTTCGCCTTCCGTGTCGAGGGCGGCGAGGAACTGCGCGCCGCGGTCACGGCACTCGCGACGCGACTGACGGCCGCGGTGAGCCCCGGAGATCCGCCAGCTCGCGCCGGGTGACGTCAGGCGGGGGTGCCGAGCGGCGGGTGCTCCAGCACGCGCGGCGTGTACTCGACCAGCTGGATGCGGCCGTCGAAGGTGCGGTGGTCGGTCATCTCAAGGGCGACGTCCGGATAGCCGTCGTAGATGCGTTCGTCGCCCGTGGCCCCGGTGATCACCGGGAACATCACGACCCGGAAGCGGTCGACGAGTCCGGCGCGCAGCAGGGACCGGCACAGGCTGAGGCTGCCGATCGTGCTGAGCGGCCCCGAGCCACTCGACTTCATGGTGCGGACCGCCTCCACGGCGTCGTCGCGGACGAGCGTGCAGTTGGCCCACGTCAGCGGCTCCTTGAGCGAGGAGGAGAACACCACCTTGGGGGCCTGCGTCAGGCCGTCGACGGACGCCTCCTCCTCGGGCCGGAACTCGTCCTGGCCCTCGGGGACCTCGCCCGAGGCGAAGCCCGACATCAGGCGGTAGGTGTTCGCTCCCATCAGATAGGTGGTCGCGGGCTGCTCACCGAGCCACGCGAGGTACTCGGGACCCTCGAGACCCCAGAACCCGGGCCATCCCTGTCCCGAGGCGCAGCCGTCGAGGGAGGTGATGAAATCGACGAGGAGCTCCGACATGGTGGTGTCCTTTCTAGGCTGTCTCGAACTACGACCGCCCGGGACCCGGAAACTCATCGGTCGCGCCGTGAGTACCACCATGCCTCCGTCGAGGAGCGGCTGCCCTGTCAGACCGCACTCGTCCGATCGTCCAGGCCCGCCCGGGCGGCGCCGCCGACCCGCGCGCCGGGGTGATCGTCGCGACGGTCTCCGCCCGCGCCGACACGGCGACTGGACGCCGGGCCGCGAGCGAGGGCCGACTCGGCCTGGCGGACCGCCACGACCAGTGCCTCCCGGTAGTCCGGGACGTCGGCTGAGCCGCGCCTCTCCTCCCTGCCGCTGTCTCTCGCCGCTCCAACCGCCTCGCGCGTCTCCGTGCAGAGCGGTGGTGTGCCGTCGGCTCAGAGGGTCCCGGCCTCCGGACGGTGGTGGAGGTCCGTCAGAGGCGCGGAGGTGGCGACGGCCGCGGCGTGGCCCGGTGGGGCCGGGAGGTCGGTCAGGTAGGGGGCGGAGGCGGGCCAGTCGGGGACGCCGGGGGCGGTGGCCCGGGGGCCCCTGACGTCCACCAGGAGGGGAGGGGCGGCGAGTCCGTGGCCGGTGAGTTTGATCGCGGCCTCCTTGCGGGCCCACGCGGTGAGGAAGGCGGCACGGCGGCCCTCGGCGGGGAGCCGGGCGTGGGCGTGGTGCTCGGCGGAGGTGAGCGCGCCCCGGGCGAGGCCCTCCACATCGCGGTGCGGACCGACGGTGTCCAGGTCCGCGCCGACCCGCCCGGAGCCGACCACGGCGATCAGGAGCCACTGCTCGGAGTGGGAGACCGAGTAGTCGACGGGAGCGCCGGGAACGTGGGGCCGACCGTGGGAAGGGTGGCCGCAGCGTCCGCAGGAACGGGTCGCCTCGACGGTCTCCGGCGGGACGCCGAGGTAGCGGGCCAGGACGAGGCGCTGTGCCGCGCGTGAGGTGACCAGTGAAGCGCCCGAGGGGGTGGTGGCACCGAGCAGGGTCAGACGGTCGCGTTCCGGGGGTGACAGCAGGGGTATCCAGGCCGTACGAGGGCGGATGGGGATGAGCCAGACGTCGCAGACGCCCGGGGCGGGGGCGGCGAGGGCGAGGGAGAGTCCGGAGGTCACGGGAGCTCCCGGACGGGGCGGGGCGTGGGTGGTGGCAGGGAAGCGAGCAGGTGGGCCACTGCCGTGGTGAGCTGGGGGTCGGGGTGGGACGGGTCCGGTCCTGAGGGGGGCAGATCGACGGCGATGTCCGGCTCGACTCCGTGGTTCTCCAGGCCCGTGCCGACGCCGGTGAGGTCGTAGCAGAACTCCGGCTGGGTGGTGAGGGTGCCGTCGACGAGGCGGTGCCGGGGCCAGGTCGCGATGGTGCCTCCCCAGGTACGGGTGCCGATCAGTGGCCCGAGGCCGCCGACGCGGAACATGTGGGCGAAGATCTCGCCGTCGGAGCCGGTCTGCTCGTTGACCAGCGCCGCCATCGGGCCCCGGGGCGCCTCCAGCGGGTACGGCACCTCGCCGCTCCAGCGGCTGTGCTCGACCCCGGCGCGGCGCCGGGCGAGCCGGTCCAGGACCATCGGGGAGGCGCTGCCGCCGCCGTTGTGCCGTACGTCCAGGATCAGCCCGTCGTGGTCGAGCCCCGTGAGGAACTGCCGGACGAAGTCGGCGTAGCCGGTCCGGAACATGTCGGGTATGTGCACGTAGGCCAGCCTGCCGCCGGACGCCTCGTCGACCCAGCGGCGCTGGGACTCCACCCACTCCAGGTACCGGGCGCGTCCCTCGTCGCGGGCGGCGCGGACGGTGACCCGGTGGGTCCCCGCACCGGGGCGCAGCACCGTCAGTTCCACCTCGCGACCGGCCAGTCCGGCCAGCAGCTCGCCGGGGCCGAGCGGGCCGACCGGGTGACCGTCGACCGCGACCACCTCGTCGCCGCCACGGACGTCCACACCGGGCAGGCCGCAGGGGGAGGCGCCCTCCGGGTTCCACGCCTCGCCGCGGACGACACGGGCGATCCGCCAGCCGCCGTGCGGCCCGGGCTCCGGGGCCCAGTCGACGCCGAGGCGGCCGTGGCCGCCGTCGGGACCGGCTGGCCGTCCGTGGTCGCCGCCGCGCTCGTAGGCGTGCGAGGTGGCGAGTTCACCCTGCAACTCCCAGAGCAGGTCCGAGAGTTCGGAGCGGGTGGCGACCCTCGCGAGCAGCGGGAGGTAGTGGTCGTGGACCGCGTCCCAGTCGACGCCGGACATCTTGGGGTGCCAGAAGCCCTCCTTCTGCAGCCGCCATGCCTCCCGGTACAGCTGCCGCCACTCGGCGGCCTGCCGGAAGGGGACGGCCACCCGGGCCAGGTCGATCCAGCCCGTCTCGCGGCCGGGCGGGGAGACCAGGTCGTCGTAGTCCTCGACGTCGGCCCTGGGCACCCCGGCCGGCACCAGCCGGACCCGGTGGTCGTGCCGGTACAGCAGGAACGCGCCCGCGGGATCCGTGCACAGCTCGTCGACCGGGGAGAGGTAGTCCTCCGTGGCCTCCCCGGTGGCGAGGTCGACCATGGTCACCGTGCCCTCGCGGCCACGACCGCGGTCCTCGGCCCCGTCCACGGCCGGGACGCCCGGCGGCACACCGAGCACCAGCACGGACTCGGGCAGGCCGCGCACCTCCGCGTACCGGCCGTGCGGCAACGGCAGCGCGACGACACGGCCGTCCACCCCCTCCAGGTCGACGCGCACCCGCACCGGCTGCCCGGTGTCGGCCTCCGGGAGCGGGGCGCCGGTGAAGGGCGCAGGGGTCCCGGCGGTGAGGAGGACGGCGTAGGGACGGGTGCCGAGCGGGAAGCCCACGTCGAACTGGACCTGGTCGTAGTCGGGCAGCAGGTCGCGCTGGCCGAGGAAGTAGAGGTAGCGGCCGCGCGGGTCGAAGGCGGGGGCGAAGTCGCGCAGGACCGGCGAGGTGAGGTGCGCGGTGCGGCCGGTCGCGGGCTCGGCGACCTTGACGGCGGTGGTGCGCCGGGTGCCCGGGAAGGTGTACGCGAGCCAGCGGCCGTCGGGCGACCAGGCCAGGTCCTCGATCCGGTCGTACGGACTGCGGTCCAGCAGCCGGGGCTCCGGGCGGGGCGCGTCGGTGTCGACGCTCCACAGTTCCTGCCGGTTGGTGGCGAACGCGACCTGGCTGCCGACGGGCGCGGCGGCCAGTTCGGTGACGTAGCCGATGTCGTCCAGCGGTACGGAGGCGAGTTCGGCGCCGCCGAGCGCGGGCAGCAGGGCCAGCCTCTCGCCGGGGGAGTCGTCGCTGGCGGCGGCGACCAGCCGGTCGCCGTCGGCGAGCCAGTGCGGCAGCCGGTAGCGCACCCCGTCCGGGGCGCCGTGGCGGCGGACCGGGCCCTCGAAGGGGGCGAGGGTGAAGACCTTGCCCCGGGAGGCGACGACGAGACGGGAGGCGTCGGGGGAGAGCCGGGCGTGGTCGAGGCCCTCGGCGGCGGACGTGGTCCGGCGCCGGTGCTGGGCGCCGGAGGGGGTGACGGTGACCGGGACCGGGCGGTCGCCGCCGTCCGGCCGGGCCGGGTCGAGCAGGCGGAGCCGCGCGCCGTGCTGGTAGACCAGCCGTTCGCCGTCGCCGGTCAGCGCGCGGACGTAGTAGTCGGAGTGGTGGGTGTGCCGGGTCAGGTCCGAACCGTCCGGGAGGCAGGAGTGGACGTTGCCGGTCCCCTCGTGGTCCGAGACGAAGTGGATCCGGTCGCCTACCCAGCACGGGAACGCCGGATTGCCCGCGGGGAGGGCGAGTCGGCGGAAGGAGCCCGACCCGTCGGCGTCCACCCACAGCTCGCCCGCCGCGCCGCCCCGGTACCGCTTGCGGCGGGCCGGGTCGGCGAGGGAGCGGCCGATCACCGTCCGGCCGTGCGGGCCGTAGGCGACGGACGCCACCGGACCGGCCTCCAGCAGCCGGGGCGGTCCGCCGCCCGGGGCGACCGCGAACAGTCGGCGGCCGAAGCCCGTGGGCAGTCCGGTGACCGCCGCGTAGACCACGTCTCCGGTGCGCGGACACCAGCCGAGGACCGCGCAGTCGTCGGCCTGGCTGGTGAGCCGTCGGACCGGGCCGCCGTCCACGGAGACCAGGCACACCTCCGGCGCGCCCTCGGGGGCGGCCGTGAACGCGACCAGGCGTCCGTCGGGGGACAGGCGCGGCCCCGCGCACGGGCCGGTGCCGCCTGCCGTGAGCCGACGGGCGACGCCTCCGGCGGCGGGCACCGACCACAGGTCGTCCTCGCACACGAAGACCACCAGGCCACCGGCGAGGCTGGGCTGACGCAGATATCCGGATCCGTCGGCCGGGTGTCCGGCGGGCACGGTCACTTGGCGGGGGTCCGGCTTCGGATGCGGTCGGCGATCTCCCGACGCCGACGCGCGGCCTCCTCGGCGCGCGCCCGCACCCCCTCCTCGTCCTCGGTCCAGTAGCAGGCGGTACGCCACTCGCCGACCGTGTAGGAGTCGTAGGAGCAGCGGACCTGCCGTTCCGCCGCCAGCTGTCGGGCGGGCACCAGCATGGTGTTGTGTTCGAGGACCTGGTTGATCACCACCCGCATGTTCAGCTCCGCCCGCACATACGTGTGCGCGGCGGCCACCGCGGCCGCGCCGAACGGGCCCCGGTGGCTGGGCAGTACGCCGAAGGACAGCTCACAGGTCTGGCTCCGCCAGTCGATCGAGGTGATCCAGGCGAAGCCGATCGGCTCCCCGCCCCGGCCGCACATCGTGAAGAACCGCCAGTCCGCCTGCTGTTCGGTGAGGGCGCGACGCTGACGCTCCGTCAGGGCGGTGTCGGAACTGCTCACCGCGAAGTCGGTGAGGTTGGCCTGGAACCGGGACTCGCGGAGCAGCGCGGTGCGCAGCGGGATGTCCGCCTCGGTGAAGTGGCGGACGGTGACGAGGGCCATGGGGTCATCCCTCCAGCGCGGTGCGGGTGAGGTGGTGGACGAGGACGTCGTGGTGGCGGCCGGTGAGGAAGAGGTGGCCGGGCAGCACACCCGCCCGGACGAAGCCGCAGGCGTCCAGCGCGGGCAGGACCGGCGAACCCGCCGGGGTCCCGGCGGTGAAGGAGGTGCACCGGCGGTAGGTGTGCAGGAAGGACAGCAGGGCCCGCAGCGCCGCCGGGTCGGACGAGGTGGTGGCCACGGCCGCCTGCCGGGGCTGCACCGGGTTGACGGCGTAGCCGAGGAGCGTCGTGCCGTGGCGCAGCACCGTCAGGTCCCGGCGCGCGATCTCACGGGTCAGCAGGGCGGTGTTCTGGGTGACCGGGTCCAGGTCCAGGAAGCCGCGCGCGGTGCCCGTGGGGGCCTCGCCCAGCAGGCGTGCCCCGTCCTCGGGGGACAGCTGCTCCAGCGTCGCGGCGTCCGTGGGCGGCTCTCCGGCCGGGTCCGCCGCCGTGTCGGGCGCCTCTTCCGGGGCGGCACCGTGGCGGGAGACCCCCCAGAGCTGTCGGCTCACCGGGCGGCCGTCGAGCCAGAGCGCCTGCGGCACCTCCGCCTCGCGCGCCAGCCCCGCCGCCCGGAGCGCCGGGGCGCCGTCGGGGCCGGACGGGGTGTGCCAGCCGTACACGCGCCGCAGGTTGAGCCAGGAGAAGGCGTGGGTGAGGGCCGTTTCGAGGAGCGGGACGGCGAGGTGTGACGCCCCGGCCAGCAGCCCGGTCTCGATCCGGGCCCGGCGGTGCACCCAGTCCAGCTCGGTGAACCGGACGAAGCCCACGCCGTCCACGACGCACAGCTCGTCGTCGGGCCGGTCGGCCGTCGGCGCCGGTACGGACGACGGGTCGGCCAGGGGCGGGCGGCCGGGGTCGGGGAGTCCGAGGAGTTCGCCGGGCAGCCAGCCGCCGGAGAGCAGGGGCAGGTCGGCCGAACGGTAGCCGCGCAGCCGTGGCGCGGTGGTCGCGGTCGTCATGACACGGGCTCCCAGAGACGGGAGAGGAAGACCTGTCCCCGGCGGTGTCCGTCGTCGACGGTCATGCCGGGCAGGACGCCCTCCTCGGTGAAACCGGCCGCCCGGGCCGCCGCCAGACCGCGTTCGTCGTCGTCGACCACCTGCACCGCCAGCCGCACCAGTTCACGGTGGTGCCGGAGGCCGCGGACCACCTCGTGGTACGCCGAGGCCCACGCGGTGAGCGGCAGCCGCGCGCTGAGACGGAGCTGGAGCACCAGGTGACAGGCGTGGTCGGCGCCCGAGTTCTCGACGGCGTAGAGCCCGGCCGGTACGCCGTCGGCGAGCAGCAGGCGGGCGTCGTCGAGGAGGGCGAGGACCTGCCACTCGGCGAGGATCTCGGAGCGCGGGGTACGGAAGCGGAACCCCGGCTCGGTGAAGAAGCCCAGGACCGCGGCGTGGTCCGCCTCGGTCACCCGTCGCGCGGACCAGACCGGCGTCGGTGTCTGCGGGTCCGGCCGCACGGCCGCTTCGGCGGTGACGGTCATGGTGTGGCCCTTCGGGAGGTGATGTCGCTGGTGATGTGCAGGCGCTGCATGTTGCTGGTGCCGTCCATGAACTCGAAGGCGCGGACGTCCCGGCACCACTTCTCCAGCAGCGGGTGCTCCAGGAGCGCCGCGGGGCCCAGCGAGCGGGCGGCCCAGTGGGCGGTGCGCACGGCCAGGTCCGTGACGTGCAGCTTGGCGGCGGAGGGCGGCCGACGCGTGTCCGGGTCCTGGTCGACCGCGGCGGCGGCGTCGTAGAGCAGGTGGCGGGCCGCGTCGAGACGGGCGGAGACCGTCAGGTGCCCGTCCCAGCCGGGACGCTGTTCCACCACGTAGTCACGGGTCCCCAGCGCGGTGCCCAGCGCGAGGGCGGCGACCTGCAACCGCATGGCGTTGAAGGTCCGGCCGACGCCCCACAGACCGCGCCGTGAGGCGGGCAGGTGCGCGCCGAGCAGCATCTCGCGCGGCACGTGCACACCGTCCAGGGCGAGTCGGCAGATCCGGGCCCCGCGCAGGCCGATCATGTCGAGCGGCTCGGCGGTGAACCCGGGCGCGGGCAGCGGGATCAGGGCCGCCCTGATGGACAGGGGACTGCGCCCGGTCCGGCCGAAGACCACGGCGACCGAGGCGCGGGAGGCGTTCCCGACATAGCGTTTCGCGCCGGTGAGCAGGTAGCCGTCGGCCGGGTCGGGCAGTGCGTCGAGCCGGGTCTCCATGGCGGTGGCGTCGCTGCCGTGGTCGGGTTCCGTCATGCCGAAACACGTCCACGAGCGGCCGTCCGCGATCGCCGAGTAGAACAGGGCGCGCTGGGTGTCGTCGCCGAGGGTGTCGACCGCCGCCCCGGCCAGTGAGGCCCCGGTGTTGGCGGCGACGACCCCCGCGTCACCGCGGGCGATCTCCACCCCGGCCACCACCCGGGACAGACAGCCGTCGGCGAACCCGCGGTCGTCCGGCATGTCCGGTGTGCGGAACTCCTTCGGCGTGGTGGCCGCCCGCATCAGGGCCAGGACCGCGGAGTCCAGGTAGGTGGTGCAGCCGCCGGGGTCGGCGTCCACCGCGAGGGCGTGACGCCGCAGCTCGCGTCCGGCCTCGCGGCAGACGTCGCGCAGTTCCCGCAGCGGGGTGTCGGACAGGTTCAGCATGGTGCCGACTCCTTCGCGGTGACGTGGTTCCGGTCGAGCCAGCTCTCCCCGACCAGCCAGGCCACGTACCCGGCGCGGGCCGGGCCGTCGGCGAGGAAGCCGGCCGCGCCGAGCAGCTTGGCCGCCTCCCAGTCCAGGGCGGTGAGCCGGTCGTGGGCGTCGACCACGGCTGCCGGGAGGTGTCCCGCCACGCGCACCAGCCGCAGTACGGCCTCCAGTTCGGTGTGCGTGTCGGCCACGACCCCGCGCACGAGCTGCTTCTGGCTGAGCAGTTCGCCTCCCGCGGAGCGCCGGGCGAGGTGGGTGACCGCGTCGTCGACCAGCCTGCGGACCACTCCCGCCCGGACGGCCGCCAGGTGTGCCGCCAGCGCCCACGGGCGAGCGGCCGCAGCCGCCGGTCCGGGCGTGGACAGGCGGACGAAACTGACGCCCTCCAAGGCGGCCAGCCGGTGCGGCACCACCTCGGCGTCCGGGGGCACGTCGCGGGAAGGCAGCGCGCCGACGCCGCCCGGCGGCGGGCCGGGATCGGCGGTGGCCAGGGCGAGGGCCAGACCTCGGGCCGGACCGGCGTCGTAGGCCGCGGCCTCGCACGCCGTGATCGTCTCGCTCATATCGGTCCTGTGTTCGCTACGGGGTTCCTGTACCGGGAGTCGTCAGGCGCGGGTGAGGTCCAGCCGGTCCTTGATGTAGGCGGCGAAGGAACCGGCGGACTGGAACACCTCCGGGTCGAGGGTCTCCGGGTCCGCTTCCAGGCCGAGCGTGTCCTCAAGGCTCATCAGCAGCTCGACGAAACGCATCGAGTCCATTTCCAGGTCCTCGAGAATCCTGGTTTCCTCGCCGAATTCCGGGAGCGGGCGGCCGAGAATAACGGTGAGGGACTGGCGGAGGTGTTCGATGATCTCGGCGCGATCCATCGGGCGGTCCTTTCCTGGAGAGCGGCGCGAAAAACCGTGGCACGACGCGCAGTCGGCCCGCGGGCCCCGGCCGTCTCATGGCGGTCGGTGCCCGCGAGCCCGCATTCGGCGTCAACTGCGAGCCGGGCGGTACTGAGTTGGTCAGGCGGCCTTGGTGGCGGCCTTCGACGCGGCCTTGGTGGCGGCCTTGCTCGCGGCCTTGGTGGCGGCCTTGGACGCGGCCTTGGTGGCGGCCTTGCTCGCGGCCTTGGTGGCGGCCTTGGACGCGGCCTTGCTCGCGGCCTTGCTCGCGGCCTTGGTGGCGGCCTTCGACGCGGCCTTGGTGGCAGCCTTCGCCATATTGATCACACCTTCCGATGAGGAAGACGCCCGGAAATCCGGACGTCCGCCGGGCGACGAATTCGCCCGGCGAGGACGAGAATCCGGCACGCCGGTCAACCCCGTCAATACTTTCCGACCCGGCTTCGGACGCCATTCGGTGACAGCAAGTTGCCGCCTCTGTTGGCCATCGTGGAATTCTCCGCATCCCCGCTCCGGACGAGGATTCTGTAAAGGTTCGAAAGCGGCTACGACCGGAAGTCCGGCGGCCGGAGGACGGGAAGAACGCTGGAGGAGGAGGCGGATGAACGGCGCGAGCAGGTCAGGAGCGCGGAGCGGACAGCTGTGCTGGGGGCAGCGGTACCACTGGCTCAGGTACCAGCAGGTGCCGCCCGGCACCCGGCACGACGCCCACGTGGTGGTCAACAGCCCGGTACCCGCGGGGGTTCCGCTGAACGCGGTGCGCACCGCGGTGGACTTCCTGGTACGCAGGCACGAAGGGCTGCGCACCGTGATCGACGCCGAGGCGCGCCCGTGGCCGCGTCAGGTGGTGCACCCGCCGCGGCCGTTGCGGCTGCGGACCGTCACGTCGGAGGACGACGGCACGCCCGGCCCGGCCGAGGTGATCGCCGAGATGACCGGCACCGAGTTCGATCCGGCCCGCGACTGGCCCATCCGGGTCTGTGTGGTCACCAGCGGCGGTATGCCCGCCCGGGTGGTCCTGGTGCTCCACCACATGAGCTGCGACGACTGGTCGCTCGCCCTGTTCCGCGGGGAGTTCGCGGAGGTGGTCGGCGCGCTCTCCCGAGGGCAACGCGCCCAGCTCCCGCCGGTCGCCCACCAGCCGGTGGCCCTGGCGGCCGCCGAGGCGGCCCTCGCGCCCGCCGAACGGGAGCGGACGGCGGCGTACTGGCGGGAGGCGGTCGGGCGGCTGCCCGCCGACATGTTCGGCAGCCGTCGGCGGGCGCCGACCGGCACGGCGGCCCCCGTGGCGCACGCCGCGACCTACACCGCGCCCGCCCTGCTGGGCACCGTGCGGCAGCTGGCGGCACGGCTGCGGCTGTGGCCGGCCGCCGTGCACCTGGCCGCCTACGCGGTCGCCTGCGCGGCGTACACGGGACAGCCGGGCGTCGCCTACCGGTGGCTGGCCAGCCACCGCGAGGGCCCCATGATGAACGTGATGACCTGCATGTTCAGCCCGGCCCTGGTCGGTGTGGACCTGTCCGGCGACCCCGTGTTCAGCGAGGTGGCGACACGGGTCGCCGAGGCGCTGACCAGTGCCCAGGACCACGCCCGCACCCCCTGGGACGAGCTGGCGGAGCTGGTGGCCCGGGAGGGGCACCACCGGGGCCGCCCGCTGCGGGTGACCTCGGAGGTGAACTTCCTCAGCAGGCCCGAGCAGCGCGGCGGCGGCCGTCGTGACCGCTTCCTGCGCGGTGCCGAGCCCGTCGACTGGGCGCGCTCCGGCACCGACTCCTACTTCACCGTGCTCGAACTGGGCGACGGGGTACGGCTCAGCCTCAGCGCGCTGGCCGAGGTGATGGACGACTCCGCCGTCGAGGCCTTCCTGCACGGCTACGTCAGACTGCTGGAGGCCCACCGGGACCCGGAGGCCGACCTGCGGTTGAGCGACGCCGCCGCGCTGTTCGGGTACGCCCCGCCGACGGCTCCCCGGACCGCCCCGCCCGCCGGTGACCCGGTCGGCCCCGAAACGGCCACCGGGACCGGGGCGGGAGCCGTACTGGCCGCCGTCGTCGGGGAGGTGAACGAGCTGCCGGAGGTCGACCTCGGTCTGCCCTACACGGTCGCCGGTGGACGGCTGCTGCGGGGACCCCTCGTCGTGGCCGAACTGCGCCGCCGTGGCTGGGCGGGACTCGGCCTGGACGGGCTGTCCGGCATCCGCTCGCTGGCGGGCCTCGCCCGCGACCTGGTCCGGGTGGCCGACGCCCCGGAGGGGACGGCGGTCGGGCACCGGAACGCGGCGGTGCCCGCCGCGGCGGGGGCGGCGGTCCGGACCGGGACCGGGACCGGGGACCGGGGCCGGCGGACGTGACGCGGTGCCGGGAGGCGTGCGCCACCACGCCCGCCGGGCTCCGGCCCGAGCGGGTCCGGAGCCCGGCGCCGGGCCGCGTTCGGTGGTCCGGCCGTACGCACTGGTCCGGCCGTACGCACTGGTCAGGCCGCCGCACGTACGGGTCAGGCCGCCGCGTCGACCGCCAGGCACCGCGCGAGGCGGACGCCCGCCTGGAAACGGCTGACGGAACCGAGGCTGTGCATCAGGGCGGCGATGTGGCGGCGGCAGGTGCGTACGGACATGCCGAGCTTGCGCGCCACGGCCTCGTCGGTGAGCCCCTGCGACATCAACAGGGCGATGGAGCGCTGGAAGTCGTCCACCACGTCCTCCGCGTAGCCCTGCTCCTGCGGTGCGAACGGGCTGGCCGACTCCCAGAGCAGGTCGAACATCTCCACCAGGCAGCCCACCGTGGTCCCGTCCCGGACCGGTCGCGCGCTGCGCGGCAGCCCGCCCTCGCCCGGCGCGACCACGACACCCACCTCCCGGTCGAAGACCACCGCCGCCTGGGGGACCGCGCGCACGGTGCGCAGCTCCGCCCCCCGGGCCACCAGCGCCGTCACCCGGGCCCGGGACGCGAAGTCGGCGCGTTCCCGGTGCGGGACGAGCACCCGCAGCGCGACCCCCGAGCCCAGGGCGGCGCAGCACGCCTCGAAGAGGTCGTCGACGGTGGGCCAGAGCGCCACCGCCGTCTGTCGGCAGTCGGCCCCGGCGAGGCGGAGCAGCCCACGGATCTCCGGATCGCCCTCCACGCGGTCGATCACCCCGAGAGGGCCGGAAACCGTTCCCGACCCGCCCGCGATGGCGTCGATATGGGCGCGCAACTGGTCGGCCCGGTCCCGTTGCTGGAAGATCGCCCGCTCCATCGGCGACACCAGCAGCGTCGCGGCCGTCTGCGGGTCGAGCGGTACCAGCGTGCCGTCCGCCCCCTCGTCGGTGCGCAACATGCGCAGCTCGACGAGGCGAGTGGCCGCGGCGAACACCTCACCGGCCGACAGCCCCAGGTCGTCGGCCACCCGGTCCAACGCCGCGGAAGACAAGGACCCGTGGCGCGTCGCGTACCGGTAGACCTCCACCACGCTGTCGCGGTCCGTCGGTTCCGGTACCGGCCCCGGCGCCGCCGCGGCGCCCGACGGACCGTCTGTGGTGGGGCTTTTGACCGTGATCCCCGTGAACATGCAGAGACCTCCCACTGTCAAGAGTGCGAACCGTGCCGTCCGGTCGACTGGCCGGAACCGGATGCCACGCTTGCTGCGCATCGTCGGCATACGCGCCATCACCCTGGCGCCGTCCCTCTGTCGTCGGCCGTCTCCGGGTCCCGTCCGGACACCGATTCCTTGCCGTTTCGCTGTTCCTCCGCCCTCGCCGCGCCCGCGCCGTACGTCCCCCACGGGACGTACGCGCTGGTCGGAGCGGGGTGGAAAGCGAGTGGCAGCGACCTGATGGCGGGATGAGAGCGACCGGTGGTCGAGTGGTCGCGTTCGCACGTACACCCACACACTGCTCCGGCGGAAGAAGAGATTGGGGACCGAGCACGATGGCCGATCCGCAGATCCCGCACACGTTCCAGGACGCGCTGCTGCGCCACCTGCCCTATGCCGAGGCGAGTGAACTCGCCCCCACGGACGATCTGGCGGCACTGGGCCTCGACTCCATGGGAGTGGTCCAGCTGCTCGCGGAGCTGGAGGACACCTTCGGAGTGGAGCTGCCCGACGAGGCGCTCACCGAGGAGACCTTCGCCACCGTGGGCTCCCTGTGGCAGGCCGTGGCCGAGTTCGTGCCGACCGAGCCTGTCGGCCATGAGTGAGCGGCTGACCGAAGCCGAGACCGTCGGTGACATGTCCGCACGCGCCCCGGACGGGGGAGCACGGCGCGGCGCGGCGACGCTCGTACGCCTCGACCACCTGGTCGGCCGCGGCGCCCCGGATCGCCCGGCGCTCACCTTCAAGGAGCACACCCTCACCTACCGCGAACTCGCCGAGCAGGTCGCGGCGGTGGCGTACGGCCTGTTCCGGCTGGGGGTGCGGCGGGGCGACCGGGTCGCGGTCTACGCCGAGAAGCGCGTCGAGACCGTGGTGGCCGTACTGGCCGTCGCCGCGGCCGGCGGCGTGTTCGTCCCGGTGAACCCGATGTTCAAGGCCCGCCAGCTGGCCGGACTGACCGAGGACTGCTCGCCGGTCGCCCTGATCACCACCGCCGAACGGGCGGAGACCGTGCGCGGCGCGCTCACCCCGAACACCTCGGTACGGCACCTCGTGGTGATCGGCGAGACCAGCGCCGTGCCGCCGGTCGACGACCGCTGGCAGGTCACCCCCTGGACCCGGCTGCGGGAGTCGGACGGACTCGCGGTCCCCGGCGCCGACGCGGTCATCGACGCGGACGTCGCCGCGGTCTTCTACACCTCCGGCAGCACCGGCGGACCCAAGGGCGTCGTCCTGACCCACCGCAACCTGCTGGCCGGGGCGGAGAGCGTGGCGACCTACCTCGCCCACACCGCGGACGACGTCCTGCTCGGCGTCCTGCCGCTGAGCTTCGACGCGGGCTTCAGCCAGCTGACCACCGCCCTCGCCCGCGGCGCCCACCTCGTCCTCACCAACTACCTGCTGCCCCGCGAGGTGATGCGGCTCTGCGCCCGGCACGGCGTCACCGGGCTGACCTGCGTCCCTCCCCTGTGGATGCAGCTCGCGGCGCTCGAATGGCCGCGGGACGCCACCCGGCGCCTGCGCTACTTCGCCAACACCGGCGGCCGGATGCCGCGGGCCACCCTCCAGCGGCTGCGCGGCCACTTCCCACACGCCCGTCCCTACCTGATGTACGGGCTCACCGAGGCGTTCCGCTCCACCTACCTCGACCCCGACGAGGTCGACCGGCGCCCCGACTCCATCGGCAAGGCCGTGCCCAACGCCGAGGTGCTCGTGCTCCGGCCGGACGGCACTCCCTGCCTGCCGGACGAGCCGGGCGAACTGGTCCACCGGGGCGCGCTGGTGGCCCTCGGCTACTGGAACAACCCGGAGGCCACGGCCCTCCGCTTCCGCCCGGCGCCCGGCGGGGTGCCCGGGGTGCGCCAGGAAGCCGCCGTCTGGTCGGGGGACACCGTGCGGCGGGACGAGGAGGGGTTCCTCTACTTCGTGGCCCGCGCCGACGAGATGATCAAGTCGTCCGGCTACCGGATCAGCCCCACCGAGATCGAGGAGGCCGCCTACGCCACCGGACTGGTCGCCGAGGCGGTGGCGTTCGGCGCGGCCGACGACCAGCTCGGCCAGCACGTGGTGCTGGTCGTCCGCGCCCCCTGCGACACCGGCCGCCTCCGCCAGGCCATGGCCCGGGAACTGCCGCCGTACATGCTCCCGCGCCGCATCATGGTCCGGGACGTGCTCCCGCGGTCGGTGAACGGCAAGTTCGACCGGGTCGAGCTACGGCGCCTCGCGGAGGCCGGATCATGAGCGCCGTCGACGGGCGGACCGCCCTCGCCCCGGCGTACGGATCCGCCCTGCACGGCGTCACGGACGGCGAGCTGACCGTCGGGGGCGTCCCCGCCGGGCTGCTCGCCGAACGGGCCGGCGGCACACCGTTCTTCGCCTACGACCGGAGCCTGATCGCCGCCCGGGTCGCCGAGGTGCGCGACGCGCTGCCCGCCGCGGTGGAGCTGAGCTACGCGGTGAAGGCCAACCCGATGCCCGCCGTGCTGCACTGCCTGAGCACCCTGGTCGACGGCCTGGACGTGGCGTCGGCGGGGGAGATGCTGGCGGCGCTGGACACCGGCGTGCCCCCGGGCCGCATCGCCTTCGCCGGGCCGGGCAAGACCGCCGCGGAGCTACGGCAGGCGGTCGCCGCCGGGGTCCTGGTCGAGCTGGAGTCCGCCACCGAACTGGCCCGGCTGGCCCGGGCGGGCGAGGACCTCGGGGTGCGCCCCAGGGCGGCCCTGAGGGTCAACCCGCCGTTCGCGGTGCGCGGTTCGGGCATGAAGATGGGCGGTGGGCCCCAGCAGTTCGGGGTGGACGCCGAACAGGCACCCGCGCTGCTCGCGGAGATCGGGCGCAGCGGGGTCGGGTTCGAGGGGTTCCATGTCTTCGCCGGGTCCCAGAACCTCGACGCCGACAGCATCCGCGCGGCACAGCGGGCCACGGTGGACCTCCTGGCCGACCTGGCCGGACACGCCCCCGGGCCCGTGCGGTACCTCAATCTCGGGGGCGGGTTCGGAATCCCGTACAGCGCCAGGGACCGGCCGCTGGACCTCGGTCCCGTCGGGGAGCACCTGGCCGACCTGCTGGAGACCGTGGTCCGGGACCGGCTGCCGCTGGCCCGGCCGGTGATCGAACTCGGCCGGTACCTCGTCGGCGAGGCCGGGGTCTACCTGACCCGGGTGGTCGACCGCAAGGAGTCCCGGGGCACCGTCTACCTGGTCGTCGACGGCGGTCTGCACCACCAGCTCGCCGCCACCGGGAACCTGGGGCGGGCGCTGCGCCGCAACTACCCCATCGCCCTCGCCAGCCGGGTCGCGGCCGGGCCGGAGGGAGAGGAGACCGTCGACGTCGTGGGCTGCCTGTGCACCCCTCTGGACCTGCTCGGCAAGGCGGTGTCGCTGCCGAGGGCCGAACCGGGCGACCTGATCGCGGTGTTCCAGGCGGGCGCGTACGGACTGACCGCCAGTCCGACCGCGTTCCTCGGCCACCCGGCCCCCCGTGAACTGCTGGTCTAGAGGGGAACCGCCCGCATGTTCCGTCGAGCCGGTGTGACGGCGAGGCCGACCGTCACACTAGGGGAATCCGTCCGGTCCCCGTCCGCCGCCGCCCCACCCACACCATCTCCCGTGCCACCGCGGGCCATTCACACAGGAGCGCGCATGAAGATCCCAGCGGCCCCCTCACCCCCCACCCCACCCGAGGAAGCCGCCGGGAGCGCGGGACCGCCCGCGGAGCGGCTCCCCGAACCGGTGCTCGAAGTCACCGGACTGACCAAGCGGTACGGCGACGTCGAGGCCCTCGGGGGTTTCACCCTCAGTGTCGCGCCCGGTGAGATCGTCGGCCTGGTCGGCCACAACGGGGCGGGCAAGACCACCTTCGTGGAGATCGTCTCCGGCCTGGTCCGTGCCGACGGCGGCACCGTCCGCGTCGTCGGCCACGATCCGCACTCCGCCCGTCACATGGTCGGCGTGGCCCCCCAACACCTGGCGCTCTACCCGTCGTTCACCGTCCGCGAGCACCTGAAGCTGTTCGGCGGTCTCTCCGGACTGCGCCGCGGCGCGCTGCACGAGGCGGTCGACGAGGTGGCCGCGGACCTCCGGCTGACCGAGTTCCTCGACCGCCCCGCGGGGTTCCTCTCCGGCGGCCAGCAGCGCCGCGCCCAGGCGGGCACCGCGCTGATCCACCGCCCCGCCCTGCTGCTCCTCGACGAGCCCACCGCGGGCGCCGACCCGGAGACCCGGCAGGCCCTCCTCGACACCGTCCGCCGCCGGGCCGAGGCCGGTGCGGCCGTCGTCTACACCACGCACTACCTCGCCGAACTCACCGAACTGGGCGCCACCCTGGCGGTGGCCAAGCGCGGCCGGGTGGTCGCCCGCGGTACCGCCGCCGACCTGCTCACCGGGCTGCCGGGCGAGGTACGGCTCACCTTCGAAGACGGAACCGAGGACCGACGCTCCACGGCCGACCCCACGGGCGCCCTGGTCGAGATGCTCGCGGGGGCCGGTCGGCCGGTCGCGTCGGTCGACGTCCACAAGCCCGATCTCGACGACCTCTACCGATCCCTGGCGGTGCTCGATGACGACTGACACCCTGCTGCGCACCGGGCTGCTCGTGCGGCACAACCTCGTCCTGCGGCTGCGTGACCCCGGCCAGCTGATCAGCTACGTGGCGATCCCCATGGTGCTGATGCTCGTCCTCAAGCCCCTCTACATGGAGGCCCTGGACAGCGGCACCGTGCAGGCGGTCACCGGTCCGCTGGTGATGTTCTCGGTCTTCGCCCTGGCCGTCGTGGGCAACTCGATCATGGTGGAGAGGGAGTGGCGCACCTGGGACCGGCTCCGCAGCACCCGGGCCGGGCGGGGCGAGCTGCTGCTCGGCAAGATGGTGCCCGGCTTCGTGGTCCTGCTGGTCCAGCAGGGCGTGCTGATGGTCTACGGCGCGCTGGTCCTGGGTCTGGACGTGCCCGCCGCCGTGATCGGCTGGGTGGCGTTGGCGATCTCCGTGTGGGGGCTCGCGCTGCTGTCCATGGGGGCGTTCCTGGCCACCGTGGCCCGCAGCCGCAGCGACCTGGGGATGGTCACCGACCTGGGGGCCATCTCCATCAGCGCGCTCGGCGGGGCGCTGGTGCCGGTCGACCTGATGCCGGGCTGGGCCCAGCACGTCGCGCCCTTCTCGCCCGGCTACTGGGCGATGTCCCTGCTGCGCGCCGCGCTGTCCGAGGACGGCGCGGGGATGGTCCGGCCCGTGCTGGTGTGCCTGGCCATCGCCCTGGTCTTCGGGGTGCTCGCCGCCTACCGGCTGTCCCGTGGCTGGGGCCGCAGCCGCCTGCTGTGACACGGGGCCGGTGGCCCGTTCCGCCCGGTGGCCGGTGCGGAACGGGCCTCACGCGTGCCGGGCCGCCCGCGCCGTCAGCGCGTTGCGGTCGACCTTGCGGTTGGCGTTCAGGGGGTACGCGTCCAGGAACTCGAAGCGGCGCGGTACCAGGGGGCGGGGCAGGAACGCGCCCAGGGCCCGCGCCAGTTCGCCCGGCGGACGCGCCGTACCCAGCAGATAGCCGGTGAGTTCGCCGTCCGCGGCCACCACGACCGCGTCGCGGATCCCGTCGACCCGCCGCAGGGCGCACTCGACCTCGGCCAGCTCGACCCGGATGCCGTGGACCTTGACCTGCTGGTCGAGCCGTCCCAGGCAGGCCAGCTCACCGTCGTCCTGTTCGCGTACCAGGTCCCCGGTGCGGTACCAGCGGGTGCCGTCGGAGTCCAGGAACCGGCCCACGTCGTCCGCCGGGTCCAGGTAGCCGGGGAACATCTGGTCACCGGTCACACACAGCTCACCCTCGTGCACCAGGTGCCGCAGCCCGGGATGGAGCGCCCCGATGGGCACCATGCCGTTGACGCAGCGCCCGGGGGAGCGCACCGGGTCCCAGCGGTGGACGGTGCAGGAGAGGGTCAGCTCGGTCGGGCCGTACAGGTTCTCCACCGTGGAGGCGGGGGCGGCGCCCTGCCAGCACACGGCGTCGTGGGCCAGCAGCGGCTCCCCGCAGAACAGGCTCCAGCGCAGGGTGGGCATCGAGTCCGCCGCCAGCCCCCGTGGCCTGCGGCACAGTTGGGAGATCAGGCTGGGCGCGGAGAACCACACGGTGATGCCGTGGTCGGCGACGAACCGCTCCAGCGACGCGTACGCCGTCGGCGCCACGCTCACCAGCGTGCCGCCCGCGCCCCAGGCGCCGTACAGGTCGAACACCGACAGGTCGAAGGTGAGATCGAACGTCTGGGAGAAGACGTCGCTCCGCCGGAAGCGGTAGCGGTCGTGGACGAACCGCAGATAGGCGTCCACGTTGCGGTGCAGGACCGGCACGCCCTTGGGGCGGCCCGTCGATCCCGAGGTGAACAGGATGTACGCCACGTCGTCCGGGTCCGCCGGGCGCCACTCGGCGAGCGGCGCGTGCGGGGACGGCCACCGCACCACCGGGGTGCCGTCCAGCACCCCGGCGAGCTCGGGCAGCACGGCCTCGCCCTCCGCCGCCACGACCAGCACGTCCACCTCGGCCGCGCTGATCATCTGGGCGGTGCGTTCGGCGGGGAAGGCCGGGTTGAGGGGCACCACGGCCGCCCCCGCGTAACCGGCGGCGAGATGGCCCGCGTACGCCGTCAGGGACCGGGCGGCCAGCAGCCCGACCCGGCGGGGCCGCCCGCCCGGCACGGCGGCCACGACGCCACCGGCCAGGGCGAGCGCCCGTTCGTGCAGCTCCCCGTAGGTCAGCCGGTCCGCCCCGACCCTGAGGGCCTCGGCGTCCGGGCCGAGCGCGAGCCCCCGCAGGAACCAGCCGGTCAGTGTCCCCTCGGCCGGGTGGACCGCCGCGGTCGGGGCGGCGTACAGGGCGGTCATGCCGCACCCCGCAGCGCGCGCCCGATCCGCTGCTGCGTGGTCGCGGCCTGTTCGAGGACCGCGAAGTGCCCGCCGGACAGGGTGTGCAGCGTGAACGGGCCGGTCGTCTCCCGCTCCCAGTCGGCCATGCCGGAGGGCAGGCCGCGGGGGTCGCCGTCCGCCGCCAGCGCGGTGACCGGCACCTCCAGCGGGGGCTCGGCACGGTAGCGGTAGGACTCCTTGACCGTGAAGTCCGCGCGGAACGGCGGCAGGATCAGCCGCAGCACGGAGGGGTCCGTGAGCATCCACTCCGGGGTCCCGCCGATGCGCCGCAGCAGCGCCACCACCTCGTCGTCGCTCGCCCCCGTCATCCGCGGGTCGTCCGCGCCCTCGGCGGCCCGGTCGCCCCCCGGGGCCGTACACCCGGACACCACGAGATGGACCGGCGCCGGGCCCTGCCGACGGCGGATCTCCCGGACCAGCTCGAACGCGATCGTCGCGCCCAGACTGTGCCCGTACACGGCGTACGGCCGGTCCGGCCGACCCGCCGCCAGGTCGGCCAGGACCGCGTTGGCGAGGTCGGGGACCAGCAGGTCCATGGCGTCGTACGGGACCTCGCGCAGCCGGGTCTCGCGGCCGGGCAGCTGGACCGGCCGGACGGACACGGGACCGATCCGGCCGAACCAGGACCGGAACGCGGAGGCGGAACCCCCCGCGTGCGGCAGGCAGTACAGCAGCGGGCCGTCGCTTCCCGGGTGCTCGGAGAAGGGGAGCCAGGCGGCGGCCCGGCTCCCGGCGCGCGACGTCTCGGCGGGGCCGACGACCGTGCTCACGGCCTGACCTCCAGCCGTACGTAGTCCGGAGCGTCCTGCGTCCGGTCCAGGTCGGCGGCCAGCACCACCCGGTCCCCCTCGCGGCTCACCTCACGGAACCCGGCGAACGCGTAGGTGATCTGCATCATCCGGTTGCGGCCGGTCTCCACGAAGTCGGCGGTCAGACCGGCTCCGGCGGTACGGGCCAGCCGCATCAGATGGCCGAGCAGCACCGAGCCGACGCCCCGGGACATCACCCGGCAGGACATCAGCAGCATCCGCAGCCGCCAGTCGGGGTCGCCCTTCTCCACCAGGGCCAGGCCGATCTTGCCGTAGGAGCCGAAGCGGTCGGTGAGTTCGGCGACCAGCAGCAGGTGGTCGGGGGACTCGCGCAGCGCGTCCAGTTCGTCGTAGGAGTAGGTGCGGCCGGTTGCGTTGAGCTGGTTGGTGCGGATGGTGAGTTCCTCGGCCCGCTGGAGGTCCTCCCGGGCCGCCGGAGCGATGGTGAAGGCCATCCCCAGGCTGGCCAGGAACTCCTCGCTGGTGCCGGTGAACCCGCTCTCCACCTCGTCCCGGGCGAGCTGGCTGCGGTACATCTCGCGGCGGTGCGCCGACTCGTCGGACACGAACCGCGGCCGGAACTCGTCGCGGAGCAGCTCGGTGTCGAGGTCCGCGGCGTTGATCCGGGTCACCTCGGGGAGCGAGAACTCCATCTCGGCCAGCTCGAACTCCTGGTCGTCGACGAACGCGAACGCGTCGACCCCGAGGTTGAGCCGGGCGGCGATCTCCTTCACCGACTCGGACTTCGCGCTCCAGCCGATCCGGGGGCAGAGGAACATCTCCTCCAGGCCCAGTTCGCGGAGTTTGGCCATCGCGGTGTCGTGGTCGTTCTTGCTGGCCACGGAGTGCAGGACGCCCATCGCGTCCAGGCGGCGCAGGTGTTCCACCACCCCCGGGCGCAGGGTGACGTCGCCGTCCTCCAGCAGCACCCCGTCCCACAGGGTGTTGTCGAGGTCCCACACCACGCACTTGATCCGCCCGCGCACCGGCTTGCGGTACGGGTCCTCCGCCCGGTCGGCGGGCTGCTGTATCGCTGTGGTCACAGCGTTCCTCCTGTCGCGGGCGTCCGGTCACGGAACGCCTCGTCGGCGATGGTCAGCCGCTGGATCTCGGTGCTGCCCTCGATGATCTCGGTGACCTTGGCGTCCCGCATGAGACGGGCCACCGGGTAGTCGGGGGTCATGCCGTTGGCGCCGTGGACCTGCACCGCCTCGGTGGCGTGCCGGGCCGCCGCCGTCGACGCGAAGTACTTCGCGATCCAGGTGGCCATGATGGTCGACGGATCCCCGGCGTCCTTGGTCTCCCCGGCCTGACGGCACAGCAGCCGGGCCGCCCGCGCGTCGGTCACCATGTCGGAGAGCTTGGCCCGGATCAGCGGGAGTTCGCGCAGCGCGGTGCCGCCCACCGTCCGGCGGTCGGCGTAGTCGGCGCAGGCGTCCAGACACGCCTGGACGATGCCGACGGAGCCGCAGGCCACGCTGTACCGCCCCAGGTCCAGGGTGCCGCTGAGCACCATGCCGGAGGCGAAGGAGCTGGGGCCGAGCAGCGCGTCCGGCCCCAGCTCCACGTGGTCGAAGTGGATCTCGGCGAGCAGGGAGGCCCGGGTGCCGAAGATCTCGGCGAGCGGGGTGACCCGTACCCCCGGGGTGTCCCGGGGGACGAGGAGTGCCACGATCGAGGTCCCCGTGTGGGCGAACACCAGGAAGAGCCCGGCGATCTGCCCGCCGGTGGTCCACTTCTTGCGGCCGTCGAGGAGCCAGCCGCCCCGGTGCGGGACGGCGGTGGTGGTGATCCCGGCCGTGTCACTGCCCGCGCCCGGCTCGGACAGGCAGAACGCGCCGCGCACAGTGCCGTCGGCGAGGGCGGGCGCCCACCGCGCCACCTGCTCCGGCGAGCCCCAGCGCAGCAGGGCCCACGTCAGCATGGTGTGCACGGTGAGCAGGGAGCGGACCGAGGAGCAACCGCGGCCCACCTCCTCGTGCACCTCGCCCAGGGTCACCAGGTCCAGCCCCTGGCCGCCCAGGTGCCGGGGCAGGAACGGGGCCCACAGGCCCAGCGGGCCGAGACGCTCCAGGAACTCCTCGGGCACCCGCCCCTCGCGCTCCCAGCCGTCGGCGTACGGGGCGATGAACTGGTCGGTGAACGCGCGTACCGATGCCCGGTCGACCGCCGGGCCACCGGCCCGCGTGCCGTCCGCAGACGGCGGCGCGACCATGGTCGTCATGCTGAACCTCCTCGGTTCTCTCGGGTGCGACGCCGGTCAGGCGGACGGGGTCAGCCGGTCGACGAGCGCGGACATCGCGTCCACGGTGCGGAAGTTGTCGATCTTCAGCTCGTCGTTGGGGAGGGTGACGCCGAAGGTCTTCTCGATGAACATCACCAGCTCCATCGCGAAGAGCGAGTTGATGTAGCCGAGCGCGAAGATGTCCTGCTCCGCGCTGAGTTCGGCCTGCGGGAAGCGGCCGAGGATGAAGGCGTTGATGCGGTCGGCGGCGGTGGCGGCGACAGTGGTCATGATCGTTTACTCCTGGGTTGCGTAGGTGTAGAAGCCGCGGCCGGTCTTCCGGCCGTGCAGCCCGGCGTCCGTCATCTGCTTCAGCAGCGGGCAGGGGCGGTACTTGCTGTCGGCGTAGTGCTCGTAGAGCACCTCGACGCTGTAGAGGATCGTGTCGACGCCGATCAGGTCGGCGGTCTCCAGCGGGCCCATCGGATGGCCGAAGCAGCCGCGGAAGACCTCGTCGACGGACTCGGCGGTGGCGACGCCCTCGTACACCAGGTACGCCGCCTCGTTCACGGTGAGCATCAGCACCCGGTTGGAGACGAAGCCGGACGCGTCCTTGACGTCGACGGCGCGCTTGCCGAAACCGGCCAGGAAGGTCCGGGTGCTCTCCACGGTCTCGGTGCTGGTGTGGAAGCCGGGGATCAGCTCCACCACCGGCTTGGCCGGGACCGGGTTCATGAAGTGGACGCCGACCACCCGTTCGGGGTGGGAACCGAGGGAGGCCACCCGGGTGATCGGGATCGCCGAGGTGTTCACGATGACGATCGCCGTCGGCTGGAGCACCTGGTCGAGCTCCTGGTGGACGGCCTTCTTGGTGTCCCAGTCCTCGGTGACGTTCTCGATGACGAAGTCGGCCTTGGCGAGGGAGTCCAGACCGACGGCCGTGGTGATCCGGCCGAGGATCTCGTCGGGGTCCAGACGCGGGCCGCCCATCAGGCCGCTGAGGCGGGCGTTGCGGGTGATCACCGCCCGGGCCTCGGTGAGGACCTCCTCCGAGACGTCCACCAGGACGGTCTCGAAACCGTACTGCGCGAGGTTCTGGGCGACGCCTGTGCCCATGACACCGGCGCCGACAACTCCTACGACGGTCATGCCGCTGTTCTCCGTTTCTGTGTGGGGTTCTGTGCGGGATCAGGTGGTCGCCGGGCTGACCGGCGCGCCCGCGCCCTGGACGACCCGGGCCAGCGCCTCGACGGTGGGGGCCTCGTAGAGCACGCGGGGCGGCAGCTCGGCGTCGGGGAAGGAGCGGCGGAGCTGGGCCAGTACGGCGATCCCGAGGAGCGAACTGCCGCCCAGCTCGAAGAAGTTGTCCAGCGAGCCGACGGACTCCAGCTTCAGGTGCTCGCACCAGACCCCGGCGACGGTCACCTCGGCCGCTCCGTCCGGCTGCCGGTAGGGGGTCAGGAGGTCGGGCCTCGGGTGGCGGGTGCCGGGCGTGGTGCCGGCCACCGCGGGGGTGAGGACCGCCTCGACGGTGAAGCCGGTGCTGTAGCGGACGATGGTCGGCAGGTCCTGGGTGGACACCACCACGCGCGGCTCACCGGCGGCCAGGGCCCGCAGCAGGCACCGCCAGCCCTCGTCGAAGCCGATGCCGAAGGTCGCGCGGTGCTGGCGGAAGAACGACTGGAGTTCGTCGTCGTAGCCCGCCAGGCCGAAGTCCCAGGCGTTCCACGTCCATTCGCCCCAGCTGACGGAGACCACGCGGTGGCCGTCCTGGGCGAGCCGGGCCGCCGCCGCGTCCAGATAGGCGTTGGCGGCGCAGTAGTCGACCTGGCCCGGGCCGCCGCCGGTGGCCGAGGTGATGGACGAGAACAGGACCAGGAAGTCCAGCTCCACCCCGCCGGGCCGGTCCGTGCCGAGCGCCTCGGTCAGGGCCCGCAGGCCGCCGACCTTCGGGGCGAGCACCAGTTCGGAGTCCTCCGGTTCCTTGCCCTGGATCAGGCCGGTGCCCGCCACCCCGGCGGCGTGCAGCACGCCGTGCAGGGCGCCGTACCGCTCCCGGGCGGCGTCCACCGCCCGGCGCGTGTCGGCGGGGTCCGCCGCGTCGCCGGTGACGATCTCCACCTGGGCGCCCAGCGCGAGGATCCCCAGCACCTGGCGGACCCGCTCGCGCACCGCGTCCTCGGCCCGCTCGGCGCCGGACGCGATGGCCTCCCACCGCTCCCGGGGCGGGAGCCCCCGGCGGCCCATCAGCACCAGCCGCGCCCGGCAGGAACGGGCCAGCCGCTCCGCCATGGCCAGGCCGATACCGCCCAGACCGCCGGTGATCAGGTAGACGCCCTCCTCGCGCAGCAGGTCGGTGGCCGCCGCCTCGGCGTCGGCCGGGGGCAGGCACTCGTACCGCGGCACCCAGCGCCGGGCCCCGCGCAGCGCCACCGTCAGGTCGGCGCGGGGGCGGCGCAGCTCGGCGGTGACCGCCGCGGCGCCGACGCCGGGCAGCGCGTCGACCAGACGGGTGCTGATCCCCGGGTACTCCAGCGGCACCACGAGGGAGGGTCCCACCAGGGTGGCCGCGGCGGGCCGCGCCTCCGCGCCGTCCAGCACCTGGTGGGCACCGGCGGTGACCAGGTCCAGCTCCCAGTCGATGCGGCCGAGTTCGTCAGCCGCGCGGGCCAGCGCGACCACGGTGTGCAGACCGCGCCGCACCGTCTCGTCGTCGGCGTTCCCGCCGGCGTTCTCGTCGGTGCCGTCGGTGCCGTCTGTGCTGTCTTCAAGGGTCCACAGGTGGACCACCCGTTCCAGCCCCAGCCCGTGCCCCCGCAGGTCCTTGAGCAGCGCCAGGGCGTCCTCGTGGCTGCCGGGGCGGACCGTGCGGTCGCCGTCGGGCAGTTCGGCGTGGCCGGTGCCGGGCCGGACCGCGGTGACCGTCGCCCCGTCCCGCTCGGCGGCGCGGCGCAGCTCCGCCAGGATCCGGTCGGCGACCGTGCCGTCGGTGTAGACCAGCCAGTGACCCGGCTGTTCCGCGGCGGGCGCGGGGGCGGCCGTCTGCCGCCACACCGGCTGCCACAGCCACCGCTCCTCCGGGAGCAGCGGCACGCGCTCCAGGTCGGCGAAGGAGGTCGGCTCCTCGACCGCCTGGGCGGCCGGCCCCGCAGCGTCGGTCGCGGCCCGGCCACCGGGCAGCGGCGCGGGGTCGATCCAGTAGCGCTGGCGCTGGAAGGGATACGTCGGCAGCGGCACCCGCCCCGGGGCGGCACCCCGGTGGAGCGCCGCGGTCGTGGAGCCGGTCGCCCCGTGGTAGGCGGCCCAGTCGAGGTCGACGCCCGTCAGCCAGAGCCGGGTGACGCACTCGGTGAGCACCAGGTCGGCGGGGCGGGGGTCGCTCTGCGCGGGCAGGGTCGCCGTGATCAGCGGCCAGCGCTGCGGCGGGCAGTCGGCGCCGCGCACCATCGCGCCCAGCGACGGGCCCGGCCCGATCTCCACCAACGCCGTCTCGGGCTCGGCCAGCAACCGCTCCACCGCGTCCGCGAACCGCACCGTGCCGCACATGTGCGCGGCCCAGTAGCCCGGGTCGCAGACGAGGGCGGCGTCGGCGAAGTCGCCGGTGACGTTGGACAGGTAGGGCAGCGTGGGCGGGTTGAGGGTCACGTTCTCGGCGACCCAGGCGGTGAGCCGTCCGGCGAGCGGCGCGAGCATCCGGGAGTGGAAGGCGTGCGTGGTGCTCAGCGGCCGGGCCGGGACACCGTCCCGGGCCAGGTCGTCGACCAGCGACTTCAGCGCCTCGTCGGGCCCGGCCACCACCACGGTGGACGGACCGTTCACCGCGGCGATGTCCAGGCCCCGCTCCGCCGTCCCGTAACGGCTCCGAAGCTGCTCCGCGTCGAGCGGTACGGCCGCCATGGCGCCGCGCTCCGCCTCCCCGATCAGCCGCGCCCGGTACGCGACCAGGGCGACCGCGTCCTGGAGGGACAGCACACCGGCCAGGCAGGCCGCGACGTACTCGCCCAGGCTGTAGCCCAGCATCATCGACGGCCGCACACCCCAGGCGAGGAACGTGCGGGCCAGCGCGTGGTGCACGGCGAACATCAGCGGCTGCGCCACCTCGGTCCGCTCCAGCTCCGCCTGCCGTCCGTCGGCCGGACCGGCGGCCCGGCCCAGCAGGGCGGCGAGGCCGGGACCCGCGTCGGGGCGGTCGCCGGTGAGCAGTCCGAGCAGCTCGGTGTCCGGCAGCTCCTTCGCCAACAGGTCCAGGCAGCGGTCGAGTTCGGCGCGGAACACCGGTTCGTGCCGGTAGAGGTCGTCGACCAGACCGGGGTACTGCTCGCCGACCCCGGCGAGGAGGAACGCGACGGGGCGGCCGGAGACCGTCTCCACCCGGGACGCCACCTGGGTGTCCTCGTCCCCGCCGGAGAACACCGACGCCGCGTGGGCGGTCCCGCCGACCACGGCCGCGCGGCGGTGCTCGAAGACCCTGCGCCCGGTCTGCAGGGTGAACGACACGTCGGACGGCCGCAGTGCGGGGTGCCCGGCCAGGTGCGTGCCGAGTTCCCGTGCCGCCTGGTCCGCCGCCGCCACGGAGCGGGCCGAGAGCACCAGCGGGTGATGGCGCCGGATCTCCGGGTCCCGGACCGGACGCGTGGGCGGCTCCTCCACCACCACGTGCACGTTGGTGCCGCCCATGCCGAGCGAGTTGAGCCCGGCGATGCGCGGCCGGTCCTCGGGCCCGGACCAGGCGGTGGTCTCGGTGTTGACGTAGAACGGGCTGTTCGCGAAGTCGATCTGGGGGTTCGGGCGGGTGTAGTTGAGGGACGCGGGGACCACGCCCTCGCGGACCGTCAGCGCCGTCTTGATCAGCCCGGCGGTACCGGCGGCGTGGTTGAGGTGGCCGATGTTCGTCTTCACCGCGCCGATGGGGATCGTGCCCGGCAGGGCGTCCGGGCCGAACGCCTGGGTCAGCGCGGCGACCTCGATCGGGTCGCCCAGCTCGGTGGCCGTGCCGTGGGCCTCGACGTAGCCGATCTCGTCGGCGCCGACCCGGGCGTCCGCCAGGGCCGCGCGGACCGCCGCGGCCTGTCCGGCGACGCTCGGCGCGGTGTAACCCGCCTTCCGGGCACCGTCGTTGTTCAGGGCCGATCCCCGGATGACGGCGTGCACGGTGTCCCCGTCGCGCAGCGCGTCGGAGAGCCGCTTCAGGACGACCACGGTCGCGCCGTCGCCGAACAGGGTGCCGGTGGCCTCCGCGTCGAAGGAGTGGACGTGGCCGTCGTGGGAGTCCATCCCGCCGGTCTGCCGCAGGTGTCCCTTGCGGTCCGGTACGGCCACGGACACCCCGCCCGCCAGGGCCGCCTCGCACTCGCCCGCCCGCAGGCTGCGCACCGCCGAGTGCACGGCCACCAGCGAGGTGGAGCAGAACGTCTGCACGGCCACGCTCGGTCCGTCGAGGTCGAACAGGTACGACACCGACGTGGTCAGCGCGTCCTTGTCGTTGCTCATGATCAGCTCGTACGGGTTGACGTCGCCGTCCGCGACGAGCTGCGGCAACATGCCCAGCAGATAGGTGCTCAGGTTCGAGCCGCCGAACACGCCGACCCGGCCGCGGTAGCCCTCGTGGGCGTAACCGGCGTGCTCCAGCCCCTCCCAGCAGACCTCCAGGAAGAGGCGCTGCTGCGGGTCGGTGAGCGCGGCCATACGGGGGCTCATCCCGAAGAACCCCGCGTCGAACCCGGCGATGTCGTCCAGGACCGGGCGGGCGGGCACGTAGTCCGGGTCGTCGGCCAGCTCCGGGTCCACCCCCGCCTCGACCAGCTCCTCCGGGCTGAAGAAGGTGACCGACTCGACCTCGTCGCACAGGTTGCGCCAGAACTCCGCCACGTCGCCCGCGCCGGGGAAGCGGCCCGCCATGCCGATGACGGCGATCCGGCGGTCGAGTTCCGCCGGGTCGGGCAGCTCGGCGGCGGGAGCGTCGCCCTCCGGGGCCACCACCGGCGCGGGCGTGACCGCCGGAGCCGGGACGGCGGGGACCGGGGCGGCGGGGACCGGGACGGCGGGGACCGGGGCGGCGGCGACGGGGGCGGAGTCGCCGTCGAGGAGACCGGCCAGGCCGCGCACGGTGGGCGACTCGAACAGCGCGACCGTCGGGACCGTCACCCCGAGGCGTTCCTTGACCGTGGCCAGCATCTGGAGGGCGAGCAGCGAGTTCCCGCCCAGGTCGAAGAAGTTGTCCCGGACACCGACCGGCTCGATCGCGAGGACCTCGGTCCACAGCGCGGCCAGGGCGCGCTGGGTCGCGGTGACGGGCGAGACGTACGGCTGGGGAAGCTCCGGGCGCGGGAAGGTGGCGGTCGGCCCGGTGGGCCGTGGCGCCGGTGGCCGGGGCAGCCGGTCGTCCAGCCCGCCCGCGACCACCAGCACGGACCCGGCGGCCCGGGTGAACAGCCCGTCGAACGCGGCGAGTGCCTGGTCGGCGGTCATGGCGTGCGCGGTCATGGCGGCGCCGAACGGCCCCTCCAGACGGGCCAGCGTGGGGGCCCAGGTGTCCCAGGCGGCGGAGATCCAGCGGGTGGCGTCGTCGGCCGCGCCCTCGGCGTGGGCGGTGAGGGCCGCGTTGGCCGCGGCGTAGCCGCCGAAGGCCAGGCCGCCGAGGTGGGCCGAGGTGGAGGAGAACGCCACGCACCAGCGCGGCACGCTGTCGGCGGGCAGCTCCCGCAGCACCGTCCGCAGGGTGCGCGCGCCGTCCACCTTGGCCGCGAACTGCCGCCGTACGGTCTCCTCGCTCAGGGTGTCGAGGGGGAGGAAGGTGTCCTGAGCGGTGTCGGCGGCGGCGTGCACCACACCGTCGAACACCTCGCCGCCCTCGGTGAACAGGGCGCGTACGGCGTCCTCGTCGGTGATGTCCAGCCGCACCGCGCGCACCTCGGCGCCGAGCGCGGACAGTTCCCCGACCGCCTGTCGCCGCGGGTGCTGCGGGTCGTCCGGGAGCCCGGAACGGCTGGCCAGGACGACCGAGCCGGCGCCGCCCCGCACCAGGTGCCCGGCCACGAGGAGGCCGACGTCACCCAGACCGCCGGTGACCAGGTAGCGCCCGCCGGGCCGCACCGGCGTACCGGCCGCGGCGCCGGGGGAGTCCGCGGGGACGTAGGAGGGGAGGTGGCGGCGGCCGGACCGGTAGGCCGTCAGCGGGTCCCGGGCCGCCGTCCGCAGCTCGGCGAGCAGCTCCGCGGCGGCCTGGCCGGGCGCCGCCGCCGGGTCGAGGTCCACGCTGCGGCTGTCGAGGCCGGGGTACTCCTGCCCGGCCACGGCCGACAGCGCCGCGAGGGCGGCCTGGGTGGGATCGGTGCGCTCCCCTCCGGCCACGGCGCGTGCGCCGCGGGTGACGAGCACCATCCGGTCCGTGCCGGGCCGACCCGCCCAGGAGGACAGGAACCGGGAGGCCGTGAGCACCGCCTCGGCGGGCTCCCCGGCGGTGCGCGGGGCCAGGTGCACGACGGTCAGCGGGCCCTCGCCCGGTACCGTCGCGGTCTCGGCCGCCGTGTCCCCGTCGACCAGGACGACGTCGGTCGCGCCCGCGGCGCGCAGCAGGCCCGCCAGGGCGTCGGCGACGCCCTCCTCGTCGCGGCTGAGAACGTACCGGGCGGCGGGATCGGCGTCCGTGGCGGCCTCGGCGGGTGTCCAGCGCGGGGTCAGCAGCGTGACGTGGCCGGAGTCCCGTGACGTGGAGGCGTCGGCGGCCGGTCGGGGCGTCTCCTCGCTCTGGGCGGGAACGGCGGGCGGGTCGATCCAGTAGCGCTGGCGCTCGAAGGGGTAGCCCGGCAGACCAGTCCGCGCGGCGCCCCGGCCCTCGGCGTGGACCTCCCAGTCGACGGGCGCCCCGGCGAGCCAGAGCCGGACCACGGCCTCGGCCAGGGCCGACGCGGAGTCGGTGGCCGTCTCCGGCAGCGCCTCGACGACCCGGTCCCGCTGTGCGGCCGTCAGACCGGACAGGTCGGCCGTCCCCAGCACCAGCAGGACGCGCTCCTCGTCGGCGAGCAGCTCGGCGAGGCCGTCACCGGGTCCGGTGGCCGTCGGATCGCCCGAGCCGTCCGCGGCCGGAAGCGCCTTGGACAGGGCGTCGGCGACCAGCCGTCCCGTACCCCGTCCGGCGTACGCGGTGGGCGTGACACCCCAGGAACGCAGCAGCGCCGTCAGCGCGTGGGCGACCGGGAGCGGGGCGTCCGCGCCGTCCAGGGCGGCACGGAACGCGGGTTCGTTCAAGGCCAGTCGGTCGGCGTCAGGGAGGTGGATCGGCCCGTCGGGCACGTACAGGGTGACCGGCCGGTCCGTGCGGCCCTGCCGCCCGACGAGGTAGTCGCTCGCGTGGATCGCCCGTGCGGCGTCCTCCGCCGAGCGGGCCACCAGGGCCCGGCGGTGGGAGAAGACGGCGCGCCCGGTGTGCAGGGTGCGGGCCACGTCGGCCAGTCGGACGGGCTCATCCTCCAGCAGGGCGGCCAGGCGGCGGCCCGTCTCGTCGGCGGCCGTGGCGGTCCGTGCCGACCACACCAGCAGCTCGGGCCGGACGGAGGGCGGCGCGGTGTCGGGCAGGGGGCGCCGGGGCGCCTCCTCGATGACCACGTGGGCGTTGGTGCCGCCGATGCCGAAGGCGCTGACGCCCGCCCGTCGGGGGCTCTCGGCGCGTGGCCAGGGCCGGTTCTCCGTGACGACGGTCAGCCGGGCGTCACCGGAGAGGAGCTGCGGGTTGGGCGTGGAGTGGTGGAGGGTGGCCGGGATCTCCTCGTGGTGCAGCGCGAGCACCGCCTTGATCAGCCCGGTGACGCCCGCGGCCCGGTCGAGGTGGCCCACGTTGCTCTTCACCGAGCCGAGCAGCAGTTCCTCGCCCGCGAACACCTGCTGAAGCGCCGCGAGTTCGGCCGCGTCGCCCAGGGAGGTGCCCGTGCCGTGGGCCTCCACGTAGCCGATGTCGCCGGGTTCGAGACCGGCGGCGGCCAGCGCCTCGGCGACCACCTCCGCCTGTCCGCTGACGCCGGGCGCGGTGAAGCCGACCTTGCGGCCGGCGTCGTTGTTGACCGCCCAGCCCCGGAGCACCGCGTAGACGCGGTCCCCGGCCGCCAGCGCGTCCTCCAGACGGCGCAGCGCGACCACGCCGACGCCGTTGCCCAGCAGGCTGCCCTGCCCGGAGGCGTCGAAGGCACGGCACTCCCCGTCGGGGGAGCTGATGCCGCCGGCCTGGTACAGGTACCCGGTGTCGCCCGGCACGCTGATGGCGACGCCCCCGGCCAGGGCGAGGTCGCACTCGAACGAGGCGAGACTGGTGGCGGCGGCGCAGACCGCGACCAGCGAGGTGGAGCAGTAGCTCTGGATGCCGTAGGCGGGCCCCGACAGACCGAGGGCGTGGGCCACCCGCAGGGGCAGCGAGTCCTTGTCGTTGGCCAGGCCCATGGCCAGTTCGCCGACCTGCTGGGCGACCCCGGCCGGGACCAGGTTGTGGTTCATGTAGCTGCTGATGGCACAGCCCGCGAACACCCCGATCGAGCCGTCGAAACGGGCCGGGTCGCAGGCGGCGTCCTCCAGCGCGTGCCAGCTGTGCTCCAGGAACAGCCGGTGCTGCGGGTCGAGGATCTGCGCCTCCTTCGGGTTGATCCCGAAGAAGGCCGCGTCGAACAGGTCGACGCCGTCGACCACCGCCCCCGCCTTGACGTAGTCGGGGTCGTCCAGCAGGTGCTGCGGCACCCCTGCGGCGCGGAGCTGTTCGTCGGTGAAGCGGGTGATGCCGGAGCGCCCGGCCCTGACATTGGCCCACAGTTCGGCCGCGTCGGCGGCCTTGGGGAAGCGCCCCGACAGGCCCACCAGGGCGATGTCGGTCGGAGCGGCCTCCGTCGGATGCTCGGTCATGTCGTCCGTCCTCGTTCTCATCGGTTCCGCGTCAGGGGGTTCTGGGCGTCGCGGGCCCGGCGCCTGCGTCGGCCCCGCGCGGACCCGAGGTCCTGGGCCGCGGTCACCGCGGTCGCCGTCGTGGCGCCTTCCAGGGCCGCCGCCAGTTCGGCGACGGTGGGGTGCGCGAAGAGCAGGGCGGGCGGGACGCTGCGCTCCGTCTCCTTCTCGGTCGCGGTCATCACGGCCAGTCCCACCAGGGAGTTGCCGCCCAGGTCGAAGAACGGGTCGTGGACTCCGACCTGGTCGATCCCCAGGTGCGCGCCCCAGATCTCGGCCAGGGTGCGCTCCAGGGGGGTGCGCGGCGGGACGTAGTCGGCGCGCAGCGCGGGGCGGGGGAAGCGGGTCCCGTCCGGTGTGACGGCCGCGCCGGTCACCTCGTCCAGCGCGGTGACCTCGTCCCAGGCGCGCATCCCCTCCGCGAGCGCGTGCCGGACGGCGAGCACCGGCCCGTGCGCCGCCCCGGCCAGCCGGTCCAGCAGCGCGCAGCCGCCCTCGTCGGTGAAGCCGTAGGTCTCGCGGTGCTCGCGGACCCGGGCGGCCAGGGCGCTGCCGGGGCCCTCCGCCCGCCAGTCGTCGTGCTGCCACGGCCCCCAGGCCACGGTCAGTACCCGGGTGGCGGGCGCGGCGGCCGACAGCGCCGACGCGTAGGCGTCGAGGACGCTGTTGGCGGCGCAGTAGTCGCCCTCGCCGATCCCGCCGAACACCGTGATGGCCGACGAGTACAGCACCAGCAGCTCCGGCCGGTCCGCCTCCGGCACGGCGGGCCCCACCAGCTCCGCGAGCGGGCCCATCGCCAGCACCTTGGGCGCGAGGACCGGCCGGGAGCCGTCCGGTGTCATCCGGAACGTCATGCCCCGCGCGGGCAGCCCCGCCGCGTGCAGGACGCCGTGCGGCGCGCCGAGGCGTTCCCGGCACGCGGCCAGCGCCCGCCGCAGTTCGCCCGGCACCCCCACGTCCGCGGTGAGGAGCAGCACCTCGGCTCCGGCCGCCTCCAGTTCGGCGACGTCCCGCAGGCTGTGCGCGGCCCGGCCCTCCGGCTCGGCCGCCGCGGCGGCCCGCAGGTCGGTGCGGCCCACGAGGGCGAGGCGGCGTACCCCGGACCGCACCAGGTGCCGGGCGAGCGACAGCCCCAGCCCGCGGGTGCCGCCGGTGATCAGGTAGGTGCCGTCGGCGCGGAACGCCGGTCCGGCCGGGGGCGCGGGCAGGTCGACGGCCGCCCACTCCTGGCGCAGCCGCCGTCCGCGCCGCCAGGCGGTCAGCGCGTGGTCGGCGGTGGTCCGGTCCCCGGCGTCGGCCGACCGGGCCAGCTCGGCGAGGAGGGCGGCGGCGGACGCGTCGGCGGGCGCCTCCGGGTCGAGGTCGACGCCCTGCCAGGCGAGCCCCGGGTACTCGGCGCGGGCCACCCGGGCCAGGCCGTGCGCGAGGGCGCGCTCCGGGGCCGCGCAGTCCCGGCCGATGACCTCGGCGGCACCGGCCGTGGCGGTGACCAGGACGGCCCCGTCCTGACCGGCCGCCGGTCCCAGGGCCTGCAGGGTCAGCAGCAGCGCGTCGAAGCCGTACCGGATCGCCGTGGCCAGTTCGGCGTCGGTGGCGAACGGCGGCGTGCGCACCGGCTCGCACAGGCTCCACAGGTGGGCGACGTGCACCCGGCCCGCGCCCAGGGCGCGCGCGGCGGCCAGCGCCTCCCGGTGGTGGTCCGGGTTCTCCGGGTCGATCGTCAGCCGGCGTCCGGCCCGCGACCACTGTGTGCCGGGTACGACTTCCAGCACCCGGGTGCCGGTGGCTTCGGCCAGGTCGGCCAGGCGGGCGCCGACGCCGTCCGGGTCCGCGAGGACCAGCAGGGGGCCGTCCAGCGGCCCGGGCGAGGCGAGGGCGGGGGCCGCCGTCACGTCCGGCTGCCAGACCGGGGCGTAGCAGTGGTCGGCGGGCGCGAGGCCCGTGAGGTCCGCGGCGGGCTGCGACGGTACGGCCGCTCCCTGCGGCCAGTAGCGCGTGCGCTGGAACGGGTACGGGGGCAGCGGCACCAGACAGCCCGTGCCGCGCCCGAGCGCCCCCCGGTCGAGATCCGTTCCGCGCTCCCACAGCCGACCGCAGGTCTCCAGCAGGTGGACGCGCTCGTCGGGTCGGCCGGAGGTCGACCAGCGGGCGGGCAGGGTGCCGGTGATCAGCGGGCCGTCGGCGGCCCGGGCGTGCTGGCGGAGCAGTCCGCCGAGGGTCTGTCCCGGGCCCAGTTCGACGTAGGCGCCGAGGTCGAGCCCCGCGCAGGTGCCCAGGCCGTCGAAGAAGCGCACCGGGCTGGTCAGGTGCTCCGCCCAGTAGGCGGGGTCGACGGCCTGCTCGGCGGTGAGCGGGGCGCCGGTGACGTTGGAGACGACGGTGACACCGGGCGGCCGACGCTCCACCGAGGCCACCGCGCGCGCCAGTTCGTCGCGCGCGCCCGCCAGCAGGGAGGAGTGGAAGGGGTGGGCCGAGCGCAGCGGGCGGGCGGGCAGGCCCGCCGCGGTGAGGTGCGCGGCGGCGGCCGTCACGTCCTCGGGAGACCCGCTGAGCACCGTCATATACGGGCCGTTGAGGGCCGCGACCTCCACCGTGAGTTCCGCACCGGCGAGTTCGGCCTCGACGCGGTCGGCGGGGGCGGCGACGGCGAGCATTCCCCCCGGCGGCGCGGCCTCGATCAGCAGGGCGCGCCGGGAGACCACCCACAGGGCGTCCTCCAGGGTGAACACGCCCGCCAGGCAGGCCGCGACGTACTCGCCGAGGCTGTAGCCGACCAGCACGTCGGGGCGGACGCCCCAGCTGCCCAGCAGCTCGGCGAGGGCGAACTCCACCGTGAACAGCAGCAAATGGGAGGTGACCGCCCGGTGGTCCGAACCGTCCGCCGCCACCGGGCGCAGCAGGTCCCCGCCGGTCGCGGGCGGTTCCGGAGCGGCGTGGAAGACGGCCCGCAGATCGACGCCGCAGCGCGCGGCGACGATGTCCGCGCACCGGTCGACGGCGGCGGCGAAGACGGGCTCGCGGCCGTACAGGTCCTGGCCCAGGCCGCGGTACTGGTCGCCCACGCCGGGCAGCAGGAACGCGATCCTCGGTGCCTGCCCGGCGGCGCGGACGACGGGTTCGCGCCCGGCCCGCTCCAGCAGCGGGGCGGCCCGCTCCGCGTCCTCGGCGGTCACCGCGCGCCGGTACTCCAGGGTGCCCCGCCCGGCGCGCAGCGTGTGCGCCAGGTCGGCGAGCGGCGTGTGCGCCGCGACGCGGGCCAGGTCGCCGAGCCGGGCCCGCAGGGCGTCCTCGTCGGCGGCGGAGACCAGCAGGAGTCCGGCCGCGTCGGAGTCGTCCGCCGTGGGGGAGTCGGCCGCGTCCCCGGCGTCGGGGGCGGCGGCGAGGACGACGTGGGCGTTGGTGCCGCACCAGCCGAAGGAACTCACCCCGGCGACACGGGGCGCCCCGGCGGCGGTCGCCGGGAGCGGCTGGACGGCGGTAACGGTCCGCAGCCCCTCCTGGGCCAGGGCCGTCGGGGAGGGCTGCTCCATGTTCAGGTTCGGCGGCACCGTTCCGTGCTTCAGGACCAGGACGGTCTTGATCAGCCCGGCCATGCCGGCCGCCGACTGGGTGTGCCCGATGTTGGTCTTGACCGCCCCGACGAGCAGCGGGTCGTCGGCCGGGCGCGGGCCGAACACGTCGCCGAGCGCCGCGAGTTCGATGGCGTCGCCGAGCCGCGTCGCGGAGCCGTGCGCCTCGACGTACGACACCTCCCGCGGCCCGACCCCGGCACCGGCCAGGGCGCGGCGGATCACGTCCACCTGGGCGGCCCGGCTGGGCGCGGTGAGACCGTTGCTGCGGCCGTCCTGGTTGACGGCGGTGCCCCGGATCACGGCGTGTACCGTGCGCCGCTGGGCCAGCGCGTCGGACAGCCGCATCAGGACGACCACCCCGGCGCCCTCGCCGAGCGCGTAGCCGTCGGCCCGGGCGTCGAACGTGCGGCACAGGCCGTCCCGCGACAACATGCCCGTGGCGCAGGCGTTGACGTACATGTCGCGGTGGATCATCAGGAAGGCCCCGCCCACCACGGCCGCCGTGCACTCGCCGCGGCGCAGGGCGGCCCCGGCGAGGTGGACGGAGACCAGCGAGGACGAACACGCGGTGTCCACCGTCATGGTGGGGCCGCGCAGGTCGAAGTGGTAGGCGATCCGCCCGGCGGCCACGCTCAGCGACGCCCCCTGGCCGCCGTACGGGTCCCGGACCAGGGACAGGCCCTCGCGCTCCTGCTGGATCCGTCCGTACTGCAGCGTGTCGGACAGGCCGACCAGCACCGCGGTACGGCTGCCCGCCAGCTCGGCGGGCGGCAGACCGGCGTCCTCCAGCGACTCCCACGTCAGCTCCATGAGCAGCCGCTGCTGCGGGTCCATCCGCAGGGCCTCACGCGGGGAGGCGCCGAAGAACGAGGCGTCCCATCCCGCGATGTCGTCGAGGTAGCCGCCCCGGGTGGTGTAGACGCCGTCCGTCTCCCGCAGCGCGGCCAGGTCGAAGCGTCCGTCCGGCACGTCGTCGACGACGCCGGTACGGCCGTTCGCCAGCAGGTCCCAGTACGCGTCGACGGAGTCCGCGCCGGGGAAGCGGCACGCCATGCCGACCACGGCGAGCGGTTCGTCGGCCGCCGCCTCGCGGCGCCGCGCCGCGGCCAGGTCGGCCGTGGCCTTCTTCAGGTACTCCCGGAGTCTGTCCTCGCCTGCCATCTTCCTGCTTCCTGCTTTCTGCCTCGGGTGGGGTCCGGATCGGCCCGGGGCGCTGCCGGGGGGCCTGGTGCGGGGGCCGGGCGGGGGGGGGGGGGCGGCGGGGGGGGGGGGGGGGGGGGGGGGGGGGGGGGGGGGCCGGGGGGGGGCCCCCCCCCCCCCCCCCGCGCCGGGTCACGACTGGGCGTCGATGAAGGCGAAGAGTTCCTCGTCGGTCGCCTCGTCCGGGACGGCGGACGCCGTGCGCGGGGCGCCGGTGTCGACGCCCAGGTGGCGGAGCGCCGCGCTCAGGGAGTCGACCATCCGTTCCCGCAGCTCCGGCAGGGCGGCCTCGAACTCCCCGGTGATGCGGCGCAGGGTGCGGTCCAGTTCCGCCACCGGGTCGGGTGCCTCGGGGACCAGCAGACCGGCCAGGTGGACGGAGAGCGCGTCGATCGTCGGGTGGTCGAAGACCAGCGTCGGGTCGAGGTCGAGCGCGGCGTCCGCCTTGAGCCGGTTGCGCAGCTCCACCGAGGTCAGCGAGTCCAGACCCAGGTCGAGGAAGGGCGCCGTGCGGTCCAGCGACTCCGGCGAGCCGTGTCCCAGCACCACCGCCACGTGGCCGCGGACCGCCGCCACGACCGCCTCCACGGCCTCCTGCCCGGTGAGTTCCCGCACCCGGGCCGCCAGCGCCCCGCCGACCGGCCCCTGACCGGGGCTCCCGGCGGCGGACCGCCGTACCCCCCTGACCAGGCCGCGCAGCATCACCGGCACCCTCGCGCCGTTCGCCACGGCGGTCCGCAGCCCGGTCTCGTGCCACCGGGAGGCGACCACGAGCGCGTCCCCTCCGGGATCGGTGAGCACGGTGTCCAGCAACCGCAGGCCCTGCGGCTCGCTGAGCGCCGCGATCCCCGTCCGGGCCAGCCGGGCCTCGTCGGCGGCGGTCAGATGGGTGCCCATACCGGACGTCGACCACAGCCCCCAGGCCACCGACACCGCGGGCAGGCCCAGCGCCCTGCGGTGCGCGGCCAGGGCGTCGAGGAAGGTGTTGGCCGCGCCGTAGGTGCTCTGGCCCGCGTTGCCGAGGACACCCGCCAGGGAGGAGAAGAGGACGAAGGCGCGCAGCGACTCCAGACCGGCCGTCAGCTCGTGCAGCGCCCACGCCGCCTCGGTCTTCGGCCGCAGCACACGCTCCAGACGGTCGGTGGTCTGCCCGGTGAGCAGGCCGTCGTCGAGGACGCCCGCGGCGTGCAGGACACCCGTCAGCGGCCGGTCCGCCGGGATCGAGCCGAGCAGCGCGGCGAGGGCCGCACGGTCGGCCGCGTCGCACGCCTCCACCCGGACCGAGGCGCCCAGTCCGGTCAGGGACGCGAGGAGTTCGTCCGCCCCCGGGGTGTCCGCGCCGCGCCGGGAGGTCAGCAGCAGGTGCCGTACCCCGTGCCGCTCCACCAGGTGGCGGGCGACGATGGCGCCCAGGCCGCCGAGCCCACCGGTGACCAGGACCGTGCCCTCGGCGAGACCGGCGTCCCGCGCCGCGGGTCCCGCGGTGCGCCGGGCGATACGGGGGACCAGTGCCCGCCCGTCCCGGATCAGCAGCTGGGACTCCTCCGCGTCGGAGGCACCGGCCAGCAGCGCCCGCGCGGCGGCGTCCACCCGGTCGCCGGTGACGCCGGTGAGCAGGAAACGGTCCGGGTGCTCCGCCTGCGCGGTGCGCACGAGTCCCCACACGGCCGCGGTGTCCAGCCGGTCCGGGGCGGCGGCCACCACCAGCCGGGAGTCGCCGAACCGTTCGTCCGCCGCCCACTCCCGTACCGTCTCCAGCACCCGGCCGGTGATCTCCCGCACCGCGCCGGGGAGTTCGGCTCCGGCGGACGGGGCGGCGAGCGCGTCGCAGTCGAACAGCACGAACTCGGGGACGTCACCCGCCGCGGCGAGCGCGTCCAGGCCGGCGTGGGCGGGGAGGCCGTCACCGGCCGGGGCGCCGAGCCGGGCCCACCGCCGGTCCCCGGCCGCGGGGGCCGAGGGGAGCGGGACCCAGTCGAGACCGTGGTGGCCGCCGTCCCCCTGGCCGACGGCGGCGGCCAGGACGGCCGGGTCGACCGCGCGGACCAGCAGGCTCTCGGCGGCGACCACGAGCGTGCCCCGCTCGTCCGCGGCGGTCAGCGACAGCTGGTCCCCGTCCGCGCCGACGGTCATCCGCACCCGCAGTGTCGTGGCCCCGGCCGTGGCCAGCCGCAGCCCCCGGAAGGCGAAGGGCAGCCGCAGCAGGTCCGAGCCGCTCTCCAGCACGTACGGGTGGAACGCCGAGTCCAGGAGCACCGGGTGCAGCGCGAACCCGGTCTGCTCGGCCGCCTCCGGGACGGCCACCTCGACCAGCAGGTCCTCGCCGCGCCGCCACGCCGACCGGACACCCCGGAACGACGGGCCGTACTCGTAGCCGAGGGCCGCCAGCTTCTCGTATCCGCCCGCGAGGTCGACCGGCGAGGCGTCCGTGGGGGGCCACACCGCCGCCCAGGCGCACACGTCGGCGCTCCCGGTGTCCTCGGCGGCGCTGCCGGAGGCGTACCGCGTCCAGGGGGCGTCACCGCCGGACCGGGCCAGCACCTGCACGGAGCCGTCCGCGCCGACCACGACCCGCAGGTCCAGGGGGCCGCTTCGCGGCAGCGGCAGCGGCGCCTCGAAGGTGAGTTCCTCGATCCGGCCCCGTCCGGCCTGGGCGGCCGTCTCGGCGACGGCGTCCAGCAGCGCCGTGGCCGGGACGATCGGCGTGCCCGCCACCGTGTGGTCGGCCATCCAGGGCAGGTCGTCGGCGGTGAAGCGGCCCGTCGCGACCAGTCCGCCGCCGTCCAGCTCCACCGCCGCCGACAGCATCGGGTGGGACAGGCCGGTGAGTCCGAACGCCTCGGCGTCCCGGTGGGGTTCCGGACCGCGCAGCCAGTACTGCTGGGTCTCGAAGGCGTACGTGGGCAGCTCCACGGAGCGACCGCCGACCGCGTGTGCCGCCCAGTCGACCGGCGCCCCGCCCGCCCACGCCTCGGCGAGCGCGGTGAGCAGCGCCTCCGGCTCCCCGAGGCCGCGGCGGGACACGGCGCCGACCACCGCGCCGGAGTCCGGCAGCGAGGCCCTGACCATGCCCGACAGCACGGGGCGCGGCCCGATCTCCAGGTACAGGCCCGTCCCGGCCGCGTCGAGCCTTCCGACCGTCCCGGCGAAGCCGACCGTGCCGCAGACCTGGTCCAGCCAGTAGTCGGGGTCGGTCCAGTCCCGGTCCGGCCCCAGGTTGGTCTCCCGGTCGAGGACGGGCGAGCGGAAGGTGAGGCCGGCCAGCTCGGCGGCGAACTCCGCGAGCACCGGCCGCATCAGCGGGGAGTGGAAGGCGTGACTCACGGTCAGCCGCGTGGTGCGCCGACCGCGTTCCGCCCAGAGCGCGGCGACCGCCGCGCAGGACTCCTCGTCACCGGAGACGACCACGTCGTGCGGGCTGTTGACGGCGGCGATCCCGACCCGCCCCTCCAGACCGTGCAGGTCCTCCAGGCTCTCCGCGACCTCCCGCGGGCCCGCCGAGACGGCGAACATCGCGCCGCCGTCCGGCAGCCGCTGCATCAGCCGGGCCCGAGAGGTCACCATGCGGGCCGCGTCGGGCAGGTCCCACACCCCCGCCACATGGGCGGCGGCGATCTCGCCCACCGAGTGCCCGGCGACCCGGTCCGGGGCCACGCCCAGCGAGCCCAGGAGCCGGAAGACGGCCACCTGGTAGGCGAACAGCGCCGGCTGCGTGTAGGACGTGCGGTCCAGCTCGGCGGCCTCGGCGGTGCCCGGCTCCGCCCACATCACCTCGCGCAGCGGTCGTTCCAGGTACGGGTCCACGGCCGCGCACACCTCGTCGAACGCCGCCGCGAACGCCGGGAACGCGCGGTACAGGTCGCGTCCCATCCCGGCGCGCTGGCCGCCCTGCCCGGTGAACAGGAACGCGGTGCGCGTACCGCCCTGGGGCACCACCCCGTGCGTGACCGGCGCGCTGTCCTGGCGCGAGGCGAACGCGGCCAGCGACCCCAGCAGTTCCTCCCGGTTCCGCCCGACGACCACCGCGCGGCGGTCGAAGGCGCGGCGGGCGGTCAGCGAGTACGCCACGTCCAGCGCGTCCGGCGCGGGACGTTCCGTGAGGTGGCGGTGCAGCCGTTCCGCCTGCCCGCGCAGCGAGGCCTCGGTGGCCGCGCTCAGCACCCAGGCGTACGGGGTGTCACCCGCGCCCGGCTCCGCGCCGCCGGACTCCGTCCGCGCCTCCGGCTCCTCCAGGACGACGTGGGCGTTGGTGCCGCTGATGCCGAAGGAGGAGACGGCGGCGCGCCGCGGTGCGTCCGGGCGGCCCGGCCAGGGCTGTTCCTCGGTCAGCAGACTGACCTGCCCCGAGGACCAGTCGACCTGGTGGGTGGGCTCGACGACGTTGATGGTGCGCGGCAGCCGGCCGTGGCGCATCGCCATCATCATCTTGATCATTCCGGCGATGCCCGACGCGGCCTGGGTGTGCCCGAGGTTGCCCTTCACCGAGCCGAGCCGCAGCGGCGGCAGCTCCTTCGGGCGTTCCCGGCCGTACGCGGCGAGAACCGCGTTCGCCTCGATGGGGTCGCCCAGCGGGGTCCCGGTGCCGTGCGCCTCCACCGCGTCCACGTCGGCGGCGGTGAGCCGGGCGTCGGCCAGCGCCCGCGCGATGACCCGCTCCTGGGCGGGACCGCTCGGCGCGGTCTGCCCGTTGCTCGCCCCGTCCTGGTTGACGGCGCTGCCCCGGACGATCCCGAGGACACGGCGGCCGTTGCGGCGCGCGTCGCTCAGCCGCTCCAGGAGGACGACGCCCGCCCCCTCGCCCCACGCGGTGCCGTCGGCGTCCGAGGAGAAGGGCTTGCACCGGCCCGACGGCGACAGGCCGCGCTGCCGGGAGAACTCCACGAAGGCGTCCGGCGTCGCCAGCACGGTGACCCCGCCGGCCAGCGCCAGCGAGCACTCCCCGGACCGCAGCGACCGCACCGCCTGGTGCACCGCCACCAGCGAGGAGGAGCAGGCCGTGTCGACGGTGACCGACGGCCCCTCCAGACCGAAGGTGTAGGAGACGCGGCCGGACAGCATACTCGGGGTGCTGGACACCATCAGGGTCCCGTCGACCTCGGGCGGCGTCGCTCCGGCGAACCGAGCCGAGTAGTACTCGTACATCATCCCGGCCCAGACGCCGGTGTCGCTTCCCCGCAGCGTCGCCGGGTCGATCCCGGCCCGCTCGAAGGCCTCCCACGCCGTGGTCAGGAAGAGGCGGTGCTGCGGATCGATGCCGAGCGCCTGCCGGGGGCCGAGGCGGAAGAACGCGGCGTCGAACTCGCCCGCGTCGTAGACGAACCCGCCGCGCGTGGTGTACGTCGTGCCGGGCTTGGCCGGATCCGGGTCGTACACCTTCGCCGCGTCCCAGCCCCGGTTCTCCGGGAACTCGCCCGTGGCGTCCGTACCGTCGGCCACCACCCGCCACAGGTCGTCGGGGCTCTCCACGCCGCCCGGGTAGCGGCAGCCGAGGCCGACGATCGCGATCGGCTCGTGGGCCCGCTCGTCGGCCTCGCCGATCTGCTGCCGGGCCTCGGCCAGGTCCGCGGTGACGCGTCTCAGGTAGGCGCGGAGCCGCTCCTCGCTTGCCATGGTCATTCCTCCGTCTGGTCGCTCATGTCGGGATCGGTGCGGCGGTCCGCGGGCTACAGCTGGGTGTCGATGAACTCGAAGAGGGCGTCGTCGCTGTCCAGGCCGAGCCCGTCCGCCAGGCCTCCGCCGGGCCGGTCGGCGCGCAACCGCCGCAGGGTGTCCCGCAGCATCGCCTCGGCGTCGTCGCGCCGACCGTCCCCGGTCCCGTCGTCGGGTCCGGTCACGAGGTCGGGCGCCAGCAGGACGGCCACCTCGTCCAGGGCCCCGCGCAGCCGGGTGAGCACCGGGTCGGGGGCCGCGGGGCCGTCGTCGGCCCGCACCGGCGCCGGGGATCCGAGCAGCTCCGCCAGGTGGGCGGCGACGTCGGCGACGGTCGGGTGGTCGAAGACGAGGGTGGCGGCGAGGGCCAGGCCCGTCGCCAGCTCCAGCTGGTCCTGGAGCTCCACGGCGCCCAGGGAGTCGAAGCCCAGGTCGGTGAAGGGCTCGTCGACGCCCACGTCCTCCGGCGCCCCGTGCCCGAGCACACCGGCGGCCTTCTCACGGACCAGCTCCAGCACGGACTCCGGGCTGTGACCCGCCGCTTGGGCGGGAACGGGCCCGGGAACCGGTCCGGACGGGGTCTCGGGTACCTGGACGGGCGTCGGGGCGGGCATGGCCCCGGGTACCGGCCCGGACAGGTCCTCGCGCACCGGTACGGCGGTACGGCTCCCCGCCGCGGCGGCCGTCGCCGGGTCCACGCCGAAACCGGCCCCCGCGTGGCGCAGGGCGACGGTGAGTCCGCCCACCGGGCGGCCGTGGCCGTCGCACAGCGCCAGCCGTGCCCGGTCCCCGTCCGGCGACAGCCGCACCCGGAGCACGCGCGTCCCCGCGCGGACCACCGTCACGGCGCTGAACGCGAACGGCACGGGGCGGGACGCCGGCGCTTCGAGGACGAGCGGATGCAGCGCGGCGTCCAGCAGGGCCGGGTGCAGCAGCGAGTCCTCCCCGGCCACCGCGTCCGGCAGGCGGACCTCCGCGTGGAGATCGGCTCCCGCCCGCCACACGGCGCGCAGATTCCGGAACGCCGGGCCGTACCCGTATCCGGCGGCGGCCAACCGGCCGTACCCGTCCGACAGGTCGAGCGGGCTCGCGCCGGGCGGCGGCCAGGCCACCGCCCAACCGGTGTCCGCGTCGGGTGCGCGTTCCGCGGCGGCGGTGCGCCCGGAGGCGTGCGCGGTCCAGGCGGCGTCCGGGTCGTCGGCCGGGCGGGTGTGCAGGGTCAGCGGGCGCTGCCCCAGCGGATCCGCGGCGCCGACCGTGACCTGCGCGTCCAGCGCGCCCTCGGCGGGCAGGACGACGGGTGCGGTGAGCGTCAGCGACGCGACCTCGGTGGCCCCGGCCGCGGCGGCGGCCCGCAGGGCGAGTTCCAGCAGTGCCGTCCCCGGCACCACCGTCACCCCGTCGATCACGTGGTCGGCCAGCCAGGCCGTGGAGCGCCGCGACAGCCGGGCGTCGAGCAGCAGCCCCCCGTCGGCCACCGCGGTGGTGCGGTACGGCAGCCCGGTGCCGGTTCCGCCGGTGTCGGTGAGCCAGAAGCGGCGGCGGTCGAACGCGTAGGTGGGCAGGTCCGCGCGGGGACCTGCGGGGAGGGCCGCCGCCCAGTCGACGTCCGTACCGGCGACGAACGCCCCGGCCAGGCCGTGCAGGAGCGCGGTGTCCTCGCCGCGTCCGCGCCGGGCGGTGGCCACGACGACCGGCGTCCGGCCCTCCGGCTCGCTCCCGCGGCGCTCCGCGAGGCACTCGCGCACCGGCACGGCGAGCTGTGACTGGGGACCGACCTCAAGGAAGACGTCGGTGCCCGCCCGCGCCAGGCGCTCGGCCAGCGGGGCGAAGAGCACGGTCGCGCGGATCTGCTCCACCCAGTACCCGGGGTCGGTCCACGGGAGGTCGCTGTCCGCCGCCCGCTCGTGGTCGAGGCGCGGCTCGGCGTAGGAGACGCTCTCCGCCACCTCCCGGAAGGCGTCGAGCACCGGTTCCGTCAGCGGGGAGTGGAAGGCGTGGCTGACCGTCAGCCGTGTGGTGCGCCGCCCCAGACCGGCCCAGTGCGCCGCGACCGCCTCGCAGGCGTCGACGGTGCCGGAGACGACCACCGACCGCGGCCCGTTGACCGCGGCGACGGACGCCTCGCCCTCCCGGCCCGCGAGGGTCGCGCGGACCTCGTCGGCTGTCGCGGCGACGGCGACCATGGCCCCGCCCCGGGGGAGTCCGTCCATCAGGCGGGCCCGGGCCGTCACCAGCCGGGCCACGTCGTCCAGTTCCCACACCCCGGCCGCGTACGCGGCGGCGAACTCGCCGACGGAGTGCCCGGCGACGGCGTCCACGGAGACGCCCAGCTCCCGCAGCAGCCGCCAGCACGCCGCCTCGTGGGCGAACAGCGCCGGTTGGGCGTATCCGGTCCGGTCGAGCAGCGCGGCCTCGTCGCTGCCCGGCTCCGCCCACATCAGGTCACGCAGCGGGCGCCCGAGATACGGGTCCAGCGCGGCGCAGACCTCGTCCAGCGCCGTCGCGAAGGCGGGGTGGCTCCGGTACAAAGCCCGCCCCATGCCGGGTTGTTGGGAGCCCTGCCCGGTGAACAGCAGCGCCGTACGGGCGGCTCGGCGGGCCGTGCCGGTGACCAGACCGGGTGCGGTGCCCCCCGACGCCAGCGCGGCGAGCGCCTCGCGCGGCTCGTCCCGGCCGGTGCCGATCACCACCGCGCGGTGCGCGAACACGGTACGGCCGGACAGCGCGCGTGCGGTGTCCGCCGGGCGCGGCGCGGCGGTGGCCCCGGCGAGGCGTCGGGCCTGCGCGCGCAGTGAGTCCTGGCTCTGCGCGCTCACCGGCCAGGCCAGGGGCCGTTCGGCGGGCTCGTCCGGGGAGGCGGGGACCGGCCCGGCTTCTGCCGGGGGCTCCTCCACGACCAGGTGCGCGTTCGTACCGCTGATGCCGAACGAGGAGACCGAGGCCCGCCGCGGGTGCTCGCCCCGCGGCCACGGCCGGTCCGCGGTGAGCAGGCGGACCCGGCCCCCGGCCCAGTCGGCGCGGGACGTCGGCGGCCCGGTGTCCGGCCCGGCGGGCAGCAGCTCGTGCCGCAGGGCCTGCACCATCTTGATGACGCCCGCCACACCGGCCGCGGCCTGGGTGTGGCCGATGGTGGCCTTGACCGAGCCCAGCCACACGGGCCGTGACGCCCCGTCGGCGGCCGGTCGTCCGTAGGTGTCGATCAGGGCGTTGGCCTCGACCGGGTCGCCCAGCCGGGTGCCGGTGCCGTGCGCCTCGACGGCGTCCACGTCGTCGGTGGTGAGCCCGGCGTCGGCGAGCGCGCCGAGGACCACGTGGCGCTGGGCCTGTCCGTCGGGTGCGGTCAGGCCGTTGCTGGCACCGTCCTGGTTGACGGCGGTGCCCCGGATCACCGCGAGCACGGGGTGTCCGTTGCGGCGGGCGTCGGCGAGCCGCTCCAGCACCAGGACACCCGCGCCCTCCCCGAAGGAGGTGCCGTCCGCCGCCTCCGAGAACGGCTTGGCCTGCCCGTCGGGGGCGAGACCGCCCTGCTTGCTGAACTCGACCAGCAGGCCCGGCGTGGACATCACGGTGACACCGCCGGCCAGCGCCATCGGGCACTCCCCGGCCCGCAGCGCCCGTACCGCCAGGTGCACGGCGACGAGCGAGGAGGAGCAGGCGGTGTCCACGGTGAGGGCGGGGCCACGCAGGCCCAGACTGTAGGCGATCCGGCCGGAGACCACACTGGAGGCGGTGCCGGTGAGCAGGTGCCCCTCGGCTCCGCCGACGGGCTGGTGCAGCCGGGGCCCGTAGTCCGAGGCCATGGCACCGGCGAACACCCCGACCGGCTGTCCCGCCAGGGCGGCCGGGTCGATCCCGGCCCGCTCCAGGGCCTCCCAGGAGGTCTCCAGGAGCAGCCGCTGCTGCGGGTCCATGGCCTGCGCCTCGCGCGGGCCGATCCCGAAGAAGGCGGCGTCGAAGAGCGGTGCCTCGCGCAGGAACCCGCCCGCCGTGGTGGCGCACGAACCGGACAGGCCGGGACGGTCTCCGGTGAGGGCGTCCAGGTCCCACCCGCGGTCGTCCGGCAGCGGGCCGGTGGCCCGAGCGCCGTCGGCGACCAGCCGCCACAGTTTCTCCGGGGTGTCCGCCCCGCCCGGATAGCGGCAGCTCATCCCCACGATCGCGATCGGCTCGGCGTCGCCCGCCGCGCCGTCCCCGGCCGAAGTGGCGGCGTCGTCCGCCTGCCCCCCGGCGAGCACGGCCAGCCGGGCGGCCAGCCGGGCGGGCGTGGGGTACTCGAAGACCAGGGTGCTGGGCAGCGGCAGCCCCGTCGCGGCGAGGAGCCGGTTGCGCAGGTCGACGGTGCCCTGGGAGTCCAGGCCCAGGTCCTTGAAGCTGCGGCCGGTCTCGATGGCGGAGGGGTCCGGGTGGCCCAGGACGACGGCGGTGGCCTTCACCACGAGTTCGTGTACGGCGGCGGCCGACCGTCCCGCGGGGACCGTGACCGGCGCCGGGGCGGCCGCCTCCGGGGCGGGCTCCCGCCGGGCCGGGTGCCGCGCGGCTCCGGCCGCCTCGTCCAGCCAGTGCCGGTCCCGCTGGAACGCGTAGGTCGGCAGGTCCACCACAGCCGAGCCCGCCGGGGCGGCCTCCGGCGTCCAGTCGACGTCCGCTCCCCGGACGTGGGCCTCGGCGAGGGCGCGCAGGACCTGGTCGGGGCCGCCCGTGTCCCGGCGCAGCGTGCCGACGGCGGCGGCCTCTCTGCCCTCGCTCTCCGCCGTCCGTTCGACCGCGCCGCACAGGACGGGGTGCGGGCTGCACTCCACGAAGAGCGCGCACCCGTCGTCCAGCGCGGCCCGGGTGGCGTCCACGAACCGCACCGGCGAGCGCAGACCGCGGTACCAGTGGTCGGCGTCCAGCCCGGCGGTGTCCAGCGCGCCGCCGGTCAGCGAGGAGTAGAACGGCACGGACACCTGGCGTGGGCGGACCGGGGCGAGCGCGGCGAGGAGCTCGTCGCGGATCACCTCGACGGCGGGGGAGTGCGAGGCGTAGGTGACGGGCAGCATCCGCACCCGCACCCCGTCCGCGTCCAGCGCGGCGGCGAACGCGTCCAGCTCGTCCACCGGCCCGGACACCACGGTCGCCGAGGGACTGTTGACGACGCTCACACACAGGCCGCCGTAGCGCGGGGAGCCGTCGAGACGCGCCCGCACCTCCGCCACGGGCAGGGCGGTCGAGAGCATCCCCCCTCCGTCCAGGGTGCGCAGCAGCCGACTGCGGACCGCGACGATCCGCGCCGCGTCGTCCAGGCTGAGGGCGCCGATCACGGTGGCGGCGGCGATCTCCCCCTGCGAGTGGCCGAGCACCGCGTCCGGCTCCACGCCGCGTGCGCGCCACAGCTCGGCCAGGGACACGGTCACCGCCCACAGGGCGGGCTGCACGACGTCGTCCGTGTCCAGGCCGGGCGCCCCGGGGGCCTGACGCAGGACATCGCGCAGGTCGAAGTCGATGTAGGGGGCGAGCGCGCGGGCGCACTCGGCCAGCCGGTCCGCGAAGGGACCCGGTACGTCCATCAGGTCCCGGCCCATCCCGGCCCACTGCGCGCCCTGGCCGGGGAAGACGAACACCCGGCGGCCACCGAGCACCCGCCCCTCGGTCACCGCCGCCCCGGGCAGGCCGTCGGCCAGCTCCCGCAGGGCCGAGCCCAGTTCCGTGCGTCGGTCGGGGCCCGAGCCGGTGACCACCGCCCGGTGTTCGAACCGGGACCGGGTACGCAGCAGGGACACCGCCACGTCCTCGGCGCGCAGCCCGGGGTGGGCGTCGAGGTGTTCGGCCAGCCGACCGGCCTGGCCGCGCAGCGCGACCGCGGAGCGGGCCGACAGCGTCCACACCGAGGGAGCCTCGGAACCTGCCGCCGACCCGTCAGGCACCGGGGCGGCCGGCGCGGGAGGGGGCGCCACGACGAGATGGGCGTTGGTGCCGCCCATCCCGAACGCGCTGACCCCGGCGACGCGCCCGGCGGGCCAGGGGCGGGCGCCGGTCACGACCTCCAGGCCCAGCTCGGCGAGCGGGACGCGGGGGTTGGGCGAGCGGAAGTTGAGGCTGGCGGGCAGCACACCGTGGCGCAGCGACAGCGCCACCTTGAGCAGCCCTGCGATACCGGCCGCGCCCTCCAGGTGGCCGATGTTGGTCTTCACCGAGCCGACCAGCAGGGGCTCGGGCGCACCCTCGCCCGCGGCCGTCCCCCCGGGTCCGAAGACCGCGCCGAGCGCCGCGGCCTCCACCGGGTCGCCGACCGCCGTCCCGGTGCCGTGCAGCTCCACGTACGCCACGTCGGCCGGGCGTACGCCCGCCCCGGCGCACGCCTGCTCGACCACCTGCCGCTGTGCGTCCGCGTCCGGGACCGTCAGGTGCTCCCCGGTGCCGCTGTTGACCGCGCCGCCCAGGATCAGGCAGTGCACGCTGTCCCCGTCGGCGAGCGCCGCCGACAGCGGCTTGAGGACGACGACGCCGCCGCCCTCGCCGCGCACGTAGCCGTTGGCCCGGTCGTCGAAGGTGTGGCAGCGGCCGTCGGGGGAGAGCGCGCCGAACCGGTCCAGCGCGTCGTCGGTCTCCGGCAGGAGGTTGAGGTTGACGCCGCCCGCCAGGGCCGTGGACACGGTGCCGCGCCGGAGTTCCTCGCAGGCCAGCTGGACCGCGACCAGCGACGAGGACTGACCGGAGTCGACGGTCAGGCTCGGGCCCCGCAGGCCGAGCAGGTGCGAGACGCGGTTGGCGATCAGGCTGCGGTGCGTGCCCGTGACGTCGTGTCGGCCGCCGCCCCCGGCACGGTCGTGCAGCAGGGCGTAGTCCCCGGTGATGGCGCCGACGAACACCCCGGCCTGGCTGCCCTCCAGCGCGGCGGGCACGATCCGGGCCTGTTCCAGCGCTTCCCAGGCCAGCTCCAGCACCAGACGTTGCTGCGGGTCCATGGCGGCGGCCTCGGCCGGCGAGATACCGAAGAACGCCGCGTCGAAGCGGTCCACCTGCGGGAGGAAGGCGGCCCTGCGGCGACGCTCCGTCCGGCCCGGCACGGGGTCGCCCACGGCTTCCCTGCCCTCGGACAACAACGACCAGTACGCGTCGGGGGTGTCCGCGCCGGGCAGTCGGCAAGCCATGCCGACGACGGCGATCGGCTCGCCGACCGCAGGCCGTGCGGCCGAGGACCATGCGGGTGGAACGGACATGACCCACCTTCCTTTTGCGGGCGCTGCGAACTGCTCGCCGATTCGGTTCGGGAGAACGGAGCCAGGGAATGCGTGAATTCACCGGACCGGTGCTCACCACCAGCCGGGATCCGCATTTCGATAGCGCCAGAAGACACGCGTCGTCCCTGCTGGGTCAAGACGTGTCGGTGCCGGAGGCGATGGCAGGGAATGGCCGTCACTTGCTGCCAACGCGCGTGCGTTGACGTGGTGAGCCCGCCCTTCGTCAATGGGAGGCGAACGGTTCTGGGAATTCCCGGGACCGGGACCGCACCGGGAATCCGACAGGAATCCCGACGGGATTCCCGGCGGGAATGTCGAAGGAAGGGAGGTGAGACGCGTGAGCAAGGTCGTCTGCACCTGACCACCGTGGAGACGCGGTACGGAGCGGCCCGTGCGCCCGGCACGCCGGGCCGGACGCGCGGCCGCACCACGCCCCTGACCGCCGGTCCGTCTTACCTCATGGAGCATTCATGGCCGCCGAAGCGCCCCTCACCTTCGGACAGTTGTCCACCTGGCGTTCGATCGAGACCTTCTCCCCCGACCGGCTGATGGAGGTCAACGTCCCCGCCCTGTGGGACGTCAGCGGCCTCACCGAGGACGCCGTCGAAGGCGCCCTCCACGCCCTGACGGGCCGTCATGAGGCACTGCGGACCACCTTCCACACCGACGCGTCCGGCCGGCCCTTCCAACGGGTCCACGAGGAAGCGCCCTTCCCGCTCGCCCGGGTCGACCTGCCCCGCCTGGACGGCACCGACGCCCTGCGGGCCCTGCGGGACCTGTACGCGACGCCGTTCCCGGTCCGCGGCGACTTCGGCCGCCACGCCACGCTGCTCCGCGTCGCCGGACGGCCCGCCTGGCTGGCCGTGTCGATGTCCCACATGGTCGTCGACGTCTGGGCGGTCCGGGCCCTGGAGACCGAGCTGCGCGCCCTGGCCGGGGGCGCGCGACTCGCCCCCGCCCCCGTCCCCCGGGAGCTGGCCCTGCTCCAGCACGGGGAGAAGTGGGCCTCCCGCCGTCGGGGCGCGGACCGCTACTGGCGGAAGGTGCTGGACACCGGGCTCCCGTCCAACCTGCCACCGGCGCGGTCCGGTGGCGTCGACGAACGCCGGGTGCAGGCGACCCTCTCCTCCCACCGCCTGGCCGCCCTGGTCGCGGAGGCGTCCCGCACGCACAAGGTCTCCCCCCAGAGCCTGCTGACCGCGCTGACGGCGCTCGCCCTGGCGGACCACCTCGACCACGACCGGGTCACCCTGAGCGTGATGTGCGCCAACCGCTTCGACCCCGCGTGGCTCTCCCTGGTCAGCACCCTGAACCAGCTGGTGCCGCTGACCCTGGCCGTGGACCGCGCCACCCCGATGTCCGCCTTCGTCAAACGCGCCCACCTGGCGGCCCTGCTGGCCTACCGGCACGGCTCCTACGACGTGGACAGCGCCACCCGGCTGGCCGCCGAGGCGGCGGCGGACGGCGGCACGCTCTTCCGGCACGACTGCTGGTTCAACTACGTCACCTCCCCGGCCTCCGCAGAGGGGGAGCCGGCCGCCACACCGGCGGAGCCGGGCGTCGCCCCGGGGGAGCCGGGCGCCACTCCGGGGGGACCTGGTGGGGCTCCGCCGCTCACGGGCGACGCGCCGGTGCCCGACGCCGTGCTGGAGTGGTCGCCGCCGCCGCGGCACACCGGCCACCCGTTCTACCTCCGGGTCAACAGCGACGGGGCCCGGTACACGGAACTGACGCTGCGCGCGGACCCGGACCTGGTCCCGCCCCAGGCGGTGGTCCGCCTGCTGCGTACCGTCGTGGTCGGCGTACGGCGCCTGCTCGTCGACCCGGACACGACGCCGGGCGCGCTCGTACGCGCCGTGGCGGGCGAGCGGCTGGGCCCTGACCTCTTCCCCGCCACGCCGGACCTGTGCCCGCCCGCCGGCCCTGTCGTACGGGACCTGGTCGCCCTGCCCCGCTGACTGGGCGCGCTCAGCCGCCCCGGTAGGCGAGGACGGAGTGGGCGGAGAACGCCAGCGGCAGCGACAGCCGCGCGTCCGGCTCCACCCGCACCTCCACGGTGAGCCGCGCGATGAGGGGAACCACACCGAGCACCGCGTAGTAGGTGTCGAGATCGCACTCGATCCGGTAGAGCGCCGAACCGGACTGCGTGTCGGCCGGGGGCGGCATCACCAGCACCCCCTCCGGGTCGGTGCGCCCCCGGAGCACCTCCTGCCAGCCGTCCTCCACACGACGGCTCAGCAGGACGTCGACGTCGGCTGCCGGGACGCCGAACGACGTGTCCGTGATGCGGACGTGCACAGTCATGCGCTCACCACTTTCGGTACGGGGTGATCGTCGTCGCTCGGACGGGACACCTGCCGGAAGACTCGGTCGGGCCCCCCGCCGGGAGACTAGGGAGGGGCGCCATCGTTCCGCTGTCAGTCCGCTGTCCCGGGTGGGAACGCGACGACAGCGGACCGACACCGAGGAGGTGAGGACCCGGAAGCGGTGTGCCCCAGGATCGGTGTCGTCAAGGCGGCCGGCCCATCCGGGGCGGCGGCACCGGAACGGCCCCAAGGAGACGACACCATGACGGCTCATTCCTCCCTCCGCCGCGTCACGCTGGGCACGCTGGTCCTCCTCGTCTCCCTCGTCAGCGGCGCCGCCGTGACCACGGGCGCCGATCAGGCGGTGGTCAGCGCGCCGGGCCACACCACCGTCCGTACCGACAACACCATCTGGGACTGACCGCCCCGACCGCGGCCGCCCCCGGCACACCAGGTGCCCGGGGGCAGCGGTGTGCCGGGGGAGGGGTGGTCCGGAAGACCGTGTCTCAGTGCCCCGTCGGTCCGGCGACGGCGTTGCCCAGGGCCGGGGACGGCCCCGGCCGGTCGCCCAGCAGGAGGCCGATCTCGTCCGACAGCCGCAGACCCCCGGTGCCCACCTCCAGCTCCACCAGGATGTCCCGCGCGGCCAGCCAGTCCGCCCGGGCCGGAGCGGACTCTCCGGCCGCCGACCGCGCCCTGCCCCGCGCCACCAGGGCCTCCGCCCGCCGCAGCGGCGCCCCGATCGCCTCGAAGTCGGCCAGCGCCCGCTCCGCGTAGGCGCGTGCGGCCTGGACGTCGTCCGGCAGCGACGCCGAACTCAACGCCAGCGCGATCCTGGACTCCGCCATCCGGGCGCCGGACACCGTCGCCAGCTCCCGCGCCTCCACCAGCTGCGCCCGCGCCTTGCCCGTACAGCCCCGGCTGACCTCCACCGAGGCCAGGCCCAGGAGCGCGTAGCACTCCCCGACCCGGTCCCGTGCCGCCCGCGCGCTCGACAGCACGAACGCGTACGCCTCGGCGGCCTCCGGCAGCCGTCCCATGGCCAGGTGCAGCCCGCCCAACCGGTTGCGGACCTGCGCGGCGACCCGCCGGTTGCCGACGGCGACGCAGATGGCGTCCGCCCGGCTCAGCAGCGCGAGCGCCGCCTCCGGCTCGCCCGCGTCCAGTCGCGTCTGCGCCAGGCTGTTCAGGACGTGGGCCTCGGCGACGCGGTCGCCGGACTCCCTGAAGACGGCCAGCGCCGTCTCCCACCGGTCCTGGGCGGAGCGCAGGTCGCCGGTGAGCCGGTCCACGTACGCGAGGTTGCGCAGTGACATCGCCACCCCGGACTCGTCGCCCAGCTCCCGGTACAGCTCGCAGGCCCGGTCCAGTTGGCGCCGCCCGGGCTCCGCGGACTGCTCGAACATGTGCAGCGAGCCCAGCGAGTACCGCATCGCGGCCTCGCCGCGGGTGTTCCCCGCCTGGCAGACGGCCTCCAGAGCGACCTCGTGCGTCTCACGCCAGTCGTCGAAGTAGCAGCGGGCCTCGAAGAGCGTGACCGAGCTGAGCGCCAGGTCCCAGCTGTGGTCCACCAGCCCCGCCACGGCCGCGTGCCGCACCGCCGCGACGATCGTGGAGCGCTCCTGCTCGAACCACTCCAGCGGGTCGGACATCAGCCGCTCCACCAGCCGCTCCGGCAGCGGCCAGCGACTGGCCTCGCCGCGCTGCTTCAGGAAGTCGCCCGCGTACTCGCGCCGGTGTGCCTCCCCGGCGAGGGAGAGCAGCGCGCCCAGCCAGCGTTCGAGCGCGGCGCCCCGCTCCTGCGCGTTCTCCTCGACCAACTGCTCCTGGGCGAACGGCCGGGTGATGTCGTGGAAGCTGTACCGCACCTGGCCGCTGGGGCCCAGGGTCGCCCTGATGAGGTACGCCTCCGCGAGGATCTCCAGCGCCTCCTGCGCGCGGAGCGCGTCGACGTCCAGCAGCGGGGAACCGACCCAGAAGGGGAAGTCCGGTACGTCGAGCAGGGCGAGTCGGCGGAACAGCAGCCGGGCGTCGTCGGGCAGGCTGTCGTAGGTGAGCGACGTACTGGACCGTACCGTCATCTCGCCGTGGCTCAGCTCGTCCAGGCGGTGGGACTCGTCCGTCAGCCGGTGCACCAGGGCGGCGACCGTCCAGTGCGGCCGGGCCGCCAGCCGGGCCGCGCAGATCCGCAGGGCCAGCGGCAGCCTGCCGCACAGCCGGGCCAGCTCCGCCACGCTCTCCGGGTCGGTGACCCGCTCCGGACCGATGAACCGGGAGAGCAGTTCGACCGCTCCCTCCTCGGTCAGCGTGTCCAGCTCCAGCTGCCCGGTCGACGGCAATCCGGTCAGACGGCGCCGACTGGTCACCAGGACCGCGCAGTCGGCCGTACCGGGAAGGAGGGCGGACACCTGCTGCACGGACATGGCGTCGTCCAGCACGGTCAGGATGCGACGGCCGCTGAGCATGTTGCGGAACAGTTCGGCTCGCTCCTCCAGCGTTTTGGGCAGGCTCATGCCAACCACACCCAGTGCTCGCAGGAACCGCTCCAGGACGACGGAGGGACTCACCGCCCGGTCACCGGAGCGCAGTTCCGCGTAGAGGCAGCCGTCCGGGAACTGGGCCGCGAGACGGTGGGCGACGTACACGGCGAGCGTCGACTTGCCCGCGCCACCCGGCCCGAACACCACGCAGACCGGTACGGCGGCGTCCCAGCTGACGGCCGCGCCGGGGCCGGCGGCCGACGCGCCGCCCCGGCGCGCGGTCAGCCGTGTCACCACGGTCTCGACGGCCGACTCCCGTCCGGTGAAGTCCGGGATGGCCGCGGGCAGGAGGTTCGGGGTCCGCGACGCAGGACCGGAGGGCGGGACCGTCCAGGGGAGGGGGGCGGCGTACTGCCCCGGGGACGGCGTGCCCGCCGGGTCGCCCGCGACCTTGTCGGCGCTCGGCGCGGCGGGGGGAAGCGCGGTGGGGGCGGCGGCCACCTCGTGGGGGGCGTCGGTGCGGGAGGCGTCGGTGCGGGGGGCGTCGGCGCCGGGCGCCGGGTGCCCGCTCGGGCCGACGGGGTCGTCGCCCGACAGTAACGCCGCGTGCAGGCCGCGCAGTTCACTGCCGGGAGCGATCCCCAGTTCCTCGCGGAAGACCTTGTACGCGGTGCGGTAGGCGTCCAACGCCTCCGCCTTCCGTCCCGAGGCGTGCAGGGCACTCATCAGCAGGGCCCAGAAGCGCTCGTGCAGGGGGTGGTCGGCGACCAGACCGCGCAACTGGCCGATCACCTCGTGGTGTTCACCGGCCTCCAGGGCGCAGTCGAGGCCCTCTCCGGTCACCGACAGCCTCCGCTCGTCGAGGTGGCTCACGGCCTGACGGACCAGGGGGCTGTCGACGTCGGCCAGTGCCGGGCCCCGCCACAGCGACAGCGCCGAGCGGAACAGGTCCATGGCGCGCACCAGGTCGCCCTCGACGCGCGCCGCCCGTGCCTCGCGGGCCCGTGCCGCGAAGTCGTGCGCGTCGAAGCGGTGTCCGGTGACGCGGAGCAGGTAGCCGGGGCGGCGGGTCTCTATCAGGTCCTCGGCGCCGATCTCGTGGAGGCGACGGCGCAGCGCGGAGACGCAGAACTGGATCTGACCCCGGGCGGTGACGGGCGGTTCGTCGTCCCAGACCGCGTCGATCAGCCGTCCCATGGGCACCACGTGGCCCGCTTCGAGCAGCAGCAACGCCAGAACGGTCCGCTCACGCGTGCCCCCGAGCGGGACCGCGCGTCCGGCGGAGAAAACGTCCAAATGCCCCAGTACGTAGATGTCCAGAGATCTTTCGCCGCGCTCGCCGTCCGCCGTCATATCTGTTGATCATCCCCCGTCATGTGAAGGTTAAGTGTGTAATGCATGAGGCGATCGTCATGCTAGTCATCAGATTCAGCCAACTGTGTGGGGTGAGGGGAAAATTAAGAGCCAGCTTCTTACACCCCCTGGACCAGGAAAGTCACCCGGTCAACTACCTCCGATCACGCTCAGCGACGCGAGAAGACCGGCCGCCGCTGCCCGGCCCGACGCCCATCGGGCCTCGCGCCGGGGGTGTGTCCCCCCGGTGGGGCGACTGGTCTGCGTGAATGCGGACTCCCGGGGCGCGGGCCCTGCGGGCACTCCCGCCGGGGGTGGCCAGATAACCCTCCTGTGTGATCACTCGCGGTTACTATGCGCTGTTCATGCCAGAGGCAAGTGCCAGCGGTGCCGCGCCCTTCGCGCGTCATTCCGCCAAGGGCAGGCACTCGCTGAGCAGACCCACGACGTCACGCCAGGCGCGCTCCGCGTGCCGCGGGTGGTAGGCGACGCCGGGGACCACCGGCTGGTCGACGGGAGGGTGGTGGAAGGCGTGCACGGCGCCGCCGTAGACCACGAGGCGCCAGTCGACACCCGCGTCCTGTATCTCCGTGGCGAACGCCTCGCGCTGCGGCGGAGGCATGATCGGGTCCTCCGACCCGACCCCGGCCCACACCGGGCACCGGATGCGTGCCGCCTCACCCGGCCGACCGGTGGTGACGGCGTTGATCGTGCCGATCACCCCGAAGTCGACGCCGTCGCGGCCGAGTTCGAGCGCGATCGCACCCCCGGTGCCGTACCCGATGGCGGCGATCCGGTCCGGGTCGGTGCGCGGTTCGGCGCGCAGGACGTCGAGGGCCGCGTGGCCGATGTCCCGCATCCGCTCCGGGGCGCGGAGGAGGGGGGTGGCGCGTGCCAGCATCTCCTCGGGGTCGGTGAACCAGCGTCCGCCGTTGATGTCGAAGGCCAGGGCCACGTAGCCGAGTTCGGCCAGGGCGTCGGCGCGGCGCCGCTGGAAGTCGTTCAGTCCCGGCCCCTCGGGGCCGACCAGGACCGCGGGCCGACGGCCGCTGCCAGCCGGGAGCGCGAGGTGGCTGACCATGGTCAGGCCGTCGGCCGGATATGTGACCGTGCGGGTCGTAACCGTCGTCATGGGAACAGACGGTAATCGCCGGGACGGCGTGCCGGGCGGCTGCCACCACCGGCAGAGGAGGGCTTCGTACGCGTCTGACGTGCGGTCTTCCCGCGCGGATCGCCGTCTGCGGGTCGACCGGACGGTGGACGCATTGTACGGAGCGGTGTTGACGCAGAGTCAGGGGTGGCGTGTCTGGTGTCCACGGTCGAGCCGGTATTTCGTTCTGGCTTGATCCAGGCGCCGACTATTCCCCTGTGTCCTGAATGAGTGGACGGGTTCGCGGCCGAACCTTCTTTGCCCGGGAGAGGGGAGACATACCCCCTTGTTTTCCAGCCACTTGGGACATGATGCGTGTTATCTGCTGTCAGCGAACCGCTCGCCTATGCCCAACGGTCCGGGATGAATTACGTGTTAGCTTCACAGTGGATGAGGTGGGGGCGCACGCACCTGCCGCTACGCCTGGTGGGCGCCGGTTTGACGCACAGAGTCCCAGCCCCGCCGAAGGTGCCGCGCGCGAACAAGCAACAGAGGAGTGGAATACATGAGCAATGGGCAGTTGCCTTTCGGGGCGCAGCAGACGATGCCCTATGCCCGCGCCAACGGTGACGCCATGAGCGCGGATGCGGTCTACAACCGCCTTCTCGACGACCGGATCATCTTTCTGGGCAAGGAAGTCGACGACGAAATCGCCAACCGCATCACCGCGCAGATGCTGATGCTTTCCGCCTCGGATCCGACCCGCGACATCTACCTGTACATCCATTCGCCGGGTGGCTCGGTCACCGCGGGCATGGCCGTGTACGACACGATGCAGTACATCAAGAACGACGTCGTGACCATCGCGATGGGATTCTGCGCCTCCATGGGGCAGTTCCTCCTCACCGCCGGTACGCGGGGCAAGCGCTTCGCGCTGCCGCACACCAAGATCCTGATGCACCAGCCCTCGGCGGGCCTCGGGGGCTCGGCCTCCGACATCAAGGTCTACATGGACCAGTTGATCCGCACCAAGCAGGAGATGGCCGAACTCATCGGCTACCACTCCGGCCAGGAGACCGAGACGATCACGCGTGACTCCGACCGCGACCGCTGGTTCACCGCCCAGGAGGCCAAGGAGTACGGCCTGATCGACGACGTCCTGGCGGCGGGCGACAGCCACCCCGCCCTCGGATCGATGGCCTAGCCGCCTTCCCGACCCGGCACGTTCGGCCATCCCCAAGAAGGGCCAAGTCCAGTGAGCACGTCCATGTCCAGCCCGGCGGCGGGTCCGTCCGGTTCCGGCCGTCTGCGTCCTGAAAGCCGCTACGTGACGCCGCGCTTCGTCGAGCGCACCGCGCAGGGCACCAGGGAGTACGACCCCTACGCGAAACTCTTCGAGGAGCGTGTCATCTTCCTCGGCCACGAGCTCGACGACGTCGTGGCGAACGACATCATGGCCCAGTTACTGTGCCTGGAGTCCCAGGATCCGCAGCGGGACATCTCCATGTACATCAACTCGCCCGGCGGCGACCTCACGTCGCTCACCGCGGTGTACGACACGATGCAGTTCGTGCAGCCCGAGATCCAGACGGTGTGCCTGGGGCAGGCCGCCTCGGTGGCCGCCCTGATCCTGGCCGCGGGCACGCCGGGCAAGCGCCTGGCGCTGCCGGGGGCGCGGGTCGTCCTCAGCCAGCCGCACAGCCCCGGCAGCCAGGGCCAGGTCTCCGACCTGGTGATCCACGGCCGTGAGGTGCAGCGTCAGCGGGAGCTGGTCGAGGGGTTCCTCGCCCGCCACACCGGCCGTGACACCGCCAAGGTCCACGAGGACATCGAGCGCGACCGCGTGCTCACGGCGGACCAGGCCCTGGAGTACGGGATCGTCGACCAGGTGGTGACCCCGCGTTCGGTCGCCGGGGTCAGCTGACCCTCCCCGTCCCGAGGGGCGGCCGCACCCCCTTTCGCACACCGTGAGCCCGGTGGGAATATCCCGCCGGGCTCATTGGCGTGGCCGGAATTCAGGGGAGTTCCGGAAACCGGGCGACCTTTTTCATGCGTCGGCGACGCATTATCCGTCAGGCGAATTTGAGCCGCTGGGCATACCGTCGTCCGGTCAAGTCCTGATCATTAGGCCGCGCTGGCCAGGGACTTATTCATTGCACGGCGCATGATTCACGCCACGGACGCGGATACGAGAACCTTCAACACCTTGTGTGATCCGGGGGTTTGGTGTTCCATCTGTGGCTAGAGAAACTATCTGTGTGAGCGGTCGTGTTCGGAGTGGTCGGCCGGGGGCCGGCAACCCCGGGCCTGAGGGAAGGGAATTCCGTCGTGACCGAGGCCGAGAAATCCCGCCGCAGATCCCTCGACACCCGACTTGACCGACCGGCCCGGCAGTGGCGGGATCGAGGTGCTCGCCTCACTCAGCCCCGACTTCACCGCCGACCCGTACGTCGCCTACGCGCAACTGCGTGAGCGCGGGCCGGTGCACCAGGTAGTCACCCCCGACAGGGGCCGGGTGTGGCTCGTGGTCGGGTACGAGGCGGCGCGCGAGGCCTTCACCGCCCCGCAGCTCAGCCGGGACTGGCAGCGCGAGTGGCGGCAGAGCGGCTGGAGCCCGCCGTACGCCCTGAACATGCTCGGCAACGCCAACATGCTGATGAGCGATCCGCCCCACCACACCCGGCTGCGCAAGCTGGTCGCCCGGGAGTTCACGGCCCGGCGGGTCGAGGGGATGCGGGGCCGCGTCCAGGAGATCACCGACGGGCTGCTGGACCGCATGACGGCGGACGGCGCGCGCCGAGCCGACCTCATCGACGCCTTCGCCTCCCCGCTCCCCATGATCGTCATCTCCGAACTGCTCGGCGTCCCCAACCTGGACCGCGCCGCCTTCCACGCCTGGTCCAACGAGACCCTCGCGCCCACCAGCCCCGAGGCGGAGAAGGACGCGTACGAGCACGTCATGCCGTATCTCACCGGGCTCATCGCCGCCAAGCGCGAGAACCCCGGGGAGGACCTGCTCAGCGCCCTCGTCCACACGGTCGACGAGGGCGGCGACCGGCTCACCGAGGACGAGCTGGTCTCGCTGGCCTTCCTGCTGCTCGTCGCCGGGCACGAGACGACGGTCAACACGATCGGCAACGCGGTCCGCGCGCTCTTCGCCCACCCCGAGCAGCTGGCGGCCGTACGGGCCGACCCGGCGGGGCTGGCGACGGGGGTGGTGGAGGAGACGCTGCGCTACGACGGGCCGGTGGAGACCACCACGCCGCGCATCGCCCTGGAGGAGACCGAGATCGGCGGCGTACGGGTGCCGCGCGGTGCCATCGTGCTGATCACCATGGCCGGCGCGGACCGCGACCCGGAGCGCTTCCCCGATCCGGACCGCTTCGACATACGACGGCACGACGCCCGGGCACATCTCTCCTTCGGACACGGGATGCACTTCTGCCTGGGTGCCCCGCTCGCCCGTCTGGAGGGCGAGGTGGCGCTGAGCACGCTCCTGCGGCGCTGCCCGGACCTGACGGCGGACGGGGAACCGGGGGAGTGGCTCCCGGGGATGCTGATCCGGGGGGTGCGGGAGCTGCCGGTGCGGTGGTGACACGCCCCCCCCCCGCGGGCGGGCTGACGGGCGGGTGAGCGGTTGCGGTGTGGCGTATGTCTGTTCCGCGGTGAGCACCAACCGGCAAGAGCCGAACGTTGCGGAACCCGACTACTCCATGGCCGAGAAGCGCTCGCTCGCGATCTGCGAAGAAACATGGAGGACAAGCTGTGAAGGAATCCTCGGAGACGGCCTTAGACGAGCTGTGGAACCTGATCTACACCAGCTTCAGGTTCCCTTTCCTGCACGCCGCTCTGCGTCTTGAGCTCTTCACCCTGCTCAGGAACCGGCCGGGCTGCGGTCTCGACGAGATCACCGCCGAGCTGGGACTGCGGGAACGTGCCGGACACGTGCTGCTCCTCGGGTGCTGTGCGTTCGGCCTCGTACGCAAGGAGGGCGACGGCTACCACAACACCGCGGCCACCGACCTGCTGGCCGGCGACCAGGACGCGTTCATGCCGGTGATCGTCCGCTACACCCACGAGATGCTGTACCAGCCGATGGGCTGGCTCCACGAGTCGCTGGTGAACAACGAGAACGAGGGACTGCACCGCGAACTCCTCGCCGACACTCCCGCGACCACGCTCTACGAGCTCCTCGGCGAGGACAAGAACCTGGAGCGGGTCTTCACGGCCATGATGGAGCACCAGAGCCGCTCGGTGGTCGAGGACCTCGTCAACGCCGTGGACTTCTCCTCGTACCAGAAGGTGCTGGACGTCGGCGGAGGCACCGGGACCAACTCCATCGGCTTCGTGCAGCGCTGGCCGCACCTCCGGGCCACCATCCTCGAACTGCCCAACGTGGCGGAGATGGCCGCCGCCCGCGTCGCCGAGGCGGGCCTCTCCGAGCGCATCGACGCGGTCGGGACCGACATCTGGAAGGACGAGTTCCCCTCGTCCCACGACTGCGTCGTCTACTCCCGCTTCCTTGAGATCTGGTCGCCCGACCAGGTCCGCGACCTCTTCGCGAAGACGTACCGCGCGCTGGAGCCCGGCGGTCACATGGTGATCGTCGCGTGTGCCCAGGACGACGACGAGACCGGGCCTGCCCACGCCGCGTTCATGGCCGGGTACGTCCAGACGATCGCGTCACCCGAGGGCCGCATCTACACGGCGCGGGAGTTCGAGCAGTGGTACACCGAGGCGGGCTTCGAGCCGATGGACCGCCAGTACCCCGGCCGCTTCGACGTCATCCTGCGCGCCCGCAAGCCCGTCACCGGGTGACTCCGGTCCCCTCCAGGCCACCGCGCCCGTCCGTCCGGCGGGCGACTCCGACCGTCTGACACGGGGCGGCCCGCCCGTCAGGGCGCGGCCGGGATCACCTCAGCGGGGCCCCGCGCCACCGTACGAGGCCGCCCCATCCCACCACGCGCACGCCTCTGTGCGGCTCCGCGCGCTGCCGACGCCCGACGCGGACCGCGTCACCGTCACCCCTGTCGTCCCCCCGGTTCTCCCGTTTCCTCGGGGCCGGGGCGGGGCGGCCTGCCCTGTTCCTGTGCTCGGCGCCGCATCCAAGAAAGGGAGCTTGAGTGAACTCGCCCGACAGGCTTGCCGTCGTCACCGGCGGAACCAAGGGAATCGGTCTCGCTTTCAGCCACCGTCTGACCCGGATGGGATTCCGGGTGGTCGCCACGTACCGCAGTGACGAGGAGTCGGCGCAGCTCGCGCTGCACGAGGTGAAGAAAGGATTCTCCGTCGTACGGTCGGACGTGTCCGACCCGGGCGAGGTAGCCGACCTCGCGGAACTCGTACGGACCGAGCACGGAGTCCCGCGGATCCTGGTGAACAACGCCGGTCTCAACATCGACCGCCCGGTGCTGGAGATCTCCGACTCCGACTGGCGACGGGTGGTGGACACCAATCTGTCCGGCCCGTTCTACACGGCGCGGGCCTTCGCCCCGGCCATGCTGGAGGCCGGTGGCGGTTCCATCGTCAACATCGGCGCGACCACGGCGATCCGGCCCCGGACGAACGGCGCCAACTACTGTGCGAGCAAGGCCGGGATGCTGCATCTCACCAAGTGCCTGGCCATGGAACTCGCTCCCGGCATCCGTGTGAACTGCCTCATTCCCGGCATGATCGACACGGAGGAGATGCGTACGCGCTACCGCGTGGCCGAGCCGGAGTACCGGGAGGCGTTGCTGAGCGGAATCCCGCAGCGCCGGATAGGTGACCCCGACGAGATGGCGGACGCGCTGGAGTTCCTGGTGGGCGAGGGGGCCGCGTATATCACGGGCCAGAAACTGATCGTGGACGGCGGCCAGTTCATGTGGTGAGGCACTCGGTGTGGAGCCGGGGAAGAGCCAGCACTCCGTTGTTTTCCTAGGAGGAACACTCATGCGATCACGCCTTGACCGCTACCAGCAGTTCTTGGAGCAGGAGTACCACGCAGGGTTCACGAAGTCCGAGGAGTACGACGTCTCCGGTATCTCGCCCGACCTCCTGAAGAGACTGACAGACGGGCACTTCACGCGCATCGTCTTCAGTGGAATGGGCTGCTCGGCCATCGTGTCGGACGTGATCAGGGTGTTCTTCGACTCGATCCGCAGCGACCTCGAGATGTACGTCTTCAACGACTACGAATTCGAGTACCTCGTTCCGCGCGCGGTGATCGAGGACGAGCGCACGCTCGTCATCCTGAGTTCGTACAGCGGCTACTCCAACGAGCCGATCCGTGCCTTCCACGCGCTGCGCCCCCTGCACGACCGGGTGCTCCTGCTCACCTCGGGCGGGCGACTGGGCGAGCTGGGCGAGGAGCACGGCGTGTCCATCGCGCGCTGGACGCTGAGCAAGCCGGACCGGGAGTACCCGCTGTTCCACGTGGGCCAGTACTTCTCGATCCTGGTCGACATGTTCCTGCGGCTCGGTCTGCTCGACGAGGACCACGGCCCCGCCGTCCGTGCCCTGGCCGAGAACCTGCGGACCGACTTCACCCCCGAGCTGCGTGCCCTGGCCGCGGACGCCGCCGCCCGCAGCGAGAACGCCAACGTCATCATGCTCGGTTCGCCCAAGTGGCACGAGAGCCTGCTGAAGCTGGCCAAGATGCACTTCAACGAGATCGCCATGGTTCCGGCGACCCGCAACTTCTTCCACGAGTTCTGCCACAGCGAGGTGGCCACGCTCACCGACCCCGAGCGCAGGCACAGCGTCCTCGTCTTCTCCGACCCGGAGGAGGACGACTACACCCGGGCCAAGCGGCGGAACCTGGTGTCGCTGCTGACCGCGCCGATCCCGCAGAACGCCAACGTCACCGTCACCCAGATCGAACTCGACCAGCCGACCTTCATCCGGCAGTACTTCACCGCCCTGGAGTTCGTCCAGTACCTCACCCTCGACCTGGGCAGGGCGCGGGAGACGAAGTCCCGCAACCTCATATCCGAGGCCGCGGGAAACCCCTGGTACCACGGCAGCACCATCGCCGCGGAGAACAGCGGCTGACACGGCCGTAGGGCGTCGGCCACGGAAAGCAACAAGGCATCGGAGAAAGCAGTCGAACAGCTCAGGAAACGAAGGCAAGAGCCGAGGACAATGGAGCGATCGTGAATCGACGGGAGCGTTACTCCCTCACGGCCTACCAGCAGGACATCTGGGCGGCGAACTCTCTCTTCCCGGATCTCCCGCAGTTCAACTGCTTCATCACGGACCGGTTCTCCGGTGACGTGGACGTCGACCTCCTCAAGACATGCCTGCGCCGCGCGGTCGACCGCAACGACGCGTTCCGCATCCGGATCGACCCGGAGGAGGGAACTCCGCGCCAGTGGGTCGAGGACGAGCCCTACGACATCCCGACGATCGACCTCTCCGACACCCCATCGCCGCGGGCTTCCTGCGAGGAGTGGATCAGGGACGCCTTCGCCGTGCCGTTCGAGGTGGAACGCCGTCGGCTGTTCTCGCTCGCGGTCCTCAAGGAGGGCGAGGGAGTCTTCCACTCCTACGTCAAGGTGCACCACATCGTCGCGGACGCCTGGGGCCTGAACCTCTTCATGTCCCAGGTCCGCGCCGAGTACGACCAGCTGCGCAGGACCGGGCGGTCCGACGAGACGCCCGTGCCGTCGTACCTGGACTTCACCGGCGACGAGCGCCGCTACCGCGCCTCGGACGACTACGCGGAAGACCGGGCCTACTTCCAGGAGGAGTTGCGGGACGTCTCCCCGGCCCTCTTCCGCCGCTCGGCCCCGGCCGGTTCCCGCGGCAGCGCCCGCCACAGCTTCCTGATCGAACGCGGTGTCATCGAGAGCATCCGCGAACGCGGCCACTCCGTCTTCGCGTTCGTCGCGGGCGCCTTCGCCGTCTACCTGTCGCGGGTGCACGGCAGCGACGAAGTCGTCCTGGGCGTACCGCTGCTGAACCGGCCCACCACCCCGCAGAGGCAGACCGTGGGCCACTTCGCGAACACCCTGCCGCTGCGGGTGCGCGCGGGCGGGGATCGCACGATGAGCCAGCTCGTCGCCGAGGTCCAGGCGTCGACCCGGGAGCTGAAGCCCCATGAGCGCTTCTCCCTGGGCGACCTGCTGCGCTGCGTACCGCTCCAGGAGAGCGGCCCCAAGCGGCTGTTCGACACCACCATCGCCTATCTGCGCTGGCCCCGTCCGCCCGCCGTCCAGGGCGTGGAGTACGAGACCGTCGTGCAGGCGCGTGCCCACGACGACGACGTGCTGGCCGTCGTCGTCAACGAACTCGACGACGTCGGGGACGTCCTGGTCGACATGGACTACGCCCTGGACGTGTTCGACGCGGACTTCCCCGTGGAGTCGGTGGCCACCCACATCGAGGCGATCCTCAAGGGCACGCTCGCCGCGGCGGACCTGCCGCTGTCGCGGATTCCCATGACCGGCGGGGCGGAGCGCGCCGCCCTGCTCGCGACGGGCACCGGCCCGGTGCGCGCGTTCACCGAGGACGCCACGGTCCACGCGCTCTTCGAGCGGCAGGCGGCACGGACGCCCGACCGGGTGGCCGTCGTCACCGACGACCCCGCACAGTCGCTGACCTTCGCCCGCCTGGACGGCTGGGCCAACCACATCGCCCGCCAACTGCGCGCGGACGGCGTACGGACCGGCGACCGGGTCGCCGTGGTGGCCGAGCGCGGCCCACACCTCGTCGCGGCGGTCCTGGGCGTCCTCAAGGCGGGCGCCGCCTACGTCCCCGTCGATCCGGACCACCCCGAGGAGCGGGTCCGGTTCGTCCTGGCGGACAGCAGGGTGGCGGCGGTGCTGCTCGGCGGCACCGTGCCCACCGCCCTGGTGGGCGACGCCGTACCCGTACGGCGCCTGGAGGCCGCGGCGCCCACCGCGACCACCGCACCCGTCCCGCGGGGCGGGCCGCGGGACCTCGCGTACGTCATCTACACCTCCGGATCCACCGGACGGCCCAAGGGCGTGCAGATAGAGCACCGCTCCGTGGTGAACCGGCTGGAGTGGATGCAGCGCCGCTACCCGGTCGGCGAGGGCGACGTCCTGCTCCAGAAGACACCGGCGACGTTCGACGTGTCGGTGTGGGAGCTGTTCTGGTGGGCGCTCACCGGAGCCGGTCTGGCGCTGTTGCCGCCCCGCGGGGAGCGCGACCCCGAGGCCATCCTCCGCACCGTACGGGCACACCGGGTGAGCGTGGTCCACTTCGTGCCGTCGATGCTCGGTCCCTTCCTCGACCTGGTCGAGGAGGACCCCGCCCGAGCGGCCGACGCGGCATCCCTGCGGCAGGTGTTCTGCAGCGGCGAGGCGCTGACACCGGCGCAGGTGAACCGCCTCAACCGGGTGTTCGCTGCCGCCGGTGCCCGGGCTCCCCGGCTGGCCAACCTCTACGGCCCCACCGAGGCCACGGTCGACGTCACGTACTACGACTGCCCCGACGGAACCGACGGGGAGGTGCGCCGGGTGCCGATCGGGCGCCCCATCGACAACATCCGGTTGTACGTGGTCGGCGCGCACGGGCACCTCCAGCCCACCGGCGTCGCCGGTGAGCTGTGCGTCGCGGGCGTGGGCGTGGCGCGCGGCTACCTGGACCGGCCCGAGCTGGACGCCGCGGCGTTCGTGGCCGACCCGTTCACGCCCGGCGGGCGCATGTACCGGACCGGCGACAGGGCGCGGTGGCTGGCGGACGGCACCCTGGAGTACCTGGGGCGACTGGACGACCAGGTCAAGATCCGCGGCAACCGCGTGGAGCTGGGCGAGGTGGGCAACCGCCTGGCGGCCTGCCCGGGCGTGCGGGACGCCCTCGTGGTGGACCGGACCGCGCCGGGCCGTGGCGTGCACCTGGTGGGCTACTACGTGGCGGACGAGGAGATGGCGGCGGCCCACCTCCGATCCCAACTCCTGCGATCCCTGCCCGAGTTCATGATCCCGGCGTACTTCGTGCGGATCGACCGGATACCGCTCACCGCGAACGGCAAGGCCGACCGGCGGCGGCTGCCCGCTCCCACGGTGGAGACGGACACCGGCGCGCGGACGCCGTCCAACGAGACCGAGGCGAAGCTCGCGGCGGTCTGGGCGGCCGTCCTGGGAGCGGACACGGTCGGTGTCGACCAGGACTACTACTCCCTGGGCGGGGACTCGATCCAGATGCTCCGCGTCCAGGCGGAGGCTCGGCGCGCGGGGGTCCACTTCACCCTGGCGGACCTGGTCCGCAACCCCACCGTCGCCGCGCTCGCGGCAGCCGCGACGACCGCGCCGCCGGAGGAGGACGCACCGCTCGCACCGTTCGCCCTGGTCCCGGGCGTCGACCGGGCCCGGCTGACCGGCCTGGCGGACGCCTACCCGGCCACCCGGCTCCACCTGGGCCTGCTCTACCACAGCCGGGAACACGAGAGGTCGTCCGTCTACCACGACGTCTTCCGCTACTCGCTGAAGTCGCCGTGGGACGAGCAGGCGCTGCGCCGCGCCTTCGACGGCCTGGTACGGCGCCATCCGGTGCTGCGCTCCGCCTTCGACCTCGGCGGCTACTCCGAGCCGCTCCAACTCGTGTACCGGCAGGCCGACGGCGGACTGCGGATCGCGGACCTGCGCGACCTCGGCGAGCGGGAGGCGCGGGACGAGGTGGACCGGCACGTCCAGGAACGGCGCTACCACGAGTACCGGCTGGACCGACCCCCGCTGTACCTGTTCCGGATGCACGTCCTGCGCGACAGCCTGGAGTTGGTGTTCAGCTTCCACCACGCGATCCTCGACGGCTGGAGCGTGGCCACGCTGGTGCGCGAACTGCTCCAGGACTTCCTCCACCACGCCGGACAGCCCGTCGCCGCCGTCGCGTCGCGGGAACTGCCCTCACCGGCCCTCTACGTACGCGAGGAGCGCCGGGCCCTCGCCTCCGAGGAGAGCAGGCAGTACTGGCAGCGGCTGCTCGACGGCGCCGAACTGGCCCAGCTCGACGGCCTGCGACCCTACGAGCCCGCGGGCGACACGGGCCTCATCGTGCACCAGGTGGAGCTGCCGGACGGCCTGGCCGCCAAGGCGGGCCGCCTGGCGCGCACCCACGGCCTGCCGGTCAAGTCCGTGCTGCTCGCGGCGCACTGCCTGACGCTGCGGCTCTTCTCCGACGTCGAGGACATCACCACCGGACTGGTGACCGGCGGACGGCCCGAGCAGGCCGACGCCGAACGGATCACCGGCTTGTTCCTGGAGACGCTGCCGCTGCGTCTGGACGCCCGGCCGCGCTCCTGGCTGGACGCGGCCCGCGAGGTGTACGCACAGGAGCGGGAGAGCCATCCCCACCGGCGTTACCCGCTCAGCGCCATCCAGGAGGACCGCGGCGGCGGCGTCGTCTTCGACACGGCCTTCAACTACGTCGACCCGCACGTCCTCACGTCGCTCTTCCAGGGCACCGGCATGGCACTGACCGCGTTCGAGACCTGGGAGGAGACGAACTTCAAACTCCTGGTCAACGCCGTGGTCGACCCGGTGGACGAGCGTCTGTGGCTGCGCATGGACTGCGACGGACGCACCTTCTCGCGCTCCCAGGCCGACAGCATCGGACAGACGTACGTCGCCGTCCTCCGGCAGCTCACCGAGCGACCCGAAGGGGACGTCGACTTCTCCTTCCTGGGCGGCGGGCGCGTACCCGCGCGGCCCGCGGCGGAGGCGCCGCCTGACGTCATCCGGCTGATCGGCGAGCACGTCGCCCGGACGCCCGACGCCGTGGCCGTCAGCTGCGGTGCGCGCAGCTGGACGTACGCCCAGCTCGACGCGGCCGCGAACCGGATCGCCCACGGCCTGATCAGCGCCGGAGCGCGCACCGGCTCCACCATCGGCATCGCCATGGACCGTTCGCCCGAGACCCTGGCGACCGTCCTGGGCGTGGGGAAGGCCGGAGCCACCTGCGTCCCGCTCGACGTCAGCTACCCGCGGGCCCGGCTCGCGGTGATGACCGCCCAGGCCGATCCGCTGTGGATCGTCACCCACGAGACCCACGCACCGCTCTTCGACGACTCCTCCCGACTGCTGTACGTGGACGGGCTGCTCCAGGCCGGACCGGACCCGGACGGCACCGCGGAACTCCCGGAGATCGACGGCGAGACCGTCGCCTACCTGCTGTTCACCTCCGGGTCCAGCGGCGAGCCGAAGGGCGTCGAACTCCCGCACCGGGTGCTCGCCAACTACATGTGCTGGCAGGTGCCCTCCGCCAGCGGCGCGGCGGGCGGCAAGACCCTCCAGTTCGCCCCCCTCAGCTTCGACGTGGCGTTCCAGGAGATCTACTCCACCCTGTGCGGCGGCGGCACCCTGCAACTGCTCGCCGAGGACGAGCGGCGGGACATGCCGGCCCTGCTGAGACTCCTGGACCGCGAGGAGGTGGAGCGCGTCTTCATGCCCTACGTGGCGCTCCAGCAGCTCGCGGAGACGTCCCAGGCGCTGGGCATCCGCCCGCGTGCCCTGCGGGTGGTCGTCTCCTCCGGTGAGCAGCTGAGGGTCACCGACGAGATCCGCCAGTTCTGCGCCGCGCGGCCGGACACCGTACTGGAGAACCAGTACGGGCCGACCGAGACGCACCTGCTGACCCACCACACCATGACCGGCGACCCGGCCCGCTTCCCCGACCTGCCGCCCGTCGGCGTCCCCGTGGACGGCATCGAGCTGCACCTGCTCGACAGCCACATGCGGCCGGTCCCGGCGGGCGCCAAGGGCGAGATCTACGTCGGCGGGGTGTGCCTGGCCCACGGCTACCGCAACCGTCCCGACCTCACCGAGCAGCGGTTCGTACCGCACCCGTCCGGTGAGCCGGGGGCCCGCCTCTACCGCACGGGCGACCTCGCCCGGGTCATGCCCGACGGCAACCTCGCCTGGCTGGGGCGCGCCGACTCCCAGGTGAAGGTGCGTGGCTTCCGGGTCGAACTGGCCGAGGTCGAACTGGCCATCGCCAAGCTCGCCGAGGAGCAGTCCGCGTCCGGTATCCGCGAGGCGGCGGTGGTGTCACGGCGCCGGGAGGGCGGCGACGCGTTCCTCGCGGCGTTCCTCGTCGGCGACCCCCGGACCGTGGACCTGGACGAGGTACGCGGCCGGCTGCGGGCGGTGCTGCCGGACTACATGATGCCCTCGCACCTGGAGTGGCTGGCGAGCCTGCCCCTGACGCCCAGCGGCAAACGGGACGACGCGCTGCTGAGCCGTATGCCGCTGGCCGCGCCGTCGTCGGACGCCACCGAACCCGCCGACGAGCACGAGCGGGCGCTGGTGGGCATCCTGGCGGAACTCCTCGAACTGCCCGCGGTGGGCGTGCGGGACAACTTCTTCGACATCGGGGGCACCTCGCTGACCGCGATGCGGCTGGTGATGACGATCGAGAAGCGCTACGGCGTCAGCGTCCCGCTCTCCGCGTTCGTCGCCGCCCCGACCGTCGCCGGGCTGGCGGGGCGCCTGCGCGGCAGCGACGCGGCGGCCCGGTTCGACCCGGTCGTACCGATCCGCACCGAGGGCGACAAGCCGCCGCTGATCCTGGTCCACCCGCTGGGCGGCCATGTGCTGTGCTACGTACGCCTCGCCCGTCACCTCCCGCAGGACCAGCCGGTCTACGCCCTCCAGGCCTGGGGGACCGTGCCCGGCACGGAGCCGCTCAGCTCGGTCCCGGAGATGGCGGCGGGCTACCTGGAGGCCGTACGGCGCGCGTGCCCCGAGGGGCCGTACGTGATCGGCGGATGGTCCTTCGGCGGCTTCGTCGCCTTCGAGATGGCGCGCCAGCTGCGCCGGAGCGACCCGGACGCCCTGCACGGCACCGTGCTGATCGACCCGATCGCCGTCAAGCAGGGGGAGCGGCCGGACATCGCGGACCACTCCCTGCTGGAGTGGTTCTTCTGGGAGCTGCTGTGGATGGAGCGCGGGGGCACCGCACCGGTGGTCCCGCTGCCGGACGGCCTGGCGGAGGAGGCGAAGTTCGACTTCATCGTCGGACACGCCACCCAGGCGGGCGTCCTGCCCGCGGGCAGCTCGCGCACCACCGTGCGGCGCCTGTTCCAGATGTTCAAGGCGCACTGGCGGGCGATCCTCACCTACCAGCCCGAACCGGGCGACGGGGACGTGGTGCTGCTGCGCGCGACCTCGGAACTGCCGGAGGTCCTCCGGCCGATGCACGGAGCGGCCCGGAGCCTGCACGCGGACCCCACCAACGGCTGGGGCGACCTGACCACGGGCCGGCTCCAGGTGGTCGACGTCCCCGGTGACCACCTGGTGCTCCTGGAGGAACCGCACGTGAACGTCGTAGCCGAGAAGGTGGCACAGGCGGTGGCCGGCCGACCGGGCCGACGACTGCCGGAGAGGAATGGGACATGACGGAGTCACCCCCGCGCAAGGCCCTCGTCATCGGAGCGGGCGTCGGCGGCCTGGCCGCCGCCGCGGCGCTGCGCCGTGCGGGCGTCGAGGTACGGGTCTTCGAACGCGCCCCCGAACTCCGGCCGGGCACCACGGCGGTCTCGCTGATGTGCAACGCCGTCCTGGCCCTGCGCAGCATCGACATCGACATCGCCCCGGGCCTGGACAAGCGAGGCGCGGTCTTCGACGAGCTGAGGTTCCTCACCCGGCGCGGCCGTCCGATCAGGGCGCTCCCGTTCCGCGACGTCTCGGCCCGGCTGGGGGCGTCGAACTACGCCGTCCACCGGGCCGACCTCCAGCAGACGCTGCTGGACGCCGTCGGGGACGAGAGCGTCATCGAACTCGGCGCCGCGGCCACGGGGTTCGTCAGCGGCGAGGACGGGGTCGAGGTCACCTTCGAGGACGGCAGGACCGCCTCGGGCGACGTCCTGATCGGGGCGGACGGCTTCAACTCGGCGATCCGCCGCCAGGTGGCCGACGGCGGCGCCGACGCGCCGCGGCCCGGCCACTACGCCTGCTGGCTGGCCACGGTGCCCTTCACCCACCCGCGGCTGACCAAGGGCTACGCGGCGCACTACTGGGGGCGCGGCCAGCGTTTCGGTCTCGCCGACATCGGCCGTGGCCGCGCCTACTGGTGGGCGACGAAGAACGTGCCTCCGGGCGCCTCCGGACACCTGCGGCGCGGCAAGGAGGGGCTCGCGGGCCTCTTCGCGGGCTGGGCCGACGAGGTGCGGGAGGCGATCCGCGTCACCCCCGAGGAGTCGATCGTCCACATCACCGCCCAGGACCGCCCGTTCCTCCAGCGGTGGGGCACCGGACGCACGACCCTGCTCGGCGACGCGGCCCACCCGATGCTCGTGAGCCTGGGCCAGGGGGCGGCGCTGGCCATCGAGGACGCCGTCGTCCTCGCCCAGCACCTGCGCGCCACAGCGGACCCGGTCGCCGCGCTGCGCGGCTACGAGGACGAGCGCAGGCCCCGGACGGCGGGGCTGGTCGCCGCGGCCCGCGCGCTGAGCGAGACGGAGCAGCTGGAGAGCCTCTTCCCCGCCCTGGCCCGCGACCTCTACTTCCGCTTCGTACCGCTGTCCAAGCTCACCAGCCAGAACGAGGCGGTCCTCGCCTGGCCTCCCCTGGGCTGACCCCGCCACCCCGTGACAGCGGCTGGCCGACAGCGGGCCGGGCGTCGCCGCCCCAGCCCGCCCGACCCGCACCCCGACCGCCCTGAACCCTCGCCGCCGGAGGACCGACGAGACCATGGACCACCAGAAGCGGCAGTGGCTGCCGCGGTTGTGCGCGGGGGAGGCGCTGACCGCAGGCGGCAGGTTCAGCACGCGCGGCGCCGCCACGGGGGCTTGCGCCACCGGACGGGTAGGCGACCCGACCCGATCCGTAACCACCGGACGAGACGGGCGGCGGCGGTCAGGAGGAGTGCGCGGACGCCGCGGGCCCGCCCGAGGGTGCCCCGGCGAGCGGGACGCTCCCCGGGGCACGGCGACTCGTCGGCCTCCCGCAGCGCTTCCTGGGCGACGCGCTGCCACAGGTGCCCGGGCGGAGCCGCCGACAGGTCCGACACCTCCGCGCCGCGCGCCGCGGTCACCACACGGGTCATGCGCGCCAGTTCGTCGCGGCAGCGCGGGCACGCCGCGACATGCCGCAGATCGCTGTCGTCGGTCTCGCCGCTCGGGTGACCGAGTGCCAGCTCCACCAGGTGCGACGGGTCAACGTGGCCCACTGCGCCCTCCTGTTCTCGGGCTTCGTCTTCGCCGGTAGCCGCCGCCCGCGCGGGGGCGGAGCGCCGTCACCCCGGCACCGGCTCCGCCGTGACGATGAGGTTGGCCAGGTAGCCCCCGCGCTCAGGTTCGAACGGCGGAGCGCACGTGATCAACGTGAGGACCGGGTCGCCCGTCCGGCGGAACGCGGAGGGCGGCAGGTCGTCCTTGGGTACGGTGGTGCGCGAGACGACGCGGAAGACGACCGGCGCCGCCTCCGCCCGCCGGACCTCGACGCGGGCGCCGGGCCGCACCTCGTAGAGCGCGGCGAACTCGCCGAGCGCGCCCGTCTCGCTGTCCACGTGCCCGACGAGCACGGCCGATCCCCTGGGGCTGCCGGGGGCCGGGCCGTAGCGGTACCAGCCGGCCACGGAGGGGTCGCCGGGGACGGTCACGCTTCCCTGTCCGGTCACGCCGACCGCTCGTACCCGGGCGTCGAGGCCGACCTCGCCGATCCGGACGCGCTGGGGCGGCGCGACGTCGGCAGCGGTGTCGGACCGTGACTCCGCCGTGCCGGGCGGCGGGGTCGTCGCGGCCGTCTGCCGCGGAAGCGCCGCCCCGAAGTCGGCCGGTGCCGTCGCGGGCTTTGACGGCTGGCCTGAAACGGCGAGGACGGCTGCCAGGGCGGCAGCCGCCGTCGCCAGTGCGGTCAGCCGTCGCGTGGCCTCAGCCACGTCGGACGGCGATCCGGCGCGCCACCAGGGCACCCGTCGCGGTGATCACCCCGGCTGCCGCGACCCAGGTCAGCCACTGGTCGGAGGAGTTCGGGGTGACGGCGGCCCCGCTGACGCCCGCGTGCACCGTGGTGGGCGTCGACTCCATGCCGCTGAAGGTCTGGGTGGCCAGAGCCAGGTTCTTGTCCTCGGCGCTGCCCCAGGCGTAGACGACGTTGCTCGTACCCTCCTTGAGGTTCAGGTCGGCCGGGCCGACAGCCACGGTGTCCGTGCCGGCGAGGACGACGTCGGCGGTCACGCTGCCCGCGTCGACGACCGCGGTGTCCTCGTTGGGGTTGGTGAGGTCGGTGAAGACGGGCTGCCCGCCCGCCCGGACGTCCACGGCGGGGGCGGCCGCGACATGGCGCACCGTCAGACGCGCCTTGCCCGCGTCCACCGTCGAGACGTCGTTGGCGAACGCCGTCAGCCGGGGCTCGCCGTCGGCGGAGAGGTGGGCGGCGACGGTGGCGTTGCCGCCCTCGGGCACCTTCACCTGTTCTTCCAGGGCGGGTGTGCCCTCGGGGTCCTGGCCGGCTTCGAAGACCTGGATGTCGTAGGTACCCGCGTCAAGGGACTGGGGGTCCGTCACGGTCCCGGGCTCGAAGTCGCTGAGCAGCTCCTCGCCGTTGGCGTAGACGTCGACTGTCATGCCGGGGATGCCGTGGAACACGGACACCATGCCCTTGTCCTCAGCCTGTCCGGGGCCCGCCAGGGCGGGTGCGGTGGTGCCGAGGGCGAGGGCGCAGGCCCCGGCCGTGGCGGCGATGGCGATGGTGGTCCTGGCAGTCATGGCGATCATTCCTTCGTGGAGGTTCTCCGCCTGGTGGGGGAGTCTCGATGTTGTTTCGCGGGTGGGCGGTGCCATGGATGCGCCCGCGGCACCGCTTCCGCCGGTCAGGAGTCCGTGCCGGGTGCGTCGCCCAGATCGACGGCCGTGCGCAGACGGTGCAGGCCGCGTCGGGCGTGGCTCTTGACCGTGCCCAGGGGCACCCCGGTGCGCTCCGCGATCTGAACCTGCGTCAGGTCCTCGTAGAAGGCCATGCACAGCACCTCCCGCTGGGCCTGCGGCAACCGGGCCAGGGCGTCGACGAGCAGCACCCGGTCGAGTACGTCGTCCGGCGCCGGCTGGGTGGGCCGGGCGGGCCCGGCGTTGCGCGCGGCCGACTCGACCAGGGACAGCCGCCGGGTCCTGGCCGCCAGCGCGTCGACGATCTTGCGGCGTGTGATGCCGACCAGCCAGGCGCCGAGCGGACCACGCTCGGGCCGGAAGCCGTGCCGTCCCCGCCAGGCACCGACGAAGACCTGCTGGGTGACGTCCTCGGCCTCGTGCGTGTCGCCGAGGGAGCGGGTGGCCATGGTGTGCACGAGTGAGCCCCAGTGCCGGTAGATGGCCGCGAACGCCTCCTCGTCGGAGTCGACGAGACCGTGAGCCAGTTCCTCCTCGTACCGGGTCTCCTCCACGGGCGGGACGAGGGTGGTGGTCGGTCGGGTGTGGGTGTTCATGGCCGTTCCTCCTGCCGTGCGTCGTACGGGGACGGAAGAAGCCGTCCACCGGCCGACAGGTCTGCCGGTCTGCCCCGGGTGGCTGCCGTGCGCGTGGTTTCAGTGTTGGACGCACAAACGACGCAGACAACATGCGTCGTTTGTGCGTCGTACAGTGGGAGGATGAGCGAGCGCACGGGAAACGGTGAGGACCAGGTCGACGAGGGCGGCCCGCACGGTGGTGGCCTGACCACCGGCGAGGTGGCACGGCGTCTGGGGGTGGCGCCCACGACGGTCCGCACGTGGGACCGCCGGTACGGGCTCGGGCCCGAAGAGCACACGGGCGGCCGGCACCGCCGCTGGACGGCTGCGGACGTGGCGAGGCTGGAGCGCATGTGCGCGCTGACGGTGACCGGGCTGCCGCCGGCCGAGGCGGCCCGGATCGCGCGCAGCGAGACGTCACCGGCCGTGTCCCAGCCCCCCGCTGCCGCCGGTCCACGCCCCGGGACGGCCCGGCACCGGAGCCGGGCGGGAAGCGGCCTGCAACTCGGCGACGCACGTCAGGAGTGCAGGGGAATCGCCCGGGCCGCCCTGCGTCTGGACGCCGCGGTCCTGGACGAACTCCTGCTCGGCGCGATCGCCGAACACGGGCTGGTCGCCGCCTGGACCGAGGTGATCATGCCGACGCTCCGGGCCGTCGGCCGCAAGTGGGAGACCTCGGGCGAGAAGTACGTCGAGGTCGAGCACTTCCTGTCCTGGCACGTCTCCGGCGCGCTCCGGCGCGCCACCGCCCACACGGTGCCGGACCGGCCCGGCGCCACCACGGTGCTCGCCTGCGTGCCGGGGGAGAACCACACCCTGCCGTTGGAGGTCCTGTCCGCGGCGCTGACGGAGCGGGGCGTCCCGGTGCGGATGTTCGGCGGCGCCCTCCCCGTCGAGTCGCTCGTCGCGGCGGTGCGCAGGACCGGGCCGGCCGTGGTGGGCCTCTGGGCGCAGTCGCGCACGACGGCCAGTCGGCCGCTGGCCCAGTACGTGGCCGCGATGGAGTGGGGCGTGCGCGGCGCCCGTCGCAGGGCGGTCGTCCTGACCCTGGGCCCCGGTTGGGCCGGGCAGGCGGTGGCCGGTCTGGCGCGCCCCTCGGGGCTCGCCGAGGCGGTCGCCGCTGTGGAGTCGTCGGTGTCCCCGTGACACCGGACCGGGGCTTACGGCGGCCGGCGTCGTACCGGCCCGGCGCGCCTCGCGGGGTGGCGTCGGGCATCGCGGACACCTCGGAGGTCAGCAGGACGACATGACCGGTCGGCGCGGGCACCGTCTCACGCGACCTCCTCCTCCGCGCTCGGGACCGCGCCCGTCGCGCGCTCGACCAGCGCGGCGAACCCGTGCCGTGCGGCCGGGGGCGCGCCGGAGCGGTCGAAGTGCGTCAGGGCCAGGTCGGCCAGCTCCTCGATCTTCGCCTCCACCACCTCCCGGGCGCCGGTGCGCCGCAGCGCGGACCGCGCCTGCCGCACGGCGCTCCCGGACCGCAGGTCCGCGTCCGGCGCCAGCGCCGCGGCGGCCTGGCGGTCGTCGCCCGCGTCGGCGAGACGGACGGCGACGGCGAGGAGGTACGTGAGCTTGCGGGAGCGCAGGTCGTCGTCGGCCGGCTCGCCGGTCTGCGCCGGGTCGCCGAAGGCCCCCACGAGGTCGTTGCGCAGTTGGAAGGCCAGCCCGGCGCACCGGCCGGCCGCCCGCAGCGCGTCCAGCACCCGCTCCTCGGCTCCGGCGAGGCACGCGCCCAGCGCGAGCGGCCGGGCGACGGTGTAGAGGGCGCTCTTCAGGGTGGCGATGGTCAGCGCCTCGTCGACCCCGGAGGACCGGGCGGCCTGGGCGTGCAGGTCCCGGTACTGTCCGGCGACCATCTCGGTGCGCATCGCCCGCCACTCCTCGTGCAGGCGCGCGCCGTGCGGCGTACCGAGTGCCGTCTCGGCCAGCAGGTCGTCCGCCCAGGCGAGCGCCAGGTCACCGGCGAGGACGGCGGCCGACGTGCCGAAGGACTCCGAGGAGCCGTGCATACCCGCCGCCCAGTGCCCGCGGGCGAGCTGGACGTGCAGGGCCGGTACGCCGCGTCGCCGCACCGACCCGTCCATCACGTCGTCGTGTATCAGGGCACAGGCCTGGAGCAGTTCGAGGGCGGCTCCCGTACGCAGCACGGCGGTGGGGTCTCCCGAGCCGCCCGCGGCGCGCCAGCCGCAGTGGGCGAACGCGGTGCGCAGCCGCTTGCCGCCCCGCGTGGCCAGCGTGGCGAGGCGGTCGGCCAGCTCCCGGCCGAAGACGGGGTCGACGGCACGGGAGAGACGCAGCCGTTCGTCGAGTACCTGTCCGAGGACGGTGCCCACGGCGTCGGCCGCCGCGAGAGGGGCGTCCACGGGTTCGGCCGGTGGGGCCGTCACCGGCGGCAGTCCAGGCATACACGGCCCCTTCTCACTCTTGGTTGTCCGCACGGCCCTCCTTCCGCCCGGCGCCCTTCCAGGGATGCACCGACCGCTGTCCCGTACTCACGGCGGTGTGTCACCCCGCGCGCGCTCCTGTGCGCGGACGTCCGCGAGATCGGTGAGGCGGTCGAGTTGCCGTACCGGCCGGGCGACCCGGTGGTTGCGGGCCAGCCGCTCCCGGTGCCGGTCGAGGAACGCCCAGTAGCCGGCGGTGTAGGGGCAGGCCTGGTCGCCGGTGCGATCGCCGGGCCGGTAGACGCAGGGGCCGCACAGGTCGCTCATGCGGTGCACGTAGGCGCCGCCCGAGGTGTAGGGCTTGGTCGTCATGCGCCCTCCGTCGGCGTACTGGGACATGCCCACGACGTTCGGGACCATGACCCAGTCGTAGCCGTCCACGAAACAGCGGTGGAACCAGTCCGTGACCGCGGCCGGGTGCCAGCCACGCTGGAGGGCGTGACTGCCGAGGACCATCAGCCGGGGGATGTGGTGCGTCCAGCCCGTGTCCCGCACCTGGGCCAGGACGGTGCGCAGGCAGTTCGCCCGGACGGCGTCCGCGTCCAGGTCGCTCCACCAGTCGGGCAGCGGGGCGGTGTGCCCCAGGGCGTTGGAGCGCCGGTAGTCCGCACCGAAGTACCAGTAGAGCTGCCAGACGTACTCGCGCCAGCCGGCGATCTGCCGTACGAAGCCCTCGACGCTGTTCAGCGGCGCCCGGCCCGCGCGCCACGCGCCCTCGGCCTGCTGGACGCACTCGGCGGGGTCGAGGAGGCCGAGGTTCAGGGAGGAGGAGAGCAGGCTGTGGCTCATGACGGGGTCGGCGGCGAGCATGGCGTCCTCGTAGGGGCCGAACGTGGCCAGGCGGTGCTCGACGAAGCGCCGCAGGGCCCGTAGCGCCTCCGCGCGGGTCGCGGGGAACAGGCGCGGACCGTCCCGCCCGACGAAGCGGACGTCGCCGTCGCGTTCCCAGCGGTCGAGGTCGTCGCGGACCTCCTCGTCGATCTCGTCCTCCCGAGGCCGGTAGGGGCGCCCGACCTGGAGGGCCGCGGTGTCACGGGGCGGGGGCTCCCGGTTGTCGTGGTCGAGGTTCCACCGGCCCGCCGCGGGCTGGTCGCCGTCCATGAGCAGGTCGTGCCCCCGGCGGACCCAGCGGTAGAAGTCCTCCTGCCGCAGACCCGTTCCGCCGTGGTGGTCCGCCCACGCGGCGAAGTCGGCCATCGGCACGAGGAACCCGCGGGCGGGGCCCACCGACACCCGGGGCAGCGCCCGCACCAGCCCGAGGGCCGCGTGGGAGGTGGGGTGGTGCACGGTGACCGGATGTCCCGAGGCGGCCCGGTCCAGGCCCTGGCGGTAGGTGTCGGCATGCACGTACGTGACGCGGTCGCCGAGTTCGGCCGCGCGGTGGCGCATCGCGGACAGCACCAGGTGGGCCTTGGCCCGGTGGAAGCGGCGCCGCCGGAACACGGAGCGGGCCTCGATCATGAGGAGCGGGGTGTCGCGGTCGGGTCCCTCTTCTCCCCGGGTGAGGAAGTGGGGGCCGAGTTGGTCGCCAAAGAGCCAGTGCACGGCGGGTGTCTCCTCAGTCTCCACGGCCCGGACGGGGCTGGGGCTTGGGCTGGGGGCTGGTGGGACCAGCATCACGTCCCGGGCGAGGTCGCGCATCATCCCGGTGGCCGTCCGGTGGACGCGGGCGACGCGCGACGGTCCCTCACGCATCCAAAGCGGTCATATCCAACGAAAGGCGGGCATGAAGCTAAGAGATGAGTTGCCCGTCGATCACCATCTGGCCACCGTCTACCGCTACGGGGCCGGGTTCTGCGGGCTCGTCCTGTTGGTCTTCGCGGGTCTCGGCTTCGCCGACGCGCTGAGCCCGTTCGACACGGCGGGCGACACGATCGCCGGCCTGACCACCAACGTCGCGCTCAGCTCCCTCTCGGCCGTCTTCGGTCTGACGCTGCTCGTCGGAGCGGTGGTCGGGGGCAACTTCGCGTCCGTCCTCAACATGACGGTCGGCACGCTCTTCGTCCTGAGCGGCCTCTTCCACCTCTTCGTCCTGGACCGTCCGGCCAACTTCCTCGACTTCGGGATGACGAACGTCATCTTCAGCTTCGTCATGGGGCTGGTCATCGCCACGTTCGGCATGTACGGCCGGGTGTCGAGCAAGTTGCCACCCGACAACCCCTACCGGCAGCGCCGCCATCTCGCGCGGGCGGCGCGCGAGCACGACGAGGCCCCCGCCCTGCCGGACGCGGGAGGGAACGGGCGCTCGCTGCCCGCCGGGCAGAGCGGCGGCGAGGGCGCCAGCGGAGTGTGAGCGCCGGGGCGTCTGACCGTCCTCGCCGTGGGCGGGGGCGGCCACCGATATCGCGGACCTGCCGCTTTTCGGCGCCGGCGCCACCTCCGCCGCGGGGGCGCTACTTCCGGATCACTTCTGAGGGGGCCGGGTGTCGGTGCGGCATGGGAGAGTCCTGGGCATGACCATGCCGGAGGGCCCTGAGCGAGTACTGCCTGGCCGTGGGGGCCGGACGGCGAGTCTCCCGCAGGTGTGCGGGTGGTTGATGCGCGTGCTTGGTCGGGGGCGACAGCTGATGAGGTTCTCGCCGCGGTGGGCGAAGACGAGCATCTGAGTGTCGTTTTCCTCGCAGACCGTCACACGATGCAGTCGCCGACGCGGGCGCTGCTGGCTTTGACGACGGTCTGGGAGGACGAGGCTGATCTTGATCCCGTCTACTATCAGGAGCTCATCGAGTCGCCGGAGCCCCGGGAGTTCCGGGCCGCGCCCGCCGCGGTGCACGCGGTCCATGTGAACGTGACGCTCGGCAACATGGGCTTCGCCGAGTTCGCCGTGGCCGCTTCCGCAGAGTCTGATCAGGTTCTGCGGCCCGTCTGATCGGTGCAGCGGACAGCCGTTGCCTTGGAAGGTGCGGATCGTTCGTCGGAGCGTGTTGTTGAGTGATGCGCAGTGGGCGCGGGTCGAGCCGTTGTCGCCGGACCGGGCGCCGAGGTCTCGCCACCCCACTTCGGGTTGTCAATCGACTGGACCGTCCCCCATTCCGTTTACCGGATCGGATTTCCTTGGCTGTCGGACTCGGGGAGCCGGTGCGCACCGTACAGCCCGCTGTTCTCGAACGGTCTGGGCACGGACGGCCCCATGCGCTGTGGACCGGCGCCTTGCGCCTCGACGCCGAACTCACGGACGCCACGGAGGACCGCCCGGGATTCCATCCGCTGCGGTATCAGTCCCTCAGGATGCGCCACCGGTTGTCGGCGGTGCCGTTGTCCGAGTCCTGGACCGCGAACGCGCCCACAGCGGTGGAGTTGTTCGCGATGGCGAGCAGCTTGCCGCTGTGCGAGTTGCGGATCTTGTAGGTTCCGTCTCCCTGGTCGAGCAGCGTCCATCGGTGGTCGGCGGTGCCGTTGTCCGACCACTGCAGGATGGTCGCGCCGTCGGTCGTGGACATGCCCTGGACGCCGAGCACCTTGCCGCTGTGGGCATTGCGGAAGCGGACCGCGTTTCCGTCGCTGATCACATGCCAGTTGTGGTCGGCGGTGCCCGAGTCGTACCACTGCAGGGCGCGGCCACCGTCGGCGGTCGACATGTCCTGGATGCCCAGTACCAGACCGCTGCCGGCGTTGGCGAGACGGACGGTGCTGCCGCCGGTGTTCCAGTAGACGGTGTAGTTGTGGCCGTGCGCGTCGTGGAACGGGCCCAGGCTGACGGGGGAGCCGTTAGCCGTGGCGGTGAAGGCGAGCGAGCTGCTGCTGGTCCGGGTGATCGAGGACGTGTTCAGCGACGGGAGGGAGCTGAGCGTGGAGTCGCCGTAGTTGCCGGACAGGACCACCGGGCCGTAGGCGATCGCGGCGACGTCCGGGTTGTCGTTGGCCGCTCGCATGACGATCCGCATGGGCAGGCGGACGGTGACCGTGTCACCGGAGGTCCACGAGCGGCTCAGCGTGGCGTATGTGCCGGGTGTGGCGGCGAGGTTCTGCGCCGTGCCGTTGACGCTGACGGTCGCCCCGGTGGTCCAGGCCGGGATGCGGATGCGCATCGCCCACGTTCCGCTGACGTTGCCAGTGACCTGCAGGGTCGTGGTGTCACTGTTCGGGTATGACGTGGTCTGGGTGACCGTGATGCCGCGCTCCGACCAGTTGAGCACCGAGGGCACGAACAGGTTCACGATCAGCGTGTTGTCGCTGCGGAAGTAGACGGAGTCCATCAGCCGGGTGTGCATCTCCAGGCCCGTGCCCTGGCAGCACCAGAACGTGCCGTAGTCGGTGCTCCAGGTGCCGCCGCCCCACGCCGGGCCCACACCGCGTCGGCCTCCCGGGTTGAGCGGGGTGAAGTAGGTGACGTGGCCGTGGCTGTCGGCCGGGTTCTGCTGGCCGATCATCTGGTTCAGCCACGCCCGCTCGTAGTAGTCGAACAGCTCGGCCCGGCCGGGGTCCAGCGCGAACAACTCCCGCGTCAGACTGAGCATGTTGAAGGTGTTGCAGCTTTCGCACGTGTCCCGGTTCAGGTAGCCGGAGATGGCGTTCGGAGCGCGGAAGTGCTCTGCCTGGCTGTTGCCGCCGATGGCGTAGGTGTGCGTGCCGACACACATGTTCCAGGCGTTGGTGGCGATGTCCCGGTAGCGGGTCGTGCCGGTGGCCTTGTACTCCCGGGCGGCTCCGATCCACTTGGGTACCTGGGTGTTGGCGTGCAGCCCGTTGAGCTGGTCCTGGTTGGCCGCCAGGGGGTCGAACACCGCGGCGTGGTCGAACCGCCGGGCGACGGTGAGCCACCGCGCGTCGCCTGTCTGCTGGTAGAGATCGGTCAGCACGGCGTTCATGCCGCCGAACTCGGTGCCCAGCATGGTCTGCATCTGCCGGCTGCTCAGCCGGCCGGTGCGCCAGTCGACCCACCCCGCCAGGGCGAGCAGCACGTCCCGGGCCTGTGTGCTGCCGATGTGGCGCCATACGTCCAGCAGGCCGGCGAGGGTCTTGTGGATGGTGTAGTACGGCACGTTGCCGTTACTCAGGGTCCGCTGCTCAAGAGCGGTGAAGTCGGACTCCGGGTAGCCGGAGAGGTAGCCGGCGTTGAAACCGGCGGCGTTGTTGTTGCCCTGGCATTCGGCCAGCTCCGCGACCATGTAGTTCGCCTTGTCCCGGCAGACGGTGTCCCCGGTCACGGCGTACAGCTGGGCCCATGCCGTGAGGAAGTGCCCCTGGACGTGGGTGCGGAAGGGGAAGTTCGGCGCGTCCCAACCGCCGTTGGTCGCCGCTCCGTTGGTCGACAGCCGGTGGTTGGCGCGGAAGTTGTACAGCAGGCGGTCGACATCGACGAACCGCAGGTAGTTCCGCGTACGGTTCTGGTTGTCGAGCCACCGGCTTGCGGTGAGCTGGACCTGGCCGAGTGCGAAGGGGTGCGCGGAGACCCCGATGTCGGCCTTCGCGGGTGGGACGGCCGCGTGGGCGGGGAATGCGCCGACGAAGGAGCCGGTGGCGGAGGCGGCGGCGGTGGCCCCGGCGGCTTGAAGGAGGCGCCGTCTGCTGACGGAGAAGGACATCGTGCACCCTTTCGTGACGAGAGAGGGCCGTCGAAGCTGCCCGAGTGGTGACGGAACGTAACTGTGTCTCACTGGGTGGAGAAGGTGGCGTCGGCCCGGTTGGTCGCCGTGCCGAGCGGCTGGACGTGCGGCGGGTAGTCGTAGTGGTGGAGGTGGCGGCGCGGGAGGCCGTGCGACTCGTACGAGACGCCGACGGCGTCGGAGAGGCCGGCCGGGTCCGTGCAGGAGGCGTCACCGGCGAACAGCGACGTCACGTCGTACTTCTCCACCCGCGCCTCGCAGTTCCGGGGGTGCATGAAGTAGCCGGGGAAGTGCGCCGACTTCAGGGAGACGGTGCGGCTGCTGACGAGCCCGGTGATCACACGGCACTGCGAGTCGGCCAGCGGCGAGACGCTCGGCTCGATCCTGGCGTGGTACTTCCAGTGCCGGACGAACCGATCCCTGCGGTAGTCGGCGGCGGTGGCGCTGGCCGAGAAGGTCATGAGGACCTTGCCGCCCCGCTGGGTCACGGCCGGGCCCTCGTCGACCGTCTCGGCTCCGGCGGTCTCCCACGATGCCGTCGGCCGGCTGAGTATGACCGGTGCGCCGGTGACGGCCCACGGGCTGGGCATCCGTGCTATGGAGAGGCTGGTGCCCCGACCGACGGCCGGGTCGTGCTGCGCCCGGCAGAGGCAGCGGGCGCCGTTGACGGCGAAGGTCGTCGCGGCCGGGGAGGAGGTGTCCAGCGGCAGTGCTATGCGGCCCTTCTCCGTCCAGGCGCCCGTGACCGGGTTCGTGGCCGTGCACTGCGGGACGTACGGCCGGATCCTCCAGATGTCGTTCGCGTCGCCGGCGGCGAAGTGGATGGACCACTTGCCGTTGGTTAAGTGGCTCTCCGGAGCCCAAGTAAGGGCGTCCACCACACTGCTGGTGTGCGCCCGCTGCTCGGCGATGGTGTTCGTGCGCGTGACGCCGGGTGACGCGGGCACGGCGGGATGGGCGGTACCGGCCGGGACGCGGGTGAGGGCGGCGGCGGCCGAGCCGGTGATCACGCCCAGGACCGTTCGACGGCCGAGCGCAGGTCTCACGGAGTACTCCCTCCGGGCCGGTATTTCGAACACCGTTCGCAAACTCGGCCAGAAGATAGATCCTGCACCTGCCTGGGTCAACGCCTCTGTCACAAAAGGCGGCCGGTGGTCTCGAAGGCGATGCTCCCGACGTCCGGCATCGGCCGGTGGATGTAGTCGCCGTCCGCGGCGGGCAGGGACGAGACGGATCACCGTGGCACGGGGTGGGCGGATCAGGCCGGTCAGCGGGTCGGGGCGGAACCCGAGCAGGGTCAGGACGCGCTGCGGCGCGTCGGCGACCCACTCGCCGATCGACGTGGTCGAGGCGGCGCCGGACAGAACGGCGCAGCCAGGAGGCGGCGAGTGGGCCGTCCGCGGGTGGCGGATGCCACGACGGGCCCGTGGATCAGGCACTTCGACCAGATGCTTCCGCAGGTCGGCGACTGCCCCCAGCGGGGCTGAGCCGGAGATGCACCGCCCGGCTCGGATGGAGACTCGATTTCATGAACGGATCGCTTGAGCTTCGCCGCCGTGCGGTGCGCATGGTCGCCGAGGTCCGCGACGACTACCCGAACGAGACGGCCGCTCTGCAGACGGTGGCCGACAAGCTCGGCATCGGCTCGCGGGAGACGCTGCGGAACCGGGTGAAGCAGCACGGGGTCGACGCGGGCACGCGTCCAGGGACGACAGCGGAGGAGTCCGCCCAGCTCAAGGCGCTGAAGAAGGAGAACGCCGAGCTGAAGCGGGCCAACGAGATCCTCAAGGCAGCGGCGGGTTTCCTCGCGGCCTAGCTCGACCGGCCACACACGCGCTCGTAGCGGTCATCGACGAGATACGGGACCGCTTCGGCGGGGTCGAGCCGATCTGCAGGACGCTCACCGAGCACGACTGCAAGATCGCCCCTTCCACCCATTACGCCCACGAGAAACGCCAGGCCGCTCCGTCCGCCCGTACCGGCTGGGGGACGAGCATGAAGCGCGGGGGTGTGGTGCTGCGGGGCGACCTTGCCGCCGCAGGCGGGCAGGTGCGTCCGGCGGGCACCTCACAGGTGGGACAGTCGAACCGTTCGATGGCAGCGGCCGGTTCGGCGAGCTGGGGCATGGCGCAGAACCTGTCGCGAGGGGCCTTGTGCGGAAGTTGTCTGTCGAGAGGTCGCGAGAACGAAGATCAGCGGCAAACCGGACATGATCCGACGGAGGTCTCCGGTCTCCCAGAACTACTCATTTCTGCGAGCGTGAAGCGTGGTCGGCTTCGTCGAGAGCACTCGGGCCGCGGGTCGTCGATCCGGTGCTCGCGCGCTCTGCCCGCGCGGCGTCCGGGCCGTCGCTGACGGTCAGGGGTTCGGTGCAGGTGCCTGTACCAGGTTGAGTGCTGTCTCGCTGAAGGCGCGCACGCGGGCTGTCGCACCGTCGGCGGGCCATACCAGGCCCCAGTCCACTGGCGCTGCGTCCTCGAAGGGGACATAGGCGACGTCGGGGCGAGCGAAGTAGCGCCTGGTGTGGGCGCCGACGGCGAAGACCCCCTCCCCGGCGCCCACGAAGGTCAGCGCCTCGTTGAACGTCATGGCCGACGGACCGAGTGCGATCGGTCTCCCCGTGGGGGTCCGGCTCGGCGCCCGGTCCTCGCGCAGGGACTGCGGCAGCGTCTCGGGAATCTGCAGCACGGTCACGCGAGCCAGATCTTCCACGGAGACGGTTGCGCGGCGGGCGAACGGGTGCCCTGTCGGCACGGCGAGCATGCGTGCCTCCCGCACCAGGACCGGCCCCATGACGATGCCCTCCTCGTGCATCGGATGGCAGGTCAGCGCGATGTCCACCTGGCCGCTACGCAGCCACGGCAGGACTTGCGGCAGGTGTGCCTCTTTGATCTGGGCCTCACAGTCGGGGTGCCGGGTGCGGAACGCCTGCGTCGCCCCGACCAGCAGCTGGCCTGCCGCCGGCCCCGTGAAGGCGACCCGCAGCAGCCCGGTCAGCCCCCTCCCTGCGTCGACGGCCCGCTCGAACGCGTCGGTGATCCGGGACCAGGCGGGGAGTGTCTCTTCATACAGCTGTCGTCCCAGCAGGGACAGCTCCACCCGGCGGCTAGTGCGGTTGAACAGCGGGACGCCGATGCGGCGCTCCAGTTTGGCGATGGTCTGGCTGATCCGGGCAGTGGAGACGTGCAGCCGCTCGGCGGTGCGGCCGAAGTGCAGCTCTTCGGCGAGTGTCAGGAACGCCTCCAGCTCGTGCCGCTCCAGCATCCCGCACCTTCCCATCGTTAATCGAGGCTTCACGATCGTTGCGCACGTGCGCATTGATGCCCTGTCCGGACCGCAGCAGGATCGGAGGCGTTGAAAGGCCACCTCACCTGTACAGGAGAGAACATCATGTACGTCACCCGCGACCGGGCCCTGACCGCCCCTGCGCACGACACCTCCGCAGTCGTCGCGGAGCTCAGGGACCGGGCGGAGATCACCGACGCGCTCTACCGCTTCGGCCTGGGCCAGGACCTCAAGGACAAGGAGTTGTTCGCCTCGGCCTTCGCCGCTGACGCCGAGCTGGACTTCCGCCCGGCCGCCTCGAAATGGGGGGCCAAGCCGCCACTGATGTCCGGGCGCGACACCATCGTCACCACCATTCTGACCATGTTCACCGGCCGGGTGGACACCACACACCAGGTCACCAACACGCGGATCACGATCGATGGCGACACCGCCCGGCTCACAGCCCTGGTGGAAGCGCAGCACCTGCTCAGTGCCGACCCCGCCAGACATGCGCTGTTGAAGAACCCCTACGACGTCGACCTGGTCCGCGACGGCGACCGCTGGGTCATCCGTCGGCTTCGCATCGACAACACCTGGTACACCGGCGAACCCACCGTGATCTTCGGTTGACGCCCGCCCCGCAGAACCGAACATGGGCCTCCCGGAGAGCTCACGGCCCTCTCGACTCCCTGCACCATTCCTCGATCCCCTGGAAAGGGCACGACATGAAGATCCCAGTGACCGGCGGACGGCCGGTACTGACCCGTCACACCGAGGCCGAGACCTGTGCCGACCCCAGCAGTGTGATGACGCTGCTCGCCGACTCGGACAGCACCACCGACGGCTTCACCAGCTACCGGTCCACGTTCACCAAGGGGGCCGTGGGAGCGCCCGCCCACTTCCACACCAAGGCGACGGAGCTGTTCTTCGTGATCAGCGGGTCCCTTCAGGTGCTGGTGGGTGAGGAGGTCACCATCCTGGAGGCGGGTGACTTCCTGGCCGTGCCGCCCCACACCCCGCACGCCTTCGCCGCGGCGCCCGGCTGTGAGGCGGACGTACTGTTCGTCTTCACTCCGGGCATGGGCCGGTTTGACTACCTGCGCCTGCTCGGCCGGGTGATGCGTGGCGAGGCCGACGCGAAGGAGATCGCCGCCTCCGCGGAGCGGTTCGACAACCACTACGTCGACAGCCCCGTCTGGCGGGCTGCCCTGGAGGTCTCGGCATGATCGACTCCACCGTCCCAGTCCGGGTGGCCCGGCCCTCGCGGGACCTCGCCGCCGCCACACGTTTCTACGTGGACGGCCTCGGCCTGGCCGTCCTGTGGCGCACGACCGAGCGCGTTCCGGGCCAGCACGACCTGCTGATGGTCGGCCCGCCCGGCGCCGCCTGGCACTTCGAGCTGACACACGACCCGGAGCAGCCGCTGGAACCGACCCCGACGGTGGATGACCTGTTCGTCGTCTACCTCGGCAAGCCGGCGGACGAGTCCCTGATCGCCCGCCTAGTCGCGGCCGGCGGTACCCGCGTTACGGCGCACAACCCGTACTGGGACGAGCACGGTGTGACGATCGCCGACCCGGACGGCCACCGCCTGGTGCTGTGCTCCCGCACCTGGGCCTGAGCAGCGTCGGGCGGGTCATGAACCAGGGACATTGCGTGTTGTCGTTCCGCCCGGTTGAGCACCCGAGCCCTGGTTGACCACGTCCATCCCAGTGCGGTCAGCGGTCGGTTGGGGTGGCGGACGTGGTGACGAGTAGCGGTGGCGATGTCGGTGCGGCCGTCCTGGCGGAAGACGCTGATGGCGGGGTTGCGGAGGCTTGCCATCACGCGGGGCAGGCTGCCGGTCCGGGTGGTGGAGGCGTCCTCGGCGAAGGTGGTGTCGCGGACGTGGTGGAGCTGGTTCTCGATCTTCCAGTGCCCTCGGATCCAGCCGGCGAGCTGTTCGCCCGTGGCGGCGCCGGGCGGGAGGCTGGTGACGAAGTAGCGCCGTTCGATGGTGATCCTTTTGCTGGTCAGGCCCTTGGCTCAGCGCATGACGCGCAGGGCCTGGCGGGCGCCGGGGTAGTCGAGGTGCCGGAAGGCGACAGTCTTGAGGTGCCGGACCTTGAGCCGGCCCCGGCCTGTGCTGCGGTCCTTGTGGTCGACCGGAATGACAGCCCACGGCAGTTTCCTCAACGGCTCGAGCAGGCCAGTGTGATTTGCCCCTCAAGACGGCGATGTGGTGGGCGCCGTGGTCGCACAGCCAGCGGCCGATCGCGTGTTGGGTGTGGGCGGCGTCCGCGGTGCTGAGCCCTGGCAAGAATGGCGAGGGCGCGGGCCAGGTCGCTGTCCTGCGGCAGCGGCCGGTAGACGTGCATGTCGGTGCGCAGAATGTTGGCCAAGACCAAGGCGTCACCGGAGTCGGACTTCTTGCGGGAGACGGAGTGCCGGTCGCGGTAGCGGGCGGCGGCCATCGGGTTGATCGCGAACACCTGCCGTTTGCCCGTCCGCAGCACTGCGACGAGCAGACCGCGGGAGGTCTCGATCGCGACCGGGATCGGGTCCTCCTCGGTGTCGCCGTATTCGGCGAGCAGGTCCAGCAGGATCTTGTAGCCGGCCGCGTCGTCGGTGATGTGCCGCTTGGCCAGTAACTGGCCGCTGTCGTCGACCAGGGCGACGTCGTGCGCGCGTTCGGCCCAGTCGATTCCGCAGTAGATCAAGTCTTTCCCTCCGCCGTACTGTTCCTGCTGGTCACGAGCTCATGCAGGCCACGCAGCGACCTAATCCCAGGACTCAGCCCTTCTGGCTGGTCCGCCACCTCAGTAGCTGTTCGCGCCACCAGCTCGTCCCACGGGCCTCGGTCTCTGCGGGAGCTCGGACGGCTCGGGCTTCACAAGAGGTCACCACGGAGCGGGCTCGCACCACCAACACCAACGAGTGATCAATCGATGGGTGTTGACGCCCGGCGGCGCTGGACGGCGCCGATCTTTCGGTAGCCATCGCATGCCGGGAGGGACGTCAGGCGTCCGTCCAGCGCCAGCGGGCGCCAACACCGGCTGAACGGTGACAGATGCATGGGCGCCGACGCCGCCGATCTGTCCTTGGGTGTCGGGGCCGGGGAACCGATAGGCGTCCGTCCGACGCCCACGCGGTTGTCACCGTTGAGGCAGTGATGACCGCCGCGGAGGCGCCGGGCGCCGCCTCTCTATGACTAGGCGTACGTCAGGCCAGCGTGCTCAAAGGCATACGTCCGGCGCCCGCGCAGCTGCCACCGGGAGTGTTCAATGATCGGCGGATCCGATGATCAAGGAGACGCCTCATGAGCGACACCACCATCGAGCAGATAGCGGGCGCGGATGTCGAGCCG